>JBLFXJ010000153.1:0-17435 GCA_047609825.1 Myxococcota bacterium
TGAGGGTCGTTCCCACGCCACCGATGAGCACGCCGCCGCGGCCCTCCACCGTGAGGGGATGGTCCACCCGGGCTGGCCCTGGCCAGTCTCCCTCTGGGAGCACCACCGTGTCGCCGGGGGCCGAGGCATCGATCGCGGCCTGCAGCGACGGCGCATCCACGCCCACCACCCACTCCGCCGCGAGCGCTGCGCCGGCGAGGAGGGCGATCATGAGACCTTCGCCTTCTTCTTCAGCCCACGCTTGGCGCGCACCAGCGGCGGGCACACCTCATCGTTGCGCCAGTTGGCCTCGCACTCCCAGCAGTTCAGGCACTCCCGCGGGTCGATGCTGCCGTCGGGGCGGATGGCCCGGGGCTCGCAGCCCTTCGCGCAGATGGTGCACTTGGTGCAGAACTCCCGGCGGTAGGGGCCGGAGAGCCGGAAGGTGGACGGCACGGCCAGGGCGGCGCCCAGCGGGCAGATGTAGCGGCAGAACGGGCGGAAGGTGGTGGCGGACCACACGGCGAGCACGGTCCACCACAGCACGAGCGTCCAGTGGCGGGTCCACAGGGGCACGAAGAAGGTGGACTTGAACGGCTCCACCTCGGCCATCACCTCGCCGAGCTCTGCCTTGTACAAGAACGCTGCGAGCAGCACGCCGAACACGAGGTAGCGGAGGTAGCGGGCCTTGTCGTGGATGGCGTCGGAGAACTCGAGCTCGGGGATTCCGACCTTCCGTCCGAGCTTGAACAGCAGCTCGGCCAGCGAGCCATACGGGCAGAGCCAGCCGCAGAAGGTGCCCCGGCCCCACACGATGCCGAGCACGGCGATGCCGATCCACGACACGAACAGGGTGGGGTCGGACAGGTACAGGTCCCACGACCACCCCGTCTTCGTGCTGCCAACAAGCGTGAGGAGCTGGGTGATCGACGGCTGAACATGCAGCCACAGGCCCAGCACGAAGAACGACGCTGCCATGGTGGTCACGTGGAGCCGCTGGAGCCGGGGCATCGATCCGCTCATCCACCGTCGGGCGGCGAACAGGCCGCCGACCCAGAGGTAGAATCCGACCACGATGCCCGCGCGCCAGCCCCCGATGGCCCAGGCCTCGCGCCACACGGCCTGCTCGGGGTCGGGGCCGTCCAGCATGTACAGGTTGCGCGGCACCCGGTGGGAGGCGCCGAACGAGAAGAAGTCGCGCTGGAAGGCGCCGCGCTCGGTGGCGTACTCGCTCGCGAGCACCACGAACTGGTAGGTGGCGCCGAGGTCGAGCATGTCGTCCCGGACGACGAACAGGCCGCCTTCCCAGAACGACGGGGAGCCAGGGACTGTGGGGCCGGGCATCGACTGGTAGTCCATGTCCCGGAACGTGATCGTGCGCAGGCCCTGTTCGATCTGGAACCGGTCGAACAGGCCACCGCGCACGAAGCCGGAGCCCTTGAACGAGGTCTCGCCCTGGTTGAACACCACCAGCAGGTGCTCGTCCTCGGCGAGCTGCTCCATGGACCAGGTCCACGTGCCCTCGCCGACGAGCGGCACGCCGACCTGGCGGTTGTCCACCACCCCGAACCACAGGTCGATATACGACCGTCCGTCGGCCGCCGGTGCGCGGCCTACCTTCGACGCATGCACGGTGAGGCGCCCGAGGGCGCCCGAGCTCACCAGCGCATCCCAGGTGGTGAGCGGGGGGCCGTCCACCAGGTGCCCGGGCACCCGGCTCGCGCCCTTGATCACGCCCACATCCTCGGCGAGCACGCGGGCGGTCTGCATGATGGTGCGGCTCTCGGCCAACACGGTGACGGTAGCGCCGCTGATGGCGTCCACCTGGTGGGCATCGGTCGCACTGCGTCCGACCACCACCTTCTCGTCGGCTCGGATCCCCGCATGTGCGTCGACGAACGCCACGAAGTCGGCCTCGGGGATGCCCACGAGCAGGATGGGCTCGCTGTGGTAGAGCACGTTGGCGCCGGTGAGTCGGCCGTCGGTCCCGAGGCCCACCAGCGTGTGCAGCGGCTTGGAGGAGTAGCCCTTGATGTCCACGACTTCAGACGACAGTGCCACCCAGCCCGCGGGTGAGCCATCTGCGGCGAACGCGGCCGCATAGGGCTTGCCCTCGACGGTCTCGAAGCGGTGTGCTTCGAGCACCGAGGCGCAGGGCTGGGTTGCGCAGTCCAGCACCACCGGGGCGGCGTCATGGCGCCCGGTGATGTGGAGCGCGCTCTCCTGGGCGAAGGCCAGGAGGGCGGAGAATACGAGGAACATTGTCGCGTTTGGCTCCCTGGAGGGTGATTGTGCGGGCGCCTACTCGACGATGAGGCGGCCGCGCATCTCCAGGTGCAGGGCGTGGCAGAACCAGGGGCAGTAGAACCAGAACAGGCCCTTGTTCGGCACGGTGAACGTGATGGACTGGGTGTCCTGGGCGTTCACCACCATGTTCACGTCGTGGTTCACCACACACAGGCCGTGGGAGAGGTCTTCCACGTTGTCGATGTTGGTGAGGATCCACTGGATCTCGTCGCCGGCCTTCACCCGCACCTCGGTCATGCCGAAGTTCGGCGCCTGACTGGTCATCCAGATCCGGACCTTGTTGCCCTTCCGAACCACCTTGTTCGCGGTGGTGATCTGGATGTCGTCGTCCTTGGCCCACTTGTCGTACATCGCGAACCGCGGGTCCTTGCGGTCGGTCACCTTCACCGTGTGGATGATGTCGCGGCGCACGATGACCGCGTCGTGGGGCTCGGGGTAGGCCGTGCCGTCGTGCACGAGCTTCATCTTGTCGCCGGAGATGTCGATGAGCTGGTCGTTCTCGGAGCGCAGCGGGCCCGTGGGCAGGAACCGGTCCTTCGAGAACTTGCACAGCGCGATGAGCCACTTGCCGTCGGCGTCCTTGGTCTCGGACATCGAGGCGTTGGTGTGGCCCACCTGGTAGTGCGCATCGAGCTTCTCGATGATCGGGTCCACGTCGGCGCCACCGTACTGAGCGATGGCCTTGTCGATGTTCCACTTCGTCATCACCGAGTCGATGAAGATCGAGGTGTAGGCGTTGCCCTTGCCATCGAACGCGGTGTGGAGCGGTCCCAGGCCCACCTCGGGCTCGGCGATGACCGCCTTGCGGGGCTCGAGCTTGCCGGCGAACACGTCGGAGAGCTTGCTGATGTCCACCACGGAGCAGGTGGGCGACAGCTTGCCGGAGACGATGGCGTACTTGCCGTCAGGGGAGATGTTCACCCCGTGCGGGCTCTTCGGGACGGGGATGCGCTGCACGTACTCGTTGTCGCCGCCGCGGGCGTCGATCACCACGTCGCAGGTGCCGACGGTGATGGTCTTGCCGGCCGCCACGGCCTTCGTGATGGCGTGGATGTCGAACACATACAGCCAGTCCTGGTCGGCCGCCATCATGCCCTCGAGGGTGACCGCGCCCTCGGAGTTGTAGCAGGTGGCGAACGAGAACCGTCCTTCGTAGTCGGTGGCCGCCAGGTCCATGTTGCCGTTGACCATCACCTGCCACTTGACGGTCATGGTCTCGCCGTCGATGGCGGTGTGCATCGCGGCGTACTTGGTGGGGTCGTCCATGTCGCGGCCGTCGTTCGGCTGCGGCGTGCGGAACTCGGAGTTGCACACGACCAGGCCGGTCTTGTGCCGCTGGGGGAAGATGCCGTGGGTGCCTTGCGCGTTGGGGATGTCGACGATGGCGTCCACCTCCATCATCGCGATGCGCACGCGGGCCAGCCGGGCGCTCGCCTTGTCGTTCACGTACACGTACCGGCCGTCATAGGTGCCGTCGGTGTAGGACAGGTGCACGTGGTGGGTGTCGCCGCTGATGGTGCCGCCGAGCAGCTTGCGGGACCAGTCGGTGCGGCCCCACCCGGTGGCGGCGTCGAAGTTGAACACGGGCACGCGCTTGAGCTCCCGCATCGACGGGATGCCGAGCACGCGGATCTCGCCCGACTGCCCGCCGGACCAGAAGCCATAGTAGGCATCCATCTGCCCAGGGGCGACGTGGCCTGCCACGGGCTCGGGATGGGAGGAGGGGGCCGGGCCGGCGCCAGAAGCGCCGCCCCCACTCACTGGCGCTGGGGTGCAGCCTTCGAGCCCCCAGGCGACGGCGGTGCCGCCAACCAGGACGGCCGTGCTGGACAGAAAGCCGCGTCGGCTCGTGGGGGCCTTGGGTGCATCGCTGTTGTCGTTCATGGGAGTCTCCGGGGTTCGGAAGCAGCCCTGTTGCAACGATTGGGCCAGGGAAGAAACTTCCTTTTCTGAGGCCTGGGCGGTTCGCACGAGGGCGCATGAGTGTTCTACCGCACACCCATGTGGGGCATAGGCAGCGCAGCGCAGTGTGAGGAGAAATCCTCCGTCGCGCGCGGATCAACGGCGTCGGCGTGGGCGCATCGAGCTACTGGGATCGCGCCTACCGCTCGTTCTCCCTGGATGATGACCGATCGGGCGATCGACCGTCCGGGGGTTCGACCTCAGCGCGCGCCGCGTGCTCGCGGTCGCCCAACGCAGTTTGTTCGCTGGAGTGGCTGGGGCATCCATTCGCTGAAGCTACACTTCCAAAGGATTCTATGCTGCCGAACCCCCGTGATCTGCCGTCCTCCATGGTGGTCTTCTTGATCGCGCTGCCCCTGTCGATGGGCATCGCCATCGCGTCTGGGGTGCCTCCGGCCCTGGGACTGGTGACCGCCATCATCGGCGGACTCGTGGTGGGCCTGCTGGGCGGCGCGCACCTGCAGATCAGCGGGCCGTCCGCTGGGCTCGCCGTGCTCGTGGCCGAGATGGTGGGCGAGCATGGCCTGGAGACCTTCGCGTTCATCGTGATGGCGGCCGGCGCGCTCCAGCTGCTCTCCGGGGCCCTGAAGCTGGGGCGGCTGTTCCAGGCGGTGTCGCCGGCCGTGGTGCGGGGGATGCTCAGCGGCATCGGCATCCTGATCATCGCGAGCCAGTTCCACGTGATGATCGACGACAGCATCCACGAGAGTGGGCTCCGGAACATCGTGATGATCCCGGCGGGGGTGCTGAAGGCGCTGGCGAATGTCAGCGACACCCAGCACCTCGAGGCCGCGATGATCGGCGTGAGCACGCTGCTGGTCACGGCCGGGTGGGACCGGTTCAAGTCCGGGCAGCTGAAGATGCTCCCCGGCCCCCTGCTCGGCGTCGTGCTCGGGGCTGGCCTCGCCGCGGCGTTCGGGCTGCCGATCCGGTACGTCGTCGTGCCCGAGACGCTCCTGGAGCTGGTGCAGCTGCCGTCCCTGTCGGTCCTCGGCCACCTCGACGCGCCGATCCTGTTCGACGCCGTGGGGCTCGCCTTCGTGGCCAGCGCCGAGACCCTGCTCTGCGCCACCGCCGTGGCCGGAATGCACGACGGGCAGCGCACCGGCTACGACCGTGAGCTCGCGGCCCAGGGCATGGGCAACATGCTCTGCGGGCTCGTGGGCGCGTTGCCGATGACGGGCGTGATCTCCCGCAGCACGGCCAATGTGCAGGCCTCGGCGGCCACGCGGTGGTCAGCCGTGCTCCAGTCGGTGTGGATCGGCTTGGTGGTCATCTTGTTCCCAGCTGTGCTCGCGCTGGTGCCGATGTCCAGCCTCGCGGCCGTGCTCGTGTACATCGGGTTCAAGCTGGTGAACGTGCGCGAGGTGCGCAAGATCGCCACCTATGGCCGGCCGGTGATCCTGATCTTCGTGTGCACCGTACTCGGCGTGGTGATGATCGAGCTGCTCACGGGCATCATCATCGGGCTGCTGTTGTCGGCGGCTGTGCTCGTGTATCGGATGTCCCACGTGGAGTTCTACCTGGAGGACTCGGACGACCGGCTCACGCTGCACCTCATTGGAGCGGCCACCGTGCTCGCGCTGCCTCGGCTGGCCGAGGCCTTCGAGGCGCTGCCCCCCGGGCGCAAGGTGCACATCCACTTCGACGACCTCACGTTCATCGACCACTCCTGCCTCGACCGGATCTCGTCGTTCACCCAGGCCTACGAGCGCAATGGCGGCACGGTGGTGATCGAGTGGGACGCGCTGGTGAAGCACTACGAGTTCGGTCCGCAGCAGGTCACGGAAGAGGTGATGCGCAAGCACGCGCAGTGACGGTGCCGGCGGCGGGCGTGTGTCCGCCGGCGTCGCGCTTGGATGCTATGGAGTGGGGCTCGCCGTGCCGTCGATGTTGCCCATCGAGAAGGAGATCCCCGTGGGGACCCATTCGGCTGCCACAGCATCCAAGATGTACACGTCGTTGTCACCCACGAGGTAGGTCTCGCCGTTGTGGATGAACCCAGTGTGCTCGGCGCCACCCGACGTGATGACCGGCACGCCCCAGGCGTCGCCGTCCAGCGGGACGATGCCGCCCGACACGAAGCCGTAGATCACACCCGACGCATCCGCGTGCGATGCGTGCCCGTGACAGCACAGGTCGCCCGGGCCGGTTCCGCCGAGGATGCCCGCCGAAGTCTCGCTCATGGTGTCGAGGCTGAACCACGAGAACTCGTCGTGGTAGCCGTTGGCGAACAGGTCCATGCCGACCGACGCGATGCTCGGCTCTCCCATCCCGGTGGAGAAGATGAACGTCTCGGTGCCGGCCTCGATGTTCAGCTCGTAGATGTCGCCCGAGCCCGTGCAGTCATCGGTGATGCCGTACAGCAGGCCGTTGCTGGCCACGGTGACGCCCGTGTAGGTGCGCGCGATATCCATCACCGGGGTGGTCACGCCAGTCGTCATGTCGAGCGTGTAGACGGAGCCCGTGCCGGAGCACTGGCCGTCCACGCCGTACACGATGTCGCCGCCGGGCGGGTCACCGGCGAAGGTCTCTACGTTCGTGAGCCCGCACGTGGCGAGGTCGATGATCTGGAACGTGATCCCGCAGGCGCCGTCCGGCACGCTCGGTGTGAACGACAAGCTGCCGGCGCCGTCAGTGTTGCCGTGAAACGCGACCTTCGCGCGCGCGAGTCCGACCACGGTGCCGTCGCAGAACCCGCCCGAGAGCCTGCTGACGCCTTCACCTTCGCGACTGACCAGGAATGCGTAGCGGCTGTTTGGAGTGAGTCCGGCGGCGGAGATGTCGACGGGGCCGGGGCAGCTCCCGGAGGCCGTGAGCACGGCCCCGCCCGCAGACGCGATGGACGGCAGGCCGAGGACGAGACTGAGCAGGGCTGTACGGTACATGTGTGACTCCGTGGTATGTGCTGAGCCTGGCCGCCAGACCGGGCTCACGACCCGCGCTTCGCCGGGATCTGCCCATCCGCCTGCAGCCACGCGATGCTGTCCGCGTAGGTCTCGGACAGGCGCCGGGGCGAGAAGCCGAGCTCCTTCTGCGCCTTGTCGGTGGCGATGTTCTGGTGCCCGTAGAGCATGTGGATGCTCGCGGGCGTGTACAGCGGGCGGCGGCCCATCCACGTGGCGAGCGCCTTCGCGGCGGGCGCGGTGAGCCACGCGAGCCACAGCGGCGTGGAGAACCACGGCGCGGGCACGCCGGTATGCAGCGTGACGGCTACACCGATGTCCTTGATCGGCCCGTACTCGGCGATGATCAGGTATCGCTCGCCCGAGTGCGGTCCCGTGGCCGCCAACAGGCATGCCTCCGCCACATCCCGGGCGTCCACCCACCAGAAGCCTGCGAGCGGCAGCGCCGGGATCTTGCGGTGCGCGATCTGGACCAGGAGCTCGCCGAGGGCCGACGGCACTGCGTCGTGGGGGCCGAAGATCCCGCCGGGCTCGAGGATCACCACCTCGAGGCCGCGCTCGAGTCCCCGCAGCGCCTCCACCTCGCCCTGCGCCTTCGACCGGTCGTAGGGGTGGTTCTCGGGGCCGAGCGCGAGCGGCCGGGTCTCGTCGATGGGGACCGCTGCGGGCTCACGGCTCAACGCATGCACCGAGCTCACGTGCACCAGGCGCCGCACCCCGGCGGCTACGCAGGCATCCACCACGTTGCGCACGCCGTCGACATTCACCGCCTGCAGCGGCACGTCGGCATCCCGCTCCACGGCGATGACTGCGGCGAGGTGGAACACCACCTCGATGCCCTCGCAGGCGGCGGTGAGCGAGGCGGGGTCGCGCACATCGCCGTGCACCTGCTCCACCTCGAGACCGTCGATCCCGCGGGTGTCGCGGTGTACGAACGCCCGGACCTCGTGGCCACGCGCCAGCAGCAGGCGCACAAGGTTGGCGCCCACGAGTCCGCTGGCGCCGGTCACGAGTGTGCGCACGCCGCCCAATAGCCTGCGGCGGATCCGGTGGGTTGTGAATTGCCGGTCGCTAGCGATGGTCACCCGGAACGTGAACGACATCGCGTGCACCGGCGCACGGGTGGTCAATCCATTCGAGGGGTAGGGAGCGGGCTGTGACTGCGGGCACCCGCGTGCCCGGAGGCCCATGCCCCTCCGTGTGCGCGAGCGCGTTGCGCAGGTGCCGCGCGGCATTCCCTGTGGATGCGGCGAGGGCCGCGGTGACGTTGTCTGCCTCCTCCCGGACCCAGGCCAGGTCCTCCGCGCCGGAGGCGATTCGGCGCCCAGCCTCCGTCGCGTACCAGGCGGCATGACGCGCATGGACGGGGTCGTTCGCATCGAGCTGCTCGCCAGCGAGCGCGCCGACGGCCACCGAGACTGCCAGGCGGCCCGCAGGCCCACGGTGCACGAGCGACTTCGCGCGGAGCGCTTGCAGGCTGGCGAGACATGTGCCGGTTCCCGAGTCCACAATCGCCTCGGCTGCGTCCGCGGTGAACCCGCCGCGGAACACGGAGAGCTGCGCCAACGCCCGTTGTTCGGAGGCGGTCAGTGACGTCCAGCTGCCGAGGAGAGCACTCCGAAGGCTGCGATGGCGCACCGGTCCAGCACGGCGCGGGACGGCGAGCAGCGCCAGTGGGTCGTCCAGCCGCTTCAGCAGCGCGGCCGGTGGGAACACGTCGAGGAGTGCCGCCGCGAGCTCGAGCGACAGCGGGAGGCCCTCGACCCGGGTGGCCACCTCACGCGCTTCTGGCGTTCCCAGCCGCGCCCCGCCCGCGGCCACCCGATCCTGCAGCAGTGCCGCGCCGTCGGCCACGCTCAGCGGTCCGAGCTCGACCACGCGCTCTCCCGCGACCCGCAGCCGCTCCCTGGAGGTGACCAGCACCCGGGCGAGCCTCGACCTGAAGAGAAAGCGGGAGATCTCCCGCACGACTACGTCGATCGCGTGCTCCGCCGTGTCCACCACCACGAACACGTGGCCCGTGTCGGGGGCGAGCACCGAAGCGAGCTGAGCCACGACGGCCGCTTCGTCTCGCGCCTCGGCGAGGTCGACGAACGGTCCTGGACCGGCGCGCCGTGCATGTTCCCGGACAAGGCGGGTCTTGCCGACGCCGGCCGCTCCGGTGACCGTGACCAGCCGCGCGCCGTCGGTCCACAGCTGCTCGAGGCGCGCCAGCTCCAGCTCGCGGCCGAAGAACCGATCCAGCGGAGCCGCGGGCGCGTCACGACTCCCCCCCACCAGCGCGTAGCCTTGGCCGCGAACGGTGCGCAGGCAGATCGGATCACCAGGTTCGTCTTCGATCTTGAGCCGGAGGCGGTTCACCGTCGCGTCGACGGCGCGGGACACGACGTCCGGCGCATAGCCCCACACGTCTCGGAGCAGCACGTCGCGGTGGACCGGCCCGGAGTGGTCGGCGAGGTAGGCGAGCAGCGTGCGCTCCAGGGGCGTGAGCTGGGCCCCGCACGACACCTCGCCGGTGTCCAGGTCCACGGTTCGGTTCGCGAGCGTGAGAATCGTCGACATCGCACCCGCCTCCACTGCTGGGGTCGTCCCCGCATCGCTGAGACGCACGGGAACACGGTGTGTCCAAGTCACAGGGGTGCATCGGCCATTCATCCCCCTGAGCCAAACGGAGGACCCCATGACCCGACACCTGCTGATCCTGTTCACCCTCGCGTGCGGAGGCGGCGACACCTACGAAGACGACACCCTGCCTACAACGCCGGCGACCTCGGAGACGACCGTTCCGGAGCTGGTCTGCGATCCGCCGGGACCCTCGGCCTGTGGCTCCGAGGGGTCGATGATCCGGGGGCAGGTGCGGGTAGCGCCGGGGACCGAGGGCGACCTGACCGGCGACGTGTTCATCGGGCTCACCCACGAGTGGCTCGGCAACGGCGAGGAGGGCGGATTCCCGCACATCAGCGCGACCTACCCCGGGGTCGATCTCGCGCAGGGTCCGGTGGAGTTCGAGTTCGACATGTGCGACGGCGGGGAGATGTGGTCGGAGGAGAACTGCTCCTACCAGCTCATCGTGATCCTCGACCAGGACGGCGACCAGGCGCTGGAGAACATGGTGCCCGGCAAGAACGAGCTCGTGGGGCGGGTGGCCGACCTGTATGTGTCGTGCGATGTCGAGAGTCCCTGCCTCGATGTGGTGCTCGACTGCACCGGACCGAAGTGCACGAGGTTCGATGACCCCGGGCAGTGCGCGTGCTCGGCGTTCAGCTGCGACAGCGACATCGTCACCTGCTTCTGATGGCGGTCAGCAATGCACGAGGAAGGTGCTTCGCACGGCCTGCGCGATGGCGACGCATGGCCGTGCGAGGACGGCGGGGAAGCTGAGGGACTGGCCCAATGCCCCCCGGTCCAGGTCAGGTGCCTCCGCCGTAGAGGATGTGGGCCAGGCCCGACCCGGGCACATCGCCTTCGCCGTAGCTGCTCGCGAGCACGATGTCGGGCAGGCCGTCGCCGCAGGTGTGCCCCGCCAGCCGCCGCTAGCGCCAAGATGACCACGAGGGGGGGGGGAGGGGGGGCGAACTTGAGCAGGAAGACCATGAGTGCGATGTAGTCCATGGCCGACGAACCTCGTCTCGCCTGCGGTGCGGCGGCGATGTCCCGCCAGGCACCCTGATACGCGCGGCTGTCGAACACCTCGGAGGTGAGGGCGGGCACCCAGACCGGATGGACCGTGGCGTCGAAGGTGAACACGCGCAGCGGTTCGGCAGGGGCCTGCCCGAGCCACCGCGTGCACCCATAGTCGTCGTTCCACCAGCCGATGGAGCCCACGAGCGGCTCGGAGCCCATCAGCTCCGCATGCCACACCATCCCGGATGCCTCCTCGAGGTGCCCACCGAAGTCGTCCTGGGCCCAGGCGTCGCGCCTCGTGGCAGTGGCGCTCGAACCCGCGGTAGATCGGCGAGCTCTGTAGTCGACAGTGCGGCGGCCCCTGCAGCCGACACACCTCCACGCCGTGACGCATCCCTGCAGCGTACTGGAGTGCCGACATGAATCGACGACGCTTCCTCAGCGCGGCGGGCGCGGCCTGGGTCACGGCCTGCGCCGACCCAAAGGCATCCCGCGACACCGGCTCCAGCCGCGACACAGCGACCGGGCCCACCAGCGGCACCGGCTCGGGCGGCACCCGCCCCACGGGCACCACACCCCCCACGGAGAGCACGCTGCCCATCCCTCCCGAGCTCACCGGTGTCGAGGTGGACGGCCGGTGGGTGTATGAACTCACGGCTCGGCCGGGCACGCACCATTTCGGACTCGGGCTGTCCGCTGCAACCCTCGGCTACAACGGCGACATTCTCGGGCCAACCTTGCGCCTGCGCCGCGGCCGGCCAGTCACCATCCACGTCACCAACGGCCTCGACGAGGTCACCACCGCTCACTGGCACGGCGCCCATGTGCCCGCGCAGATGGACGGCGGGCCACACCAGCCCATCGCACCGGGCGCTCGATGGTCGGCGGAGTTCACGGTGAACCAGCCCGCAGCCACCCTGTTCTACCACCCGCACGCCATGGGCTCGACCGGCCGGCAGGTGTACACCGGCCTCGCCGGTCTGCTTGTCATCGACGACGACGACACCGACGCGCTCGGGCTACCGCAGACCTACGGGGTAGACGACATCCCGCTGATTCTCCAGGACCGCCGCTTCACCGGCGACGGCGAGCTTGACTACCGCCTGTCGATGCACGACGAGATGGTGGGCATGCAGGGCGATGTGTTCCTGACCAACGGCGTCGTGCAGCCCATGCTGTCCGTCGGCTCCACCAGGGTCCGATTCCGAATCCTGAACGGATGCAACGCCCGGTTGCTCCGGCTCGGGTTCGAGGACAGGTCGCCCATGGCGATCATCGCCGGTGACGCCTCTCTCATCGAAGCGCCGATCTGGGTGGATGAGATCGTGCTGAGCCCGGCCGAGCGCGTGGAGGTGGTGGTCGACCTTACGGGTAGGGCTGGCGAGACCCTGGTTCTGGCCGACCACGAGACCGGCGGCCGGTTCCTCACCGTGGAGGTGGTGGGCGCTGACGACCCCGGCACGGTGCTGCCCGACCGGCTGATCACGCTGCCGCGCCTCGACCCGTCGCTGGTGGCCCACGAGCGCACCTTCGAACTCACCCGCACGATGGGCCCCACGGGTCAGCCCCGGATCAACGGCGTGAGCATGGACCTGGCCGTGATCAATGAGGTGGTACCTCTCGATCGAGTCGAAATCTGGGAGGTCTCCAACCCGGCGATGGGAATGATGGAGATGCACCACAACTTCCACATGCACGCCACCCATTTCGAGGTGCTGGAGCGCAACGGCCTGCCCCCGGAGCCCTGGGAGACGGGCTTCAAGGACACGGTGCTGCTCCTGCCGGGGGACCGGGTCCGGCTGCTGGTGAAGCACGTGGACTACGCCGACGCAGACCACCCCTACATGTACCACTGCCACGTGCTGGAGCATGAGGACGCCGGCATGATGGGCCAGTTCGTGGTGGTGTCGTAGGGCGGGCGAGCTCAGCCGTCGTCACCGCTGGGCGCGTACAGCTCCAGCACGAACGACCCCGGCGTGAGCCCGGCGGCCGCCCGCTCGAAGTGCAGCTGCACGCGCAGGAGCACGATGTCGCTGTTCAGGAGCGGGGTGGCGAGACAGGTCCACAGCCGCATGTCCATGTTCGGGAGCTGGGAGCGGCAGAACGGCGAGAACTCATCGCAGCGGCCGGTGACCATGTCGTCGAGGTCGTTCGCCCAGTACGCCTCGTGGGGCTCGTCGTCGCTCGGCGCGACCTCGATGAAGTCCCGCGCGTCGAACCCGAGCGCGTAGTCCCACGAGGGCGCGTCCAGTGCGGTGCCGTAGCGCACCCGGATCCGGTAGCTGCCGCCGGCGCTGGCCAGCAGGTGCAGCACGGGGGGCCGCCGCAGACCGTGGAGGTAGGGCAGGAACCGCTCGTTGAGCAGCGCGAGCACGCGCGCGCGCTGGCTCGCGACGTCCCGCGAATCGAACCGGAGCGGTGCGCAGGGGAGGAAGGGAAAGAACGGGAGCTGCGGGTCGAAGGTTCGTTGGTCCTCCCGATCGAGCAGCTCGAGCCCCGCCAGCGGCTCCCGGGACTGCACCCGCCCGGCCACGATAGTGTGCACGCAGCCCACGGTGAGGCTGTCGATGTGGTGCTCGAACCCGCTGCGCTCGGCGGCGGCGCGCTCCGCCCGCACCCGGTCTTCGACCCGGACCGGAAACAGGATGCGCTGCCAGCGAGGGTCGAGCTCGTGGGGTGCGGTGAGGCCCTGGCCGTGCACCAGGCGCAGCACGTGGGCGCCGTGCCACAGGTCGTCGGGGTCGTCGACCTGGATGTACAGCTCTTCCACCGCCTCGAGCATCTCGCTCGTGGCGTAGGCCGCGAGCTCCTCGCGCTCCTCGGTGGTCGCGCAGCTGCGACCTTCCAGGGTGCCGGTCAGCTCGTTCTCGGTGCTGAGGTACACCGCAGAGGTGATGCCGGGCCCGCGCAGCAACATCGTGATGTACTCGCGAAAGCGGACCAACTCCAATGACAACCGGGCGTCGGCCTCGACGAGCGCGACCTCGGAGCCGGAGCTGACCACGAGCACCATCACGTCGTCTTCATTGGTGGGCTCGTCGGCCACATCGTACAGGCCGAGCAGCTGCACGCCGCGGAAGGGCGTGGGGATGTGCGGCTCGAGCACCTGCATCTCGGGCGCGTCGAGGAACTCGCGGAACACGGGCAGCAGGAACGCGAGGCTGATCGGGAGGAGGAGCACCGGCGGGGTCGGGAGCTCGCGCCACAGCCGCACCAGGGTGTACGGGTCGAGGTGGTCGCTGTGGGCGTGGCTCAGGTACACCGCGTCGATCGGGCCCAGGGCAGCCACGTCGAACCGTAGCCGCGGGAACCGGCCCATGGCGTCGCCGGTGGCGTGGTCCGAGAGCCAGGGGTCGACGAGAATCCGGGTGTGTTGCCCCGTCTCCTCCGATTTGAAGTCCAAAAGGAGGCAGCTGTGGCCGAGGGCGGTGATGCGGATGGGACACCTCCGCTCGCGACCTACTCCGCCCCGGGGCGAACGTCGCGGCGCGGCCTGGCCGAAACCCGGCGCGAAATCCGGAACCATCGCCGGTGGGTCACGTCTACGTTCAGCGCGCTGTTCAGCACGCAGCCAGGGAGTTCGGGGATGCGGTGGCTATTCGTCTGGATCACGGTCCTGATCGCGCTCCCCGGCCAGGCCGAGCCCGGGCATGTGGATGTGGCGCTGACAACCTGGGAGGCGACCCTCGCGGAGCTCGAGGCACGGTCCACGGCCGCTCCCCCGCCGATACCGGTAGTGGCGATAGACCGCACGATCGACGGACGGTTCCACAAGGGCGTGTTCAGCGGCACCCTGGTCTCCCGATTCGAGGTGCTGGCCGACGGGGCTCACGTGCGGGTTCCGGTGCTCGACAGCGCCACCTCGGTGGGCGAGGTGTTGCTCGACGGGCGCCCCACCTCGCTCCTCCCCGAGGGCGGGATGTACACCGTGGGGATCGACGGGCCCGGCATCTACCGGATCGAGGTCCGGTTCTTCCAGGGCCGCGAGAGCGACCGGTTCGCACGAAAGCTGGCCTTCTCGCTGCCTCCCGCTGGACCCACCGCCCTCCGGGTGTGGGTGCCCGAGCGCGGGATCGACGCCACCCTGGCCCACGGTGCGATCACCGCCTCCACCGCTGAATCCGGCGGCACCTGGCTCCAGGGGCAGCTCGACGCGCGGGGCCTGGTGGACCTGGCCTGGAGCCGACGGCTCGACCACACCGCGTCGACCGATGTGCGCACCCAGGCGCGGCTGAACACGCTGTACACGCTGCAGGAATCGATGGTGCGCGGCGTGGCCGCGTTCGATGTGGAGGTGCTCGAGGGCGAGGTGGACCGGCTCGATCTGGTGCTGCCCGACGACATCGAGATCGTGGACGTGACCGGGGATGCGGTGCTCCAGTGGCACACCGAGTCGGCCGACAGCGGCCGGCTGGCCGTGCTCTTGCGCTACCTCGTGGCCGACGCCGTGAAGGTGCGGGTGCACTTCCAGTTCCCGGTCGACCTGGACCAGCCGGTGGTGCTCCGCATGCCGCTGCCACCGCCGGAGGTGCCGTTCGAGGGCGCGGCCGGCGTGCTCGGACCGGCGGGCATCGAGGTGGTGGTGGACGAGGTGGTGGACGCGGCGGCGCAGACCGTGCGGGACCTGCCGCCGGAGCTCACCGACCTCACGGCGAGCCCGCTGCTGCTCGGGTTCACCTTCGAAGCACCTCCCCGGGTCACCCTGGGGCTGTCGCGGCTCGGCGAGGTGGCGCTCACCAGCACCCTCGTCGACGACATCCAGGCGTCCACCGTGCTCTTGGAAGACGGGTCGGAGATCACCAAGGCCCGGCTGCGCATCCGCAACCACACCCGGCAATACCTGGGCTTGGTGCTGCCTGAGGGGGCGGTGCTCACGCACATGCTGCTCGACGGGCGTCCGGTGCGACCGGCCGTGGTGAGCGGGCCCGCGGGTAAGCAGCTGCTGGTGCCGCTCCGCCAGAGCCAGCGGATCGTGCCGGAAGGAGGCCAGGAACACGTCGTGCGGCCCGGCGAGACCCTCGGCGAGATCGCCCTCCGCTACTACTCGGACGCTGAGTCATGGGGGCGGATCCTGGCGGACAACGAGTGGCAGCTGGCCGACGCGGGCAGCGTGGAGGTGGGGCAGCGGCTCACGATCACGGCGGCGGATGCGGCCGTGCGGGAGTCGTCATTCGTGGTGGAGCTCGCCTACAAGCGTGCGCATCCGCCGCTGGGCTGGCTGGGCCGGAGCCACACCTCCCTGCCCACCGTGGACGTGGAGGTGCTCTCCGCCACCTGGCACCTGTACCTGCCCACCTCGGTGAAGCCGCTGGCGTTCGACGCCAACCTCCGGCAGCTGTCGCACATCCACTACGGGCCGATCCGCCGCCTCCTGCACGTGGTGCAGGGCGCGTTCGGCGTGGACGCTGCGTGGGCCGGCTCGGACTACCGCGACATCCTCTCACAGCGAAAGGAGATCTTCGCCACGGAGACCCGGAACAAGGACCGGGCGGCGGACCTGGTGAGCACCTTCCCGCTGGTGGGGGACAAGGTGCGGTTCGAACGCATCCTGCTCGGGCGGGACACGCCAGCGGTGACGGTGACCTACCTCGCCGAGGCGCTCGTCGGGCCGATCCACAAGCTCGGTCTGCTCCTGGCGGCCGCGCTGGTCGTCATCGGGGCGCGCCCGTCCGGTCCCCGCACCCGACCCGCGCTCGCCGTGCCTGTGCTCGGCCTGTTCGTGGTCGCGCACTTCGTGCTGGGCCTGCACCGCCACCTGCTGTGGGGGCTGCTGCTCGGGCTCGCCGTCGCTGTGGCCCAGGCCTATGGGCCGCGATGGTGGGCCGCGGTGCGACGGGGGCCGCCGCCGCGACAGCGATGGCTCGACATGCTCACCTGGCGCAGCCTCGCGATGGCCTTCGTGGCCCTGGTCGCGCTGCAGTGGGCGCTCTCCAACCCGGTCCTGCTCCAGGGGCTCGGCGTGGTGAGCATGGTCGCCCTGCTCCGGAGGAGCCCATGAGCGCGGTCCTCCTGTTCCTCCTGCTGTTCTCGGCCCTCGCGAGCACCGAGGATGATGCGTACCAGTCGCAGCGCGATGACTTCGCGGAGGGCAACTTCAACGAGATCATGCAGATGAATGCGCCGGTGGCGGCACGGGCCCAGACCGTCGTGGTGCCTCCCCCAGCCCAGCCCGGCGAGCCCTTGGCAACCGCTCGCGTGCCCCTCGACACATGGCAGGCAGCGCGGTCGGAGCTGCAGGCGGTGCGGTCGGCCCAGGCGGGCACCGGCGCGCCGGCGGTGGTGCTCGGGGCGTCGTCGTTCGTGGGTGAGGCCCTCGATGGTGCGCTGTCGCTCACCCTCAGCCAGCGGGTCACCCTGTCGGGCGAGGGGGTGTACAAGACCGTGCCGCTCGTGGGGGAGCAGGCGGTGGTTGTGCGTGCCCGCGCTGCGGGTCAGCCCATCGGTTTGTCGAGCCGCAACGGCTACCACGTGTGGATCACCCAGCAGACCGGTGAGGTGACGCTGGAGCTCGACGTGCTCGTGCCGTCGCGGGGGCGTCGCGGCTCGCTGGAGTACGACTTCCTGATCGCGAAGACCCCGGCCACCCGGTTCGACTGCACCTTTCCCACGGCGGGCCTGGAGCCTCGGCTACGAGGCGCGGTGAACGCCACGGTCGAC
>JBLFXJ010000154.1:0-17420 GCA_047609825.1 Myxococcota bacterium
CCTCCCCACAGCTCACTTGCTGCCAATCCAGATCAACCGGTCCTCGAGTTCCAGCCCGCGCACCTTGCGCACACGCTCGATGGCCGAGCGCTGCAGGAGCTTGAGATCGGACGCCAGACCGCCGCCGACGTTGACCAGCAACTCTGGCGCGCGGTCAGGGATCGCGATTCCACGCAAGCGCACCCGGCGCAACGCTGCCGACCGGAGCACGTCCCGAAGAGCCCCCCGTCGGACCGACGCATAGGCACTCCCCGGCGGCACTGGCAGCTGTTTGCCGCGAGCGCGCGCGAGGGCCCGCCGTCCGGATGCATCCAAGGAGGGCAGTGAGAGACGAACGCCGGTGACGATCGCCCGCCCGACGCTGAGGTCGGCGAGGGGGATCGACCTCTCGCGGCCTCGACGAAGTACACGGACCTCTTGCACCACATCCGCCCAGCCACCGTCGAAACACACGGATGCGGCGACCGTGCCCGGCACATTCGCCAGCTCCGTCAGGCCACCGAGTCCCGCCTGTTCCGCCGCCGCCACCAGGGCCGGTACTGGTACGGCACCACCGACCACCCACCCGTCCTCGATGTCGATGGTCGAGAAGCCCGTGCCCAAGCGCACCACGGCTCCCCGATGTGCACCGTCCCGGGCGACGACTCGCGTGCCCGCCCCGAGCATTCGGATCGGCCAAGACACAGACCGACAGTCGGCGACCACTTCCACCAATGCACCGACGTTATGAGCGACAACCCACACGCCGCATTGCCCCCCGGTCCGCAGCGCAGTGTGGGCTGACAGCGGCTCATCAGGGCGAACCGCTGCCCTGAGCGTGACCGCACTGCTCAGCACGGACGGTCCGCGAGCGCGTCGAGCAGCCCACGACACACCACATTCACGTTGCCGGCCCCGAGGGCGATGACAACATCGCCCGCACGGACGGTCTCGGAGAGCAGCGTCGTGGCCTCGGCCAGTGTGTCGACGGGCGTGACGTGGCGATGTCCGCGCTCACGCAGCTCACGCGCGATCTCCCCGTGCTCGATCCCGTCGATGGGCGCCTCGCCCGCCGCGTACACCGGCGTGACGATGACCTCGCTGGCACGGTTGAACGCGCCGCAGAACTCGCTCCACAGATCGCGCACGCGACTGTACCGGTGAGGCTGGAATACAGCGACCAACCGGCGGTCCGGGAATGCCGCCTCGGCCGCTTCCAGTGTGGCCTCGATCTCCACCGGATGGTGGCCGTAGTCGTCAACCACGGTGACGCCTCCGATATCGCCGGCAATCGTAAACCGCCGCTGCACTCCCGAGAATCCGTGCAGCGCCTCCTGAACGACGGCGAACGGGATGGAGAGTTCCATGGCGGCCGCGATGGCCCCGACAGCGTTGGTGACGTTGTGTCGTCCGGGCATTGCCAGGGTCACGGCGCCGAGTCGCTCCTGCCTCCGGTACACGGCGAAGTGTGTGGCGAGACCGTCGTTCTCCGGCGCACCGCCCACTCGATAGTCGGCCTGTCGCGCGAACCCGTAGGTGACCACGCGGCGTCGGACCCGCGGGATGAGCTGCTGCACCCGGGGATGATCGACGCAGAGGACGGAGAATCCGTAGAACGGCACCTTGTTCACGAACTCCTCGAACGTTGCCTCCAGCGCCTCGACCGAGCCGTAGTGCTCCATGTGCTCGGGGTCGATGTTCGTGACCAAGGAGACCGTAGGAGCCAGGTACAGGAATGAACCATCCGACTCGTCGGCCTCGGCCACCAGATAGTCGCCGGCGCCAAGCCGGGCGTTGGTGCCGCCGAGCGAGTCTACCCGGCCCCCGATGACGACAGTGGGATCGAGCCCTCCGGCAGCGAGACACGTGGCCAGCATGGACGTAGTCGTGGTCTTGCCATGCGTTCCGGCGACCGCGATTCCGTACTTCAGCCGCATGAGTTCGGCGAGCATCTCGGCGCGACGGATAACTGGGACTCCCATCGCCGCCGCCGCCTGCACCTCTGGGTTGTCTTCACCGACAGCCGTGGACCGTACCAGGACATCGGCGTGTCCCAGGTTGGCGGGGTCGTGCCCAATCGCCACCCGCGCTCCGAGCCGCCGGAGGCGCTCGACCGTGGGAGACGCCCGCATGTCGGAGCCGGTCACGCGGTAGCCCGTAGTGAGGAGCACCTCGGCGATGCCGCTCATCCCGATGCCGCCGATGCCGACGAAGTGGATGGTCCGTACCTTCCCCCGAAACATCACGAGACCTCCCGCTTGGACTCGAGCCCGATGCGTAGGACGAATCCGACCGCGAGCGCGTGGACGATCACTGCGGACGCACCGTAGGACAAGAATGGCAGCACGAGCCCCTTAGCCGGGAGCATGCCGGCCACCACGCCGAGGTTGATGATGGCTTGGGACCCGAACAGGACAGCGACGCCGGTACAGACCAGCGTGCCGAACAGGTCGCGAGCCCTCTCACCCACCTCCAGCACGCGCCAGACCAAGAACATCTGGAGGCCCACCGCGATGGTCCAGCCGATGGCTCCGAGCTCTTCGCCGATCACGGCGCTGATGAAGTCTGTGTGCGGCTCGGGAAGGAACCCCCGTTGGGCGACGCCTGCAGCCATGCCGTTGCCTGTAGCGCCACCCGTTGCGAGCGCAATCCAGCCCTGGACAATCTGGTATCCAGCGGCGTCCGGATCTGCGAACGGGTCGAGAAACGCCGTCAGTCGCTTGATCCGATACGGCTCGGCGAGAACCATGGCGACGAGGCCGCAGACGGCCAGCGCGGCGCCGCCCACGAGCCAACGCTTCTGCAGACCCGCCACGAACAGCAGCACGCCGGTCAGACCCAGTAGGATCACGGTAGTGCCGAAGTCCTTCTGGAACACGATGAGCGCGACCAGGGGAAGGAGCAACGACAGCCCGGGAACCGCCACACCGACCACGTCCTTGAGCCGGCCCTCGTTGCACGCCAGATAGTGCGCCAACGCGGCGATCAGCGCCAACTTTGCAAGCTCGGACGGTTGGAAGTTCATCGGCCCCAGGGCGAGCCAACGGGTCGCCCCCTTCGCGGAGTGCCCCATCGGGCTGAGCACGGCGACGAGCAGTCCGAGTGAGACCAGGTAGGACGGCCAGATCGAGCGCCGGAGCCATCGCCACGGGATCGTGAGCAAGACGCCCGCGAGTGTGCACCCGATACCCAGTCCGATCGACTGACGGGCGATGTAGTGGAACGGGTAGCCGTAGATCCGGTCGGCGTCCGCAGAACTGGCCGACAGGATGACGAGCAGCCCGAAAGCAGCCAGCAGGGCGACGGCCCCGAACAACGGCCAGTCCCATCCGGACTCGTCGTGTTCTGACTCGCTCGGGGTGACGTGCGAGGTGTCGAGCTCGGTGGTCGTCATGGGGCCTCCTCGTGGGCAAGGGCCCTGAAGAATCGTCCGCGCTCCGTGAAGTCGCTGAACGCGTCGAAACTCGCGCAACCCGGACTGAGCAGGATGGCATCACCCGGCTGGGCGAGCCCTCTGGCGGCGCGGACAGCCGCGTCCAACGACGAGTGGTGGGGCGCAGAGACCCCTGCCCTCGCCAGCTCCTCCGAGATCGCCGGTCCCGAAGCCCCGAATGTGAGCACCGCTCGATGCTTCGCCAGCGCTGCAGCGAGTGCCGCGAATCCGGGACCCTTCGCCTGGCCACCCAGGAGGACGACCGCCTGGCGATCGAGCCCGCCGACGGCCGCCAAGGTGGCCTCGACATTTGTCGCCTTGGAGTCATCGATCCATCGGACGCCCTCATCGCGCACGACCTCGAGCCGATGAGGCAACCCTGCGAGCCTCGGAATCGCCAGCTGCAGCGCCCCTGGGGATGCTCCGATGCACCAGGCCAGGAACAAGGCGACTGCGGCATTGTCCAGGTTGTGTACACCTGGCACAGCGAATTCGGACAGATCGAACGCCGCTGTAGCGCCAGCGTCCAGCTTGGCAGTCACGCGCATTCCCGTGCGTACCAACCCCGGATGCGCGCCAATGCACGCACGCCGCGCCGCGTGACCACCGCACGCATCCGCGAGCAACGGCACGTTGAGCGGCAGGATCGCGAGATCGTCTGGACGCATGGACTCGAACAGGCGTGCCTTGGCGCCCGCGTACCCAGCCATGGTGCCGTGTCTGCCCAGGTGGTCGGGCGTGAGGTTGAGGATCACGCCGACATTGGGCCGGAAGCCGCCGGGTCGCTCGAGCTGGTAGCTGCTGACCTCCACAACCAGCACGTCGGCGGCACCGCCCACCGCTGAGGACAGAGGTTCGCCGAGATTCCCTCCAACGAACGGCGTGAACCCCGAGCAGCGAAGCAAGTCGCCGACGAAGGTGGTCACCGTGGACTTCCCGTTGGTACCGGTGATCCCGACACAGGGCAGGGTTGGAAGCAGCGCACGCGCGAACCCCAGCTCACCGACGATCGGAGTGCCCGCTTCCCTGGCGGCCTCGTAGGTGGGATCGGGTGGTGGGACCCCTGGGCTCACGATCAACAGGTCCGCCCCTCGCACCACCTCCGGGGCCGGCCCGCCGACCCGCAGCTCCACGCCCTCGATGGGGGCGACCGCCGACGACTGGTCCACGCCCACCACCCGTGCCCCGAGTCGCGCAGCGAGTCTCGCCGCAGCCCGACCCGATCGGCCGAGACCGAGCACCACCACCCGCTTGCCGTCGACCTCCACCCGGCTCACCGCAACTTCAGCGTGGACAGGGCCACGAGCGCGAGCACCACGCTGATGATCCAGAACCGCACGATGATCTTGGGCTCAGACCAACCATTCTTCTCGTAGTGGTGGTGGATCGGCGCCATCGCGAACACGCGCTTGCCCGTGGTCTTGAAGCTCACCACCTGGATGATCACCGACAGGGCCTCGAGCACGAAGATGCCGCCGACGATGGCCAGGAGGAACTCATGTCGCGTGAGGACCGAGAGGATGGCGAGGGTGCCACCGAGCGCGAGCGACCCCACGTCGCCCATGAACACCTGCGCAGGATAGGCGTTGTACCAAAGAAATCCGAGCCCTGCCCCCACGATGGCGAGGGCCACGATCGAGAGCTCGCCCGCCCCTGGGACGTAGGGAATACCGAGATAATCGGCGAATCGCGCATGCCCTGCGAGGTAGGCAATGAGCGCGTAGGTGGCCGCGGTGGTCATGGTTGGACCGATGGCCAGGCCGTCGAGGCCATCCGTGAGGTTCACCGCGTTGGAGGTGCCGACCAGGATGAACAGGCCGAACATCGGGTACGTCCAGCCCAAGGCATCGGGAGCTCCGACCCACAGCTCGGCGAAATCAACCGTGACGTTCTTGAAGAACGGGAGGGTCAGCGACGCGTCGAACACCCCGGTGCCGTAGCCGTACGCCAGCACACCTCCGCCGATCACCATCTGGCCTACGATCTTCCACCGACCCGCGAGCCCGTCCGACGAGGCCTGCATCACCTTTTTCCAGTCGTCCACGAACCCGATCGCGCCGTACCCGAGCAACACGGTCAGGGTCATCCATGTCTGAGGCACGTCGAGCCGGGCCCAGAGCAGCGCGGAACACGAGACCGCCAGCAGGATACACACGCCCCCCATCGTCGGCGTGCCCACCTTGTCGAGGCGATGGCTCGCGGGGCCATCCTCACGGATGATCTGGTTCATCTTCTGCTGCTTCATCCAGCGGATGAACCACGGGAAGATGAAGTAGGCGATGGTGACCGCCGTGATCACGCCCCACATCGCCCGGAAGCTGATGTACCGCAGCACATTGGTCCCGGGGAACATCCCGGCGAGCGGTCCCGGATCGACGAAGAGGAGGAAGATCATGACAGCTCCCGGGACTTGAGCGACTGCAGGATGCGTTCCACCCGGGCGCCACGACTTCCCTTGAACAACACGTGGTCACCAGGCGCCAGCCGCGTCGCGAGGCTCGGAGCCGCATCCGCGGGGTCAGGGAACGCGAGGACCGGCGTGTGTTCTACGGAACCGACCGCGGCTGCCATTCGCGGGCCGACCAACACGAGGAGGTCGAGTCCCAGAACGTCGGCGAGCGCGACCGTCTCTGAGTGCCATCGCGCTTCGTCGGGCCCGAGCTCCAGCATGTCGCCGAGCACAGCCACACGACCCCCGCCGAGCGATGCAAGCAACCTCACCGAGGCAGCGACCGAGTCTGGATTGGCGTTGTAGGCATCGTTGAGCGCGATGACACCACTAGGCAGCACCTCACGCCGCAGGCGCATGCCCACCGGCTCGTACCCCCCCATCGCGGCGGCCGCCGCGCTAAGGTCGACCCCGAGGGCGTACGCCACCGCGAGGGCCGCCGCCGCATCCACAGCGATGTGGTGTCCTGGAGCGGGGATGCGGGCGGTCACCCGGCCGGCTGGCGTGGAGAATTCCGCCTCCGTCGAGAACTCCTCCACCAGGATCCGGACCGCGACAAGTCGGATGTCTGCGTCCGAGGCCTCTCCCCAGCGCACCGCAAGGACGCCGTCCGGCAGCTCGGCCTCACGCAGGTGGGGGTCGTCCGCGTTGATGCAGCAGATGTCACCCGGCCGAGCTGAGCGGAACAAGGCCGTCTTCTCTATGGCGACCCCACCGAGTCCGCCGAGCTCTGCGAGGTGTGCAGGGCCGACGTTGGTGATCAGCCGCACGTTCGGGGTGCCGATGTCGGCGAGCAGACCGATCTCGCCCGGTGCCGACGTGCCCATCTCCACCAGGGTCGCCGCGGCATCGACTGACCCGCCCAGGATCGTGAGCGGCACACCGATGTGGTTGTTCAGGTTCGCGCCTGTCTGGTGCACTGGGCCCATTGGGCCGAGCGCGAGTGCGACCAGGGTGCGGGTTGTGGTCTTCCCCGAGGAACCTGTGATGCCAACGACTGGCCCGATGCATCTCCGACGGGCTGCACGGGCGAGATCTTGCAGCGCTACGAGCGTGTCGGTGACCCTGACCGCACCCGCCGCCCAATCCTCGGGCAGGTCGCGCTCGACAACGACACCGGCGGCGCCATCCGCGATCGCCTGGTCGAGGAAACGATGGCCGTCGAACCTGTCCCCGACAAGCGCGACGAACCATGCCCCCGGCACCATCCGCCGGGAGTCGGTGACCATCGCACCCGCGGGGGCATCGTGGATCACCACCCCGGCGGTCGCCGCTGCGATTGCCGACGCGTCGAATTCGTGACTCACGTGGCCTCCAGGATCTGACGAGCGACGGCTCGGTCATCGAACGGCAACGAGGCGGAGCCGACAGTCTGGGTGGTCTCGTGGCCCTTGCCGGCGATCAGCACCACGTCGCCAGGCATAGCGCCCTGAAGTGCGATCGCGATCGCGGCCCGGCGGTCAGCCTCGACCAGGGCCGGCCCGTCGACGCCTCGTAGAATTCCGTCGATGATTCGTTGCGGATCCTCAGACCGAGGATTGTCACTGGTCACGACGATCCGATCGGCCAACCGCGCGGCAACGCGACCCATCGGAGCGCGCTTGCTGACGTCGCGGTCTCCGCCGCACCCGAACACAACCCACACCGCACCATCCGTCAGCTCCCGGACCGCGGTCAGCACGTTCTCGAGCGCGTCGTCGCTGTGGGCGTAGTCGACAAGGACCAACAACCCCCGCGTGTTCGGCACGACCTCCAAGCGACCGGGCACTCCCGGCACCGCCTCGAGCGCGCGGACCGCATCCACGAGTGCGAGGCCGTGGAGCAACAGCACCCCGAGGGCCGCGGCCACGTTCTGGGCGTTGTACCGTCCGACCAGTCCGGTGCGAATCACAGTCGAGCCGTGGGGCGTGGTCAGCTGCAGGCGAGAGCCCACGGGCCCTGGCACAACCGCGTCGATCCGGATGTCCGCCGCGGGGTGGAACCCATATGTCCACCGATCGTCGGGCGCACCGAGGTGGTCCCAGTTCAGGTCGTCTCGGCAGAGCAGCGCACGCGGCGGTCCTCCTGCGGGTCGGAGGAGATCTGTGAACAGACGCGCCTTTGCGTCTCGGTAGGCCTCGACGGTTCCATGGAAGTCGAGGTGATCGCGCGTGAGGTTGGTGAACACGGCGGTACTGAACTGCACGGCCTCCACCCGGCGCTGGGCGAGCCCGATGCTGGACACCTCGATGGCGAGCCTCGGAATCTGCCGATCGCGGAGCTCAGCGAGCAGGGCCTGCAGCTCTGGGGCTTCGGGCGTGGTGAACGCAGTCGCTCGATGTTCGCCATCCACCGACCAGCCGGTGGTGCCCACGCGAGCGCACGCCAGCCCAGCTGCCCGCCACGCCTGTTCGACAATTGTCGTGACGGTCGTCTTGCCATTCGTCCCCGTGACACCGACCACGCTCACGTCGCGCGACGGCCATCCATGCAGCGCCGCCGCGATCTCGGCGAGCGCCACGCGGCTGTCACCGACCCGGATCCGGGTCACCCCGGGGGGGGCGGGCACGTCGCGCTCGACCACCACGGCCTCACCGACAGCAGACGCCACGTAGGCATGTCCATCCACGCTGGCACCTCGCACCGCCACAAACACGGAGCCGACCCGCGCCTCACGGGAGTCGCGGGTGACCTCGAGCACATCACGATCGACATTGCCCGCCACGTCCAACACGGAGACGTGCCGCAGCAGATCGGACAGGAGCATCGGGGAGCGTCGGGAGCGGAGGGGGTGGGAGCCCGGGGATGTCAGGACGACGTGGGCACACAGATAGTAGCCGCTCCGCACACCCCAGCACAAGCACGCACCTGACGGCATGCTGATACAGTGGCGGAGTCCGCGGCGACCGGGGAGCCGGGGGCCGACTCTTGCTGGGGCTGGCATCCGACCGGGCGGCACGCGTGGAGGGCTCGATGGACGAACTCTCGCAGCACGTGGGCTGGACCGACCGACAGGCGCTCTCGCGCCAGCTCCCCGGTGCCGTGGACCGTGGGGTGGGGTTCCTCGACGCATGACGCCGAAGCTCGAGTGTGTTCTCTCCTACTGAAGTCGGATTCGAAGGGACTGGCCTGGCGCGATGATCGCGCCTGCTTCTGGTTCTTGTCGGACCACATGCCCGGTGCCCCGGATGTCCAGTCGGACGCCTGAGGGCCCGAGTCCGGCAACCACATCTCGCAGCCCGCGGCCTTGGAGGTCGGGCAGCTCCCAGCCCCCTCCCGCCCAGCGGAGATTCAGCGGCTCGAACCCACCGGACGCCGGCTCTGGCGTTGGGCTCGGCGCTGATGCTGGCGCGTCGAGGAGCGCCGGATCGGGCTCCACACCGAGGTGATGCAGGACGGCCTGACCGATCTCGGCGAAGGCGGGCGCAGCGACGATACCGCCATAGCGACTGCCCTTTCGGGGTTCGTCTACCGAGACGACGATGGCGATCACGGGGTCGTCCGCTGGGACGAACCCGATGAACGAACCGATCCTGCCCGCTCCGTATCGGCCGTTCTCGGCCTTCTCGGCCGTGCCGGTCTTGCCCGCGACACGGAATCCAGGGATCTGCGCGCGGGTCGCCGTTCCACCGGGCTCCGTCACGGTCACCATCATCCGCGTGACCTGCTGGGCCGTGTCTTCGCTGATCACCCGACGAACGGCCTTGGCCGGCTGCACCAGCTCTGGGATCCCGTGCGCATCCTCGACACGGGTGACCAGCCGGGGCCGCATCCGCACACCACCATTTGCGATGGTCGCGGTGGCCATGGCGAGCTGCAGGACGGTGGAGGTGACGCCCTGGCCGTAGGAGGTGGTCGCCAGCTCGATGGGCCGGATCTTGTCAGCAGATCGGAGGGTGCCGCGACGCTCACCAGGAAGCTCGATGCCAGAGCGCTCGCCGAAGCCGAACGCGCGCATGTAGTCGATGAAGTCCGTGCTACCGACCTGCAACGCAAGCTTGGCGGCACCGATGTTGCTCGAGTATTTCACGACTTCGCTGACGGTGACCCGCCCGTGGGGGTGGTCGTCCCGGATTCGTGAGCGACCGAGGTACCAGGTGCCTCCCTCGCAGTCGATGGGAGTGGACTCGGTCACCAGCCCCTCTTCCACGGCAGCGGCCGCGGTGAACGGCTTGAAGACGGAGCCCGGCTCGATCGCATCTTGTACAGCGTGGTTCCGGCGCGGCACGGGATCGACGCCGGGTGCGTTGGGGTTGAAGGTGGGAGCGTTCGCGAGAGCGAGGATGTCCCCAGAGCGCACATCGACCACCACGGCACTCACCGAGAGTGGGTCGGAGCGGAGCATCACGCCCTCCAACGCCCGCTCAGTGATCCGCTGAATGCGCCGGTCGATCGTGGTGTGCACCGTCATGCCGGCGGAGCGATCGCGCTCGTCATCGCCCAGAGGGTCGTCAACCGCGAGGCCTCGGCGGTCACGCCGACGCTGCACCAGGATCGTGCCACCCGCAAGATGCTCGTCGAGGCCGATCTCGAGGCCGGAGCGACCGTGGCCGTTGGCGTCGACGAACCCCAGCATGTGCGCGGCCAGGGTCTCCTCTGGGTAGTAGCGGCGGGACGCCCGCTCGATCCACAGCGCGGGATGACCGATGCGGGACACCTCGACGGCGATCCGGGGGTGGACCCGGCGCTCGATGACCGCGTACCGCGAGCCTTCGCGGCGGATCTGCTGGAGGACGCCGTCTACGGGGCGACCGATCGCGGCCGCCACCTGGCGGGCGAGGGCCAGCTCCTCTCCGGGCTCCACCATCTGTGGGTCGACGATCACATTGGGTGTATCGACCGAGGTGGCGAGCCGGCGACCGTTCCGATCGAGGACCTCGCCGCGACGCGCTTGGAGCGTCACCTGGCCCCAGCGCTGTGCGCTGGCTTCCCGGATCGTTCGATCGCTAGGGGCGACGCACAGCTGCACGCCGCGCATTCCGATGGCGGCGAGGCACAACAGCATGCTGGCGCCAAGGAACCGCATGCGCCCTCGAGCGCGGGCCCGAACCGCCGCTGGTGGCTCCAGCTTCAGTGGGATCCTGGGAAGGTGGAGGCGGCTCACTTGCCCCGCCCCAGGCGGAGAACCTTCGTGCCAGGCGTCATCTCGAGGTGCGCCGCCACCTCTTCCATGCGCACGGTGCGGCTACGCGTCGCGATCTCGAGCTCGAGACGCTGGTTCAGCAGTCGGGCGCGGTCGTTCGAGCCGGAGATCCGGTCCAGATCCGTCCTCGCCTGGCTGACGCCCACGCCGACGTAGACGTGGGCCGCGCTCACGGCAAACAGGATGAGCGCGAACACGGCATGGCGCCACAGCGGCCGCAGCCGGCCGAGATCGACCGTCGTTGGACGGTCGAGCGCCTGAACAGATCCCGCCCGCTCGAGCGGGGGGGTCAGCACACGGGACACGGGAGCCTCTCAGCGGAGCGCAGGCGCGCAGAGCGCGCGCGGGGGTTGGGGTCGGAGGTGGGGGCGGTGCGGGGAGGGAAGAGCCGGAGGGAAGGTGGCTCGAGGGGGTTGCCGTACGGGTCGCGGGGAGCGTTGCGGCCGGCGTGGTGCGCGAGGAAGCGCTTGCAGATGCGGTCGTCTAACGACTGAAAGGTGATGATCGCGAGTCTTCCACAGGGGTTCAACCGGTTCAACACCGCTGGCAGCAGACGCTCCAGCTCACCAAGCTCGTCGTTCACCGCGATCCGGATCGCCTGAAACGTTCGAGTAGCGGGGTGAATCCTGCCTGATCCCCGCCCGACGGCCGAAGCCACCGCACCTGCCAGCGCGACCGTGTCATGCCATGGCCGTCCAGCGACGATCGCACGGGCCACCCGGCGCGAGCGGCGCTCTTCGCCGTAGCGGAAGATCACGTCGGCGATCTCCTGCTCGTCCCAGCCGTTGACGATCTCGGCTGCGGACAAGGGGGCCGACGGGTCCATCCGCATGTCGATGGGACCGCCGCGTCGAAACGAGAAGCCCCTGTCGGCGGTGTCGAGCTGGTGTGAGCTGACGCCAAGGTCTGCGAGCACGCCATCGACACGGGTGATCTCGAGAGCCGTGAGGTGTTCCTCCAGGTCTCCGAAGCTCCCGCGCACCGTTCGCAGCCGCGACGAGTCGCATCGCTCGGTCGCAGCAGCCAAGGCGGCCGGGTCGCGGTCGATGCCGATCACGGTGCAGTCGGCTGCGGCGAGCACAGCGGCCGAGTGCCCTCCCCCGCCCAAGGTGCAGTCCACGTAGACCCCGCCGTCGCGCGGCGCGAGCGCATCGACGGTCTCCTCAAGCAGCACTGGCACGTGGTGGAAGCTCATCGTCGGCTCCCCGGCATCCCGCTGCGTTCTCCGGTGCGGTGCAGCGACTGCTTGAACCGCTGGTCCCACGCACTTCGATCCCAGATCTCGATCCGGTGCATCACCGAGTGGACCACCACATCGCGCTCGATCCCGGCGAGTGAACGCAGCGGGGGCGGCACCCGGATCCGGCCCTGCCCATCCACGTCCACGTCCTGGGCGGGCGACAGCAACGAGTGCACGAAGTCCATGACCTGGTCGTCGAATGGATCGGCGTCGGAAAGGGGACGCTCTACCCGCTCCTCGAAGTCCCGCAGCGTCCATCCCCACACTGCCCCCTTGTGGAACGTCAGCACCAGCTGGTCCTGCTCGGCTTCCACGAGGGCACGTCGGATCGGCGCAGGAAGCGCGAGGCGCCCCTTGGCATCGACCGTTGCGTTGGCCTGACAGCGCACTCGCAACATCCGCACGCGCCTGGGTGGGCAAGAAGGTCCCCTCCTCCTTGCGAGTCCACTCTACTCCACTTCACCCCACTTTCAACCCCAACTCGCCACCCGCATCTTGCGTCCATGGATGCGGTCAGTTCGAGCTGTACTTTCGTATACTGATAGTTTAATGGCAGATTCTCGCTGGCACATGGTGGCTCGCGATCGTCATGTGCGCGGTCCACACTATGCGCCCCCTGATCCCACTTCTCCCCACCACACGGCCACGTCTCGCAGACGGTGGGGTCAACCAACCCGCCAGCCCCATGTGGTACGCCGCCACGGCGTCGAGGCAGCAGCAGGTCGGTTACGAAGCCAGCACGGAGGGCACCCTGGTGACCAAGGCCAACGTCAGGGATCTCGTGGTGAATCGCCGGGCGAAGTTCGAGTATGACCTGCTGGACACCTTCGAAGCCGGGATCTCACTCGTCGGCAGCGAGGTGAAGAGCATCCGCGCAGGCAAGGCGAACCTCGCCGAAGCCTTCGTAAAGCTCACCCCGGCAGGCGCATTCCTCCAGCAGTGTCACATCTCGCCCTATACAGAGGCGAACCGCCTCAACCATGACCCCATCCGGTCACGGCAGCTGCTGCTGCACCGTCCAGAGCTGCTCAAGCTGCGCCGTGGCTTGCTCCAGAAGGGCATGACCATCGTGCCGCTTCGGCTCTACTTGAAGGGCAGCTTGGTCAAGCTCGAGCTCGCGCTCGGCAAGGGGCGAAAGCTTCATGACAAGCGGCACGCGCTGAAGAAGCGTCAGGCCGACCTCGACATGCGCCGAGGTTGACGGGACCCCGGCGTTGCCCGGCGAGGTGCCTGGGGATACCCGGGCCGACGCTCGGGGGACCCACGCGCTCATGAACGTGCAGCAGCTCCGCAATGGCCTGCTCGGCCTCGCTGCCGTGTCCCTTGCCGGGGCCGGCGCGCTACAGGCGACGGGAAGCGCCACGGCAATCGTCGTCTTCCTCGCTTCCGTCCTCGCGTTCTCCGCAGCGATGATCGCTGCGGATGCGCGCCGTGGCGCGCTCACCACCGCGATCGTCTGCCTCGGCGCCAACGCCTACCTCCTCCGCCAGAAGGTCGACGCTTCTACTGGGTCGTCGATCTGCAATGTCAACGAGGTGCTGAACTGCGACGTGGTGAACGCGTCAGCAGCGTCCGAGCTGTTCGGCGTGCCCGTCACGTTGTTCGGGGTAGCGTTCTACGCAGGGCTGGCCTTGGCAGCCCTCTTGCCCGAGCGGTCCACGCCCAAGTTCCACCAGGTCAACGGCCTGTTCGCGCTGCTCTCGTTGGCGTTCAGCGCGTACCTGGCGTTCGAGGCGATGCAGCTGTCCGCCGTGTGTGTGATGTGCATCACCATCTATATCGGCAACGCCCTGCTGCTCTGGTCTGCCTTCCGTGGCCTCGAAGGCGGTGGGCTGTTCGATCAGCTGCCGTCTGCCGCAAACTCGAACACCTTCCTCGCGGTGTCGACCGTCTTCGTGCTCGCTCTGGTGGTGGTCGTCCCACAAGTGGACACCGGATCGAGCGCGTCGGAGATCACCCGCAACGTGCCGTCGTCATCCGGCACGGCTGGCGCCCCAGGCCCAGGTCCGGCCTCCTCCTCCGACCTCACGCGCTTGTACAACTCCCCCCGCGGTCCCGTGACCCTCGGTGGCGCCGAGCCCACCCATGGCAACACGTCGGCCCCGTACACGATCCTTGAGTTCGCCGACTATGGCTGTCCCCATTGCGCCCACGCGGCGAAGGACCTCAAGCAGCTGGTCGCCCAGTTCCCCGAGGTGCAGGTCAAGTTCCGCGTGTTCCCGCTCACGAACTCGTGCAACCCGGCGCTGCAACAGGACCCTTGGCCCGAACGATGCCGCGCAGCGCTCGCGGCGGAGTGCGCCAAGAGCCAGGGTCGGTTCTGGGACCTGAACGCGCTGTTGTTCGCGAACCAGGGTCGGTTCGACGACGCAGACCTGGCATACATGGCAAAGCAGGTCGGGCTCGACATGCCTGCGTGGCAAGAGTGCATGAGCAGCCCGAGCGCCGAGAAGGCTGTACTCGCCGACGCCGCGGCCGGCGCCAGGTCGGGCATCATGGGCACACCCACCATGTACATGAAGGGCACACACGGGGACGTCTGGATCGAGGTCCGCGACGCCTCTGCGGCTGCCAAGCTCATCGAGGCTCACCTCACTGGCGCCTCTCTGCCCCCGCCCAAGCCGGCGCTCTGACGTGGCCTGGCACGAGCTGCGTCTGGTCGGCGTGCCGCGCGCACAGCTCGCCCAATGGTCCGCCGAGCTGTTCGCCCTCGGTGCCTCCGGTTTGCAGGAAGACCATCTCCCAGGCTCCGCGCCCGCCCCTCGCCAGCCATGGGACACCGGGCCGGACGCCCCACTCCCACCCACACTGCTCCTCCGAGCGTGGTTCGAGAACCCGGATCTCAGTGCTGTCGACGCTGCGCTCAACCCCACCGTGCAGGCCACATGGCACCACGTCGCTGACACGGACTGGTCCACGTCGTGGCGGGACGGGCTCGGGCCCGTGGTCATCAGCCAGACACTGACGATCGCCCCCCCGTGGGACGCACCGGACGGCGCGCTCGTCATCGAGCCGGGGCAAGGCTTCGGAACTGGTCACCACCCCAGCACGGTGGGTGCACTGCGGGCGCTCGAAGCCTACGCCCCAGGCTGCCGCACTGCGCTCGACGTAGGGTGTGGGTCCGGGGTGCTCGCCTTGGCCGCCGCTCGCCTGGGCATGGTAGCTCGCGGCGTCGACGTGCAGGCTTCGGCCATCGCCGATGCTATCCGCAACGCCCGCCGCAACAATCTGCAGGCGGCATTCGACACCACACCTGTCGATCGGGTGCCGGGCCGATGGGACATGGTCCTGGCCAATCTGCACGCCGAGCTCCTCGATCAGCTGGCGGGTCCTCTCTGCGACCGGACAGGGAGGGTGCTGATCCAGGCTGGAATCCTGGCGGACCGCGACGCCATCGTTGCCCACGCATTCGCTGATTCCGGGCTGGAGCCTGTGTCGAGGGTCGCGGACGGCGAGTGGGTCACGCGGGTCTGGGCCCGCCAGTGAGGCGCATCCAGGTCGAGTCGCTCGCGTCCGCCATCATTCCCCTCGGCGCCGCGGAGGCCCATCACCTGCTCCGCGTACTCAGGATGTCCGGCGGCACGGTTGTCCACGCCTTTGATGGCCACGGAGTCGAGGCGCAGTGTCGTCTCCAGCTTCGGGACGGTGTCGCAATGCTGGTCCGCACGGGGCCCCTCGTGCAACACGAGGTCGCAGCCAGGGTCCACCTGGTGCTCGCCGTCTCTCGCGGCCCAGCGATGGACGAGGCAGTGCGGATGGCCACCGAGTGCGGCGCTACCGACCTGCACCTCGTGCGCACAGCGCGGTCTCCACCTACCGGGGACCGGGTAGACCGATGGCTCCGCAAGGCCACGGCCGCGGCGCGACAATCTGGTCGCACTACCGTTCCTGCGCTCGCGGTGGCGAGCAGCTTGGCCCAAGCTCTCCAAGCAACAGAAGACGCGCCACTCTGGGTCGCGTGCCCCGGTGGGATGCACGCCCCGAGCAGGGCGGGGAGGACGGCGGCCATCGTCGTCGGGCCGGAGGGCGGTCTCACACCCGCAGAGGTTGAGCAGTGTGTGGACGCGGGCGGCCGGCGCTGCACCCTGGGGCCGCACATCCTGCGCGTTGAGACGGCGGTTGCCGTAGGCGTCGCTGCGCTCTCCGTGAGCACAGGAGGCCGCGCCGGTGACGGCGCGGCCTCGAAGGCACTCTAGCCGAGACGGCTCATTCCGGGTTGAGTGCGTTCTTCAGGCCCTTGCCGGCGCGGAACACCGGAATGCGGCGCGCCGGGACGTTCATGACCTGGCCGTTCTTCGGGTTGTGACCCGTGAACTCGCGGCGCTTCGACACGGTGAAGGTGCCGAAATCGGAGATGGTCACCTTCTCGTCACGCACGAGCGACTCCTGGATGGCCTCGGTGAGGATGTTGATGTACTGCGCAGCACGCACCTTCGGGATGCCACCGCGGGACGAGAGCACTTCGGTCAGATCGGCCTTGTTCATGGCTACCTCCATCACGTTCTCTGGCCGGGAACGGCCAGTCTGTTGTTCATCCAGGAGCTTGGCTCCCAAAATCCAAAATTCTCAAATGAGCTGAATTGACGAGGCCGGGCGGCAACTGGGCGCCATGCGCGAACCCCCTCTTTAGTCTCTCGGCACCTTCGCGTGCGGCGGCGGCCGCTGGTTCCGATTTACACACCCTTACTACGGTGGTTCTCACCCCTTTGGCAACCTCGTTGACACAGTTTTTGTGCGCGTTCCACCGTAGAGTGTGAGCTGCATCACTCGAATTTGGAGAATTTGGAGAATCAACCCGTCTCTAGCATGTCAGGCACACTATCGACCGCCGGTCGAAAACGCCCTTATCATCAGCGCTTTCGGAACCACTGACGCTGTGAGCGGCAGAATGCCCGGTTGTTCTCCGTCCACGTCAACCAGGATCGGCCCCCCAACTGACGCCGCCGTGACATGGGTGACAGAAGCCACGACGGCGCCCGCAACACGATCGAGCGTGCCGTCGTACAGATGCCTCGACTGCAGCGCAGCAACAGCGAGGCTTCGATGCGGGAGGATGAGCAGGTCCAGTGCGCCGTCATCCATCGCTCCGCCTGGACCGACCCACATCCCGCCGCCGCAGTACGCGCCGTTGGCGATGAACGCTGCCGACAGCGGGCCCGTCCAGCTGCCGTACGACCCATCCGAGGCCGTCCAGGAG
>JBLFXJ010000155.1:0-17402 GCA_047609825.1 Myxococcota bacterium
CCGACAGAGTGTTGTGGTCGGGGTGGACGGGGGCTCCACGAAGACGCGGGCCGTAGTGGTCGACCGAGCGACCGGCGAGTGCATCGGAGAAGGCAGGGTGGTGGGCAGCACCAACCTGTACATGCACGCCCACGCCGCCGATCCGCCCGCAGCCGCCGCCGCCGTGCTCGCTGCGGTGATCTCCGCGGCGATGCCGTCCTCCGACTGCGATGTGGTGGCCGCGTGCGTCGGCACAGCGGGCATCGACGCCCCTCATGACCGCGCCCGACACAGCCGCGCGTTCGATCGCGCGCTCGGGCTCGGCGACGCCCTCCTCGTGATGTCGGACGTGGAGGTGATCGAGGCTTGCGGGACGGGCCCGCTCCGCGTGAACACAATCGCCGGAACGGGCTCGAACACCCTGGGCATCCGCCTGGAAGGCGGCGTTGCGGTAGCCGTCCAGCAGATCGGCGGCCTCGATCTGGACCTGTCCGACGACGGGAGCGCCGCGTGGATCGGGCACCACGCGTTCCGAGCCGCCCTCCGCGACCTGCAGCACCAGGAGCGGTCGGCACTCGGGCCCGCCGTCGCCGCGTGGTGCGGGCTGCGAGAGGCCCGTGAACCCCTGGTCTGGCGCGCGTTCCGAACGAAACGCCAGGGCATGCACAAGTCCCGGCTCGCCGCCCTCACGGGCGAGATCGTCGCACCCCTCGCCGACACCGATCGGGTGGCCCGGGAGCTGCTCGAGCGCGCCGGCAGTGTGCTCGCCGACAACATCTCCGCCGCAGCCCGCGCGGTCGGTGGCGGCGACACCCTGGAGGTGCTCCGCGTCGGCGGTGTGTGGCGCAACCCCTACGTGCGGGCACGTGCAGCCGCCAGTCTCAGGGAGGAGTGGCCCCGGGTCACCCTCATCGACGCCGATGCTGCCATCGGAGCCGCCCGGTTCGCGCGCCGCCTCGCCGATGGCCAGCGCGATGCCCGCTGGCCGCGCATCGACTGACAGCGCCCGGTCGCCGAGGCTACCGAATCCCACCGACGACGAACTGGACCACCGAGTCCGCGACCGCCTCGGGGTCGAACGGATCGTCGTGGTCGACGATGTACCGCTGCACGACGCCCCGCAGCGCACCGAGCATGCACGCCGCGGTCGTCTCCCGATCCACCGACTCCCGCACCAGACCGAGCGCGACGCCCAGCTCCAGCGCGTGCACCAGGTAGGCCCGCAGCTCGTCATAGAACGAGGTCAGCCGAGCCTCCACCTCCGCATCCAGGCCGACCGCCTCCCGGAACACGATGCGGGTGAGGTGCTGGTTGTCCGCCGTCGTCTCCAGGATGCGCACGACGATGGCTCTCAGCTGCACATCCACCGACGCGCCGGCGGTCGGATCCACACCCTTGATCACGCCGCGCAGGCGGTCCACCAGCTCCCCGAGCAGGTCGAGGAAGATGGCCTGCTTGCTGTCGAAGTAGAGGTAGAAGGTGCCACGAGCCACGCCAGCGGCCCGCACCAGGTCCGAGATCGACGTGTTCCAGTACCCCTTCTCCGAGAACACCTCCAGGGAGCTGTCGAGGATCTGCCGCCGTCGCAGCTCACGCGTGCGCTCAGCCCGTGCGGTGCGGCCATCACCCATGCCGACCCTCCCGGTGCGCGTCGACCCGTGCCGCCACGACGCCGTGCACCCGGTCCGCGAGCGCGTCGATCTCGGCGTCTGACAGGCCGCGAGTTGCGATTGGAGCGTCACAATACACAGTGACCACGCGACCGGGACGCATGACCCGGCTCCCCTTCCGGAGCACCTCGTGCATCCCGGTGACGGCGGTGGGCACGACCGGTAGCTCGAGGTCGCGGGCCAGGTAGAACAGCCCACGGCGGAACCGCCCGACCCGCCCGTCCAGCGTGCGAGTGCCCTCGGGGAAGGCCAGGATTGAGTGACCCTTCTCCACGGTTGCCCGCATGCCGTCGCGGAGGAAAGCGCGCTCGGCATCCCCGCGCCCCCGCCGGACCGGAATCGTCCCCCGTGCCCGCATGAACCAGCCGTAGACCGGGATCGAGAAGTGGGACTCCAGCTCCATGCCCTGCTTGAAGTGAGGGGTGGCGGGGTACATCGACACGTGGTCCAGCAGGTTCACGTGGTTCTGGGCGAACATGTACGGCTGATCAGGGTCCACGTCCGGGTGCACGACGGCCCGCCAGGAAGCGCCGGTGAGCGCCACCTGACCGCGACAATACAGTCGGTTCAACCTGTCGATGCGGTCGTGCCCGAGCAGCGCCCCCGCCGCCATCATCGACAGCATCATCGGCGCGAGCCAGGCCAGACCCACACCCCACATCCCGGCAGAGACGACGGCGTCCAGCGGTCCATGCCGCTCGGCGAGCTCGGCGGTCACGCCAGCACCTCCACCGCACCCGGCAGCACGTCGAGACGGGTGAGCTGGAGCGCCACCACCTCACCGTCGATCATCACGTCGACGGCGGTCGCCAGGTCCAGCTCCACCGAGCGCGCGGTGGTCGCCTCGATGTCGGCAGCCGCCACGTGCGTGCCGGCGAAGATCTTCGGGAACGTGGCGAGGAACCGCGGTCGTGACAGGGCGCCGACCCGGATCACGTCCACCCGACCGTCCGTGGGGTCTGCGGCGGGCGCCATGCGCATGTCGCCGCCCGTGTACTGGCTGTTCGAGAACGAGAGCAGCGCACAGGGGCGGGCATCCCACGGCCCACCGTCGAGGCGGACGCGGAAGGTGGGGTGCTTCAGCCGCGCGAGCGTGATCAGCACGGCGCAGATGTAGCCAGCTGCGCCCAGCGACTTGAACCGCCGGTTGGTGAGCGCACCCGCCTCGGCCGAGAATCCGATGGACACCAGGTTGATGCTGTGGAGCACACCGTCGGCGTGCTCGGCGCGAACCACATCTACGGCCCGGGTGCGGGCCAGCCGGATCGCCGCGAGGCAGCGCTCGGGCGTGGTCAAGCCCAGATCGCGCCCGAAGGAGTTGCCGGTGCCGAGCGGGAGCAGGCCGAGCGCCGGACGCTCCTCCCGGGCCATCAGACCGTTCACCACCTCGTGCAGGGTGCCATCGCCGCCCACCGCGACCACGTCGGTGGCCTCGACCTCACGGGTGAGCTCGACCGCGTGCCCGGGCGCCTCCGTCCGACACACCACCACCTCGCCGAGCGCCTGCAGCGCCGGCAGGAATGCGCCGAACCGCGCCCCAGCGCGACCTCCGCCCGCCGCTGGGTTCAGGATCACGGCGACTCGCCGGGTCATGGTCCCTCACAACACGACGGCATCGGATCGCTCCTTCGTCGCTCGGATCGCGTCTGCGAGCACCCCTCGCTTGAGCTTCATCGACGCCGTGTGCGGGAACTCGTCGCGCCACTCGAGCACCGCGCTCACCCGCTTGAAGTCCGGCAAGCGCCGGTTCTTCTCGGCCACCCGCCGGAGCAGGTCGGCGCCCACCTCGCCGCGGACCACCAGCACCAGGCGCTCGTCCTGCATCGTGCGCGCCGGCCAGAGGTAGTTCTCGGCGAACACCGTGAGTTCCTCCGCCTCCAACCCCCGAAACGCGTACGCCACATCGTCGGGGTACACGTTCTTTCCGCCGGCGGTCACGATCATGTCCTTCTGGCGACCGACCAGGTGCAGGTGCCCGCTAGCATCGAACCGGCCGAGATCTCCAGTGCGAAGCCAGCCATCGAGGAACGCAGCCTCGGTGGCCTCCGGCGCGTCGAGATAGCCGAGCATCAAGGTGGGCCCGCGCACCTGCACCTCCCCCACCCCGGCCGCATCGGGCTCGTGCAGGCGCACCTCCACCCCATCCACAACGTCGCCCACCGAATCGCCGCGCCACGGCGTCAGCCCGTTCACGGTGATCACGGTGCACGCCTCGGTGGTGCCGTACCCGATCACCACCGGCAGCCCGAGGTCGTAGAAGAACTCGGCCAGCGCTCGGTCCGTGTACGCGCCGCCACAGAACATCGCTCGCAACGACCCGCCGAAGGCGTCGTGCACCGGCTTGAGCAGCCGGGAGGAGACCGCGTGCTGGGGCCGCCGCTCGGTGAGGCGCGCGTTGGCCGCCACCAGCGTGTCGGCGAGCCTCCGGCGCCAGCCGCTGAGCGCGTCGAGCTTTTCATCCACCGCCCGCTTGAACGCCTCGAGGATCAGCGGCACCACCGCCATGTGGGTGACCCGGTACGCCCGCATCGTCCATCGGATCAGCTCCGGGCGCAGCGTGCGCTGGTGCACCACGGTCGCGCCGCAGACGAACGGCCCCACGAAACCGACCATGAAGTCGATGGCGTGGTTCGTGGGGAGGATGCTGAAGTATCGATCGCCGGGCGCGAGCGGGAACCGGGCGAGCAAGGCGTCGAGCTGCGCGATGTAGGCGCGGTGTGGCAGGCGACAGCCCTTGGGCGTGCCGCCGGTTCCCGAGCTGTACACGATGGTCGCCTCATCCTCCCGCCCGCGGGGAACGAACACGCCCGCCGCGTCGGGCAGATCCTCCCACCGGCGAGCCGTGCCCAGCGCCTCTGACGCCGGCGCCTCGCTCACCAGCACCTCGCCAGCCGGCCCGTCCGACCAGCCCCGCCAGATCGGGTACTCCACCACCACCACCGCCGGCCGGCAGTGGGCGAGCAGCTCAAGCTGCTCGGCGGGCGTGAGCTTATAGTCAAGCGGAACGAGCACAGCTCCGGCAAACAAGGCGCCGTACGCCGAGATCAACCACTTCGACTGGTTGGACATCACCACGGCGACCCGATCGCCCGGCCCCACGCCCATGGCCTGCAGCCGCGCCGCGAACCGCTCCCCGAGGGACTTGATCTCCCACCCGGTCCATCGCCCGACCTCACGCTTCCGGTTCACCTCGACCAACAGCGTCTGGGCCTTGTGCATCACCAGGGCGTCGCGCAACAGCTCGCCGAGGCCGGCGTAGCCAGCGACCTGCATCCGTGCGCTGGCCGGACGGGTTGCGCCGGAGGTCGCGTTCATCGGCGGCGCTCGATCAGGACGGCGAGGCCGGCCAGCGTGTTCACGCCCTGCACTTCGTAGTCGGGGATCTCCACGTCGAACGCATCTTCGAGGTCGGTGAGCAGATCGAGCGCCTGGAGGCTGTCGATCCCGAGCACGTCGAACAGATCGTCGTCAGCGGTGAGGGCAGCGGCCGCGGGACCGAACCGCTGCACGGCGAGCAGCTTGAGCTTGTCGAAGATCATGGGAGGTACGGCCTCACGTCGGTGGATTCCACGAATCGGGTCAGCGCCGCCAGCACCTCGGGCCGGGTGACGAGGCGGCAGAAGGTGTCTTTCTCGTGATCGAGCTCGGCGCGCGGCAGCCGCTTGGCGAACGCCTTGGCCTCGGCCGTGGTGGTGCTGTCGAACCGAGCCGCCTGCTCCGCGACCCTGCGAGCAGCGTCGAGCCCCTGCCCCCGACCCACCCGCTGCGATGCGAGCCCGACGGCATGGGCTCGGGTGGCGTTGATGCTCCGCCCGGTGAGGAGCAGATCGCGCACCACACCGTTCCCCACATCGCGATTCAGCCTCGGGATACCCCCGAACCCGGGCACCAGGCCGAGGCGGAGCTCGGGGAACGCGAACCGTGCGCTCTTCTCCGCGATGAGGATGTCGGCGGTGAGGGCGAGTTCGAATCCGCCCCCGAAGCACACGCCGTGGACCACCGCGATGGTGGTCAGCGGAGCGGTGTCGAGGGTGTCGAACACGGCATGGATCCGGTCGATGAATCGACGAACCTCACGCCGAACCACCGGCCGTAGGGCCCGTGCCGCGATCCCGCTGGCCGGTCCCAGCCGCCTGGCCATGGCCGCGCGACGCTCGATGAGGCCGGCGTGCAGCTCGCGGAGGTCGGCACCGGCACAGAACCCACCTCTCCGATCCGAGTGCAGGATCAGCGCGCGGGCACCACCTGCGCCCGACCGCACGTGCTCGGCCAGCACCTCCAGCTCGGCCAGAGCGGTCGTTCCGAGCTCGTTCAGCGGCTCGCGGTGAAGCGTCACCTCGACCGCCGGGCCCACCCGGCGGAAGGTCAGCGCCTCGCCACGAAACACCGTCACGCGTAGAACCCATCGATCGCCGCGCCATGCGCCGCCTCGATCGCGGACCGCCGGAGCTTCCGATTGGCCGTGAGCAGCCCGTTCTCGACGCTGAACGGGTCGTCCACCAGCGCCCACTTCCGCACCCGGCGGTAGTGGGGCAAGCCCTCGTTGATCCGCTCGATCCCGGCAGCGACCACGGCCTCGTCAGCCGCACCGGAGACCAGAGCGCACAGGTAGGGCCGACCGTGCCCGACGAGCACGGCCTGCTCTACGCCCTCGATCGTCTCGATGATCTGCTGCTCGATGGGCTCGGGCGCCACGTTGTGCCCGCTCGACGGCACGAGCAGGTTCTTCACCCGGCCGATGATGCGCCAGGTGTTGGTGTGGTCGAGCTCTGCTCGGTCACCCGTGCGAAACCAGCCATCGACGAACGCGTCCGTCGTCGCGTCCGGATTGCGCCAGTAGCCGGAGAACACGTTCGGACCGCGCACCTGCATCTCGCCTTCTTCGCTGATCCGGGCCTCGACACCGCTGATCAGCGGACCGACCCGCCCGGCATACACCGACGGAGGCACGTCCATCGTCACGATGGCCGTGGTCTCGGTCAGCCCGTACACCTGGTACACCGGGATCCCGAGCATCTGGAACCAGCGCTGGGTGTCCTCGCCAAGAGGTGCAGAGCCGCAGATCAGACACTCGAGGTTCGGCCCGATCTGCTGGCGGATGCGATCGAACAGCACCTGCTTGCCGAGCCAGATCGCCGCAGAATCCCGCTTGCCCCCCTGGCCCACCGCCGCACGGTACCAAGCATCCCGCGCGTGCTCATACAGCCACTGGATGGCACGCGGCCGCTCGCGGATCTTCGACTCGACGCCGTTCTTGATCCGCTCGAGCAGCATCGGCACATTGAGCAAGTAGTTCGGCGCCGCCGTCTTCAGCTCCTGCGCCAGGTTGTCGAGGTTGGTGCTCACCATGATCGGGTTTGCGCGCAGCAGGCAGGTCCACAACACCACCCGGGACCCGGCGAAGCAGAACGGCAGGTAGTGGAACACCCGGTCCGGCACCGGACGCTCGCCCATCATGGCCACCAGCGCATCCCGCGTGCTGGGCAGCATGAAGTCCACGTTCCCGACCGAGTACACGACACCCTTCGGCACGCCGCTGGAGCCCGACGTGTAGATGATCGTGACCGGGTCGGAGTCGGCGCGGAGCGCAGGGGGCGTGGCAAGGTCGATGGGCTCGGACGCGAAGAACGTGTCGAACACCACGAGCGGGGCGTCGGACCACTGGGCGCGGATGGCGTCGGCGAGCGTGTCGTTGGCCGCCACGACCAGCGAAGGCTCACAGTCGTGCATCATCTCGACGAGCTCGGCAGGGTCCTGACGCGCGTACATCGGCACCACGACGGCGCCCTCGGCCAGCGCGGCGAGATCGGTCGCCACCCAGCGGATGCCGTTCGGCGCCAGCAGCACCACCCGATCCCCGGCGTTCACAGAGGATGACCGAAGACTTGCGCGCCCCCGTGCGATCAGGTCGAGCAGCTCCCGCCCCGTGCTGGGCACCAGGGTGTCGCCGTGCACTTCCTGGACCATCGGTCGCGACGGGTGTTCGCGCAAGTTGTCGAAGAAGACATCGATGAAGCTCACAGCTCGGACTCCACGGTGGTTCGGTGGGCGTCGACCAGCGCGGCGAGCGCTGGGGACAGCTCCGGCAGGTGTTCCCACGGGTCTCCGTGGCGCCCCAGCTCCGGGCGAAGCGGAAGCTCGGGGTGGCGCGCGCGGAGGTGGTCTACGAAGGTCTGGCCCATCTGGCCCATCCGGTACAGGTTCCGGGCCACTGTCGCGTCGATGCCCTCCCGCAGCGCATCCCTGTCGTGCACGAGCCGGTCGAGCATCGCCGACACCTGCGCGGCGAGGTCCGGATCGTCGACCGACAGGCAGAGCTCGGGGGTGCCGCGGTCGATCATCAGGTTCCGGATCCGCTCGTCCATGGTGATGCCGCCGGACGGCACTCCCCCGCCCATCGAGCACACGCACGCGTGGTACCGGCTCGAGACCAGGGCATCGGCCCGCCGGATCAGGCTGACCATGGTGTACATGTCGTGCTCGTCGGACACGAACAGGGGAGCGCCACCAAGTCGCTCGGCGAGCATGGCGCAGGCAGACCGGTCGAGCATCTCCATGCCGACGCAGACCACGAAGCAGTCGGTACGGCTCCGGAACGCGCGTACACCCTCCGCGATCGCGTGCACATACTCGCGCTGCCGGCGGTCGATCTCCGGTGAGGCTGCGTGGAAATACACCGACTTGTAGTGGGATGCCGACCAGGCTCCCGTGGCCTGCTTTGCAGCGAGCTTGGCCAGATCGGGCTTCACGGGCCACCAGAAGGCGTTGATCGGGCACAGCGCCACCACCGGCGCCTCGCCATCCCACCCGGCCTCCCGCAGCAGACGCTCCGCGACCTCTGGCGGATGTGGCGTGAAGGTCCACGCCGTGTCGGTGCCCGACTCGCTGGCCACTCCGAGACGACCGAGCACCTGACGGCTCTCCTCGTTGCGGCACAGGATCAAGGCGTCGCGGCAATACCGCCGAACCAGGGCCTCCAGACTCGGGTCCATGGCACCTGCCTCGCCCCCGTAGCCCACCGCGATTTTGTTCTCGGCCGCCGCCAGCCCCAGCGCCCCCACCATCAACGTGGACAGCGCATTTGCGAACTTGCTCTTGAACATCGAGCCTTCGCAGGCGATCACGCCGTGCTGCTGGTGCACCACATCGAACACGTACTTCGGGAACAACTGCGGCATGTGCAGCTGCTTCACGGTGCGGAAGTACGACCCCGTGCGCTCTGGATCGATGGTCAGGATGGACAGGTCGGCCAGCTCGTCGCCCAACAGGTGCCGCACCTGGCGGATCATCTCTTCGACCCGAACATCTGCACCCGTGTTGCGCGACCCCGCGTAGCCCGCGAACAGCAACCGGAGCGGCTCGCCGGGACTCCACTGGGCGCCGGGATCGAGGGCGTACCGTGACGCCGCAACCTCCACCAACGCCGCCATCGAGGCCTGCAGGGCCAGGTCGGCGTCGAGTGGCTCCCGGGCCCGGTCAATGCCGCGCCGAACCGCCCGGCCGAAGCGCGCGAGCAGGCTGGGCGTGTCGGAGATCTCCACGCCGTCGGCCTCGTCGCGGCTGTTCATGGGGCCTCCGGGTATGGGGCATACGGGAAGGCGAATCGCGTGGACTTGGCGAAGTCGTACAGCGGCGCCGCGTACTCCGTGAACGGCTCCGGCCTGCGACCGATCTCGGCCACGATGCGCTGGTTGTCGAACACCGTGTCGTAGATGACGTACGGCCAGAACACCTTCATCAGCGCCCCGATGGGCTGCAAGGCGTTGCCACGAGGCAGCCGATTCATCGCTCGGAACGCCAGATCGGTGGCCCGGTCGAGGCGACCGATGAACCGCATCTTACGGCCGAGGGTGGGCTCCATCGCCCGCCCGATGTCCGCCGCCGTGACAGCACCCGTGCCTGCCGCCAGGTGGTAGATACCGTGGGCCGGCGAATCGCTCAGGTGCACCCGGGAGATGGCCTCGCCGACGAAGTCCGCCGGGATGATATCGAGCCGTGTACTTGGATCCAGCGGCACGATCGGCATGTCAGCCAGCGCGACTGTGGCCCGAACCATGTCCCACTGGGTGGTGCGGCCGTGCCGACTGTCGCCCATGACGATGGACGGACGGAACACCACGCGCGAGATGTCGGGCAGCAGCTCGGCGACCATATGTTCGCCGAATTTCTTGGTGCGACCGTAGGGATCGTAGTCCGATCGATTCCAGTCGATCGCCTCGTCTTCCAGCACGACCTCATGTGACCGCTGCCCAGCGACCGCCACGGTGGACACGTATGAGAATCGGCGCAGCCCGGGCCCGTCCGCGATCTCGCGCGCCAGGCGGAGCACCGAGAGCGTGCCCTTGAGGTTGGTGTTGAAGCAGGCCCGGCTGGACTTCCGGTTCAGTGACGCCGCGATGTGAAGCACCGAGTCACACTCGCGCACCACCCTGGCCCGCACGTCTGGATCGATGCCGAGACCCGGAGAGTGGAGATCTCCCTGGACGATGTCGATTCGCGCCAGCGCCGCGTGGAAGTCGGGCCCGTCGAGGTGCAGCTGCAGCCCCTTCCAAAGCTTCTCCCTCGCCTCCTGGAGACTGCGCGCGCGGGTCATCACGGCCAGCCGCGCCTCTGTACGCTGGAGCAGCTCGGTGATCACGTAGCCGCCGAGGTACCCGGTGCCGCCCGTGAGGAAGATGCTCACTTGCCCGCCAGCTCGCGCGTCGCGCTCATCGGGCTCTCGAGTCGAAGTGGCGGGTTAGACGCCGAATCCCGTGGCACATCCTCCCCACGCAGCACCGGCAGACACCAGGTCGCGAGCCCCGGATACTCGACATCCACCCAATAGGTGCGCCAACAGAGCTCCGGCACGGTCCAGGCGAAGGCGGCGTCGTCGGGGTGCAGGGCGTCCGACCAGGACCGCACGTTCGTCGTGTCGAATACATAGCGGTTATCGTGGATGAACGGCTTGAACAGCTCGAGCATCTTCTCGATCCGACCCAGCTGCAGGTGGGCGTCGTCGAGCCGATCCCGCGCCACCTCCGCCTGGTCGCGAATCGCATCACCGAACACCTCGGCGATGACGTTGGGGAGGTGCGTCTCTGGGTCGAACCGGTGGGCGGCCTTTTTCATGGAGCGCACCCAGCTCCGCAACCGCGGAACGGCGAACGGCCCAGGAGCATCTTCGGCGACCGGCACGGGATCGAGCCAGCGCAGCCATTGATCCGTGGGCGTGCCCCCGCCCTTTCGCGTCCAGCGACGGAAGCCAAGGCCGGTCAGCTCGACGGCCCGTTCGAATGTGAACGGGTTGGCATCGCTCGACGCCAGGTGCACCACCGCCGGTGCCTCACCGCGGAACACCGCCGCAAGGGTGAGCACGAGCCCCCGGGCCACCTCGTCCACCGGCACGATGTCGAACGGGTGCTCGCCACGGGTGGGCAAGCGGCGGAACGCCGTGGAGATCAGCCAGGCGAGCGGACCTGCGGTGTTCAACCCTTCGTTCCATCCGGCGAAGGGGAACTCTCGGGCACATTCGACGATCGCGGGCCGCACGATCGTCAGTGACACATCGGGGCGCGCGGCGAGCAGGTGCTCGGCGAGCGCCTTGCTGTAGCAGTAGGTGTTCGGCCAGCCCAGGGCGAGCGCACGCGCCTCGCCCAGCTCGATGCGGTCGGCCTTGCCCGGGGTCGCCCGACACACGACCTGCAGCGCGCGGATCTCCTCCGCCGCCGAGAAGGACTCACCGGTGGGCGACACCCCGCGGGTCAGCGATTCGCCGATGTGGCCGGAGACGTTGCCAGCGACGTAGGCCGTCGACACGTGAACCAGCGGCGCGTCGAAGTAGGACGCCAGGTCTGCCGCGTGTTTCGCGCCGGCCACGTTCACCGCGAGCGCACGGGTGGGGTCGGGCATGAAGTCGGTGAGGCCAGCGCAGTGCACGATGGCGTCCACGTCGCCCCGTAGAGCGTCCAGGGTGTCCCGATCGAGCCCGAACCGCGGCTTCTCGATGTCGCCCGACAGCACACGGAGCCGCGCGCCGAGGAACCGCCCGAGATCCGCGCCGTGGTGGGCACGGAGACGCCGAAATGCCGGCGAGGTGTCTGCCAGCTCTTCGAACCGCTGCTGCGCAGTCTGCGTGCGGCGCCGGGGCCGCACCAGCACGGAGAGCCGCATCCCCGGCACCTCCTCGAGCAGGAGCACGGCCAGCACCTTGCCGAGGAAGCCGGTGACGCCGGTGAGCAGGATGGACCGTCCGTCCAGCGTGTCGCGAATCATCGGTCTCGCTCCAGGATTGGCCAGTCGAGATCACGGGCCATGCGACGAAGGCCGCGGTCGGGATGCACGGCACAGGGGAGCCCAGCGCCCGCGAGCAGGGCGGAGTCGGCCTCGGCTGCGCCATAGGCGGTGGAGCGGGACAGATCGAGGCCGTGTCGGTCGGCGAACTCCGTGAGCCGCCGCCCGCCGAACCGCGCCACCACCGGCTCTGCGAGGCGCCCGGTGGCCCGGCCGTTGCGGATCTCCATCCGGTTCGCGACCAGGAGGTCGGCTCCGAGGCGCTCCACCAACGGGAGTACGACCGCATCGAGGTTGTCGCTCACGAGCACCACCCGGCGGCCATCGCGCTGTGCCGTTCGCACCAGCCCTTCCCCCACCGGGCGCACATCACCGTCGAGCCAGGTGGCGAAGTACTCCTCACCGAGGACCACCAGGCGATCCTCGCTCATGCCACGTAGGCCCATCCAGGTGATCCGGGAGGCTGCCGTGGGGTCGGTGCCGATGAATGACAACGGCGCACCGAGGGCCACGGCGCCGAGCCGACCGATCCGAGCGGACAGGGTCTGGCTGTTCGCGGCGAGCCAGGCAGCGGCCAACGCTGTGGGCCGACGGAGGAGGGTGCCCTCCACCCTGAAGAACGCTGCTGGGACGAGTTCGGCCATCCAGGCCCTCCGGGTGCTGCGGAGCGAATAACTCCACTAGACTGACATGTCAGTCTAGTTTCGGATCTGCACGCCGCGAACGCCCGTCGGCCCTCCTGTCATCACTCGACGAACACCGGCGACGACCACGCCATGCCGCCGTCGCGCTGGCGCACCCGCACGTACACGAAGTCCCCATCCACCAGGTCTGTCAACGTGAATCGGCCGCTCATCGCCTCGGCCCCGTCCGGGCTCAACGCCGCCAACACCCCGTCCCGGCCGACCACATCCACCCGCTCGAGGGGTGCGGTACCCACCACCCGCACGACCCCCTCAGCCGACGGCGCAGGTGCCAGCTGACCTCCCATGGACACACCGCCCAGCTCGACCCGCAGGATGATCCGCACGCCGTTCGTGGCGTACACCGCACGCCGTCGCAGCGCGTCCAGGACCGCCTCGCGAGTGCGCGCCGGTGCGCCGATCGCCGCCAGCCCACCGTGCGGACCCGCGAGGTGGCTGAGCCCAGGATGGCCATCATGCCCGTCCGTCGACCCGAGAAACCCGACCCGAAGCCCGTTCCGTAGCTGGTCTTCGACGAAGTTTCCGCGCACGGGGGCATAGATCCGCCCCGGATCATCCCACGCCAGGGACTGCCCGTGCACGCTGGCGATCTCGGTGACTGGCTCGATGTGGGCGGGGGGGCGGAATCGCCAGTCGACGGCGACCGGTCCGCCCGCCGAGTGATGCGCCACCGTGATCGCCGGCAGCCCCTCGAGCGCGGCCCACAGCTCGTCGGGGCGGTCGTATGCGGGATCGAGGCTGGAGAGCAGCGGCCCGTCGTCGGCGAAGAAGATCACGTGCCGGTGGCCATACACCCAGTTCGTCCACTCGAACCCCGGAGCGGTGACGAACGAGCCCGGTACGTACCACCGGGCAGCGGCAGCCTGGGTGGCATCCCACAGCTCGGGGTGGGTGTCGAGGAAGGCCATGCCCCAGTGGTCGTGATCGGTCGGCACTGCGACGTCGAGTGCTGCCACGTCACGAGCGTAGCGATACACGTCGTCCAGGCTGCCGGTACCGTCCGACATACCCGTGTGTATCTGGAGGTCTCCCCAAAGGATCGGCGGCACACCTTTCCGGACGACCATCGGGTTCGTCCGAACCGGGGATGCGCCACCCCACCGTACCCAGGCGTAGTGCACGCCCGGTCGGTCAGCGACCAAGGTGGCCTGCCCCAGTCCGCGACCGTCGAGCACTACGCTGTCGGGGCCGGACAGCCCTGGTGACAGCTCGAGTCCAGCCTCTCCCGCCCACGGCCCGAACGCACTGCCCACGCGGTCGAGCACAGCCACCGTCAGCCGCACCGGATGCCCTGGCTCGGCGGTGGACGGAAGCGTCGGCAGGACACCGACCGGCGCGCCCGCCGCCACGTCGATGGTGACCGGGGGATCGACGAGCGACCGCACCCCGTCGCCGTCGCCATCCACGCCGATCCACAGCTGGGCCCCGCGCTCGGCGAACCGATCCACCCGCGCGCCGGAAGCGCCCGCTCCATACACCCAGCGAACCTGTTCGCCCGCGCGCAACGCGCGGCCGGCAACATTCGCGACCACAGTCCCCTGCGCGGCGATGAGCCCCAGACGAACCCCGTCCGCCTCGGTCTCGACGGTGCACCCGCCGGGGGCGTCGATGCGAGCCACCTGCGGGGGAGACCACCCCCAGAAGGCCGGTGGGATCAACTCGATGCCGCCGCCCTCTGCCACCCCGAGCGGCCCCGCGGTGTACAGCAGCTCGATTCGCACAGGGTCGCCGACCCGCGGTGTCTGTGGGTCGACCGACACCAGCGTGACCGCCCCACCCCCATCGGAGGCGTGTCGCGCCGCGTCCCGGTCGTCCACGAGCGAGCGCCAGGTGTCCAGCTGGGCAGTCGGAGGCGCGTCTGCGGGAGCGACGGCGCCGCGCGGGTCGGACGCGGGCGTCGCAGCGGGGTCGACACCGGCGCACCCACCGAGGAGCAGGAGGATCAGAAGAACGCCTTCTCCATCACGAACACGTACGCGGCGCGCGTTGGCGGCGTGGACACGATCTTGAAGTGCTCGAGCATGAAGATGCCGACGAACGCAGCCATGCCGAGGAGAAGTGGCCAGAGAATGGCATCGATAGGGTCTTTCTTCATGTTGGGGCTCCAGCGGGCTCGCTGACCGCACCACCGATCACCGGAGGAACATGTCGGCGAAGACCGAGTACATCCGGCTCGTGGGGACGGTTGTAAAGTAATGGAAATGCTCCATCAGCATCAGGCCCAGGAACATCCCGACCCCGGCCATCACCGGCAACAGCCAGGTGTAGAACGCGTCACGGAACATGGTGTCCTCCGAGCAGGTGGCAGCATACCAGCGCCGGACCCGACCCATGCCGTTCGCCGTCACCACCTCCCATCACGCGTCGCCCGACCGCATCGCTCGCGCCCGCACCGTGGCCGAGCGCTGTGGCGTCCCGCTCGTGCCCAGGGCCGCCACCCGCCCCCAGACCTTCGCCGCCGCCGGGGTGGACGTGCTCTACGTGGTGGCGAACCACCGAGACGAGCTGTTCAGCCGCGACGGCGAGTCGATCACCATCGCTGCGGGACTGCTGCGCACGCGGGTGCACAACGGGATGGAACACCCCTTTGTCCGTGCGCTCGCGCCCGATGGTGTGCGGCCGGAGTCCGTGTTCGATGCCACCCTCGGCCTGGCGATGGACGCGCTCCACCTCGCGGCGATTCTCGAGGTGCCGATCCTCGGCTCCGAAGCAAGCCCCGCCGTGTTCAGCCTGCTCGAAGAGGGGCTCGCGCGACTGTCGCACGACAAGGCGCCCACCGGGCCCGCCGCACGGCTGATCCAGCCCACCCTGGGCCGGGCCGCCGACGTTCTTCGCGCCATGGGTCCACGATCGGTCGACGTGGTGAGCCTGTCGCCCATGTTTGCGAGCCCTCGCAAGGCGCCCCCTGGCTACGCCGTGTTCCGCGAGGTGGCGGTCAGCGAGCCCCTCGGCGGCGACACCGTCGAGGCCGCCATCACGGCAGCCCGCAAGCGCGTGGTGCTCAAGCTGCGCCGTGACGAGCCAGCGCCCGCGGCGTGGCCCGCAGAGCACACCCGGATCATCGGGCGCGCGGTGGAATACCGCGTGGTCGAGTGCGGCTGAGCGATCGGGCCACGGGCCTCGGCCAGGTGCTCGATCGGTGGCGCCCCATCTGGGAAGCCCGGCCCTACCTGGCACTCCCGGTCCCATGGGAGGCGGCGCACCCGGAGCTGGCCGATTGGCTGCGCGCGCTGCCTGCGGAGTCGGTCGAGGCGTACGAGCGCACCGGCAGCGCACCCATCCCGCCGCACCTGGCGCCGTGGCGAGCTGCGGTCGCAGAGCTCACGCACCTGCCGTCCTTCGATCCGGGCGAGCTACCGGTCAGTCCCGAACTCCGACGCGGCATGTCGCCACGAAAGTGGAGTCAGATCGCCGCCCTCGCCGGATGTGCAGTACGCGCCGCGGAGGGGGCCGACAGCTGGCTGGACTGGTGCGCCGGCAAGGGTCACCTCGGACGCACCCTGGCGGTGCTCGACGGGCGCCCGGCTCACCTGGTCGAGCTGCGGGCCGAGCTGTGCGCCAGCGGAGCGCAGCGGGCCGCAGTTCTCGGGGCAGACTGTACCTTCCACCAGGCTGATGCCCTGTCCGCCGACGGCGCCGCCCACCTCTCGGCGGGTCGATTCGCGGTCGGACTCCACGCCTGCGGACAGCTGTCGGATGCGCTGCTCCGGGTCGCGGTCGCTCGCGGAGCAGCCGGCCTCGCAGTGTCGCCATGCTGCCCGCACAACATCGTCGGAGACACGTGGACGGCCTGGTCGACCGAATCGCCGCCCCGCCTCGACGCGACGGCCCTGCGCTTGGCGACCGCGGAGGAGGTCACCGCGACCCAATCCAGTCGGAAGCTACGGATCCGGGAGATGGAGTACCGCTGGGCCGTGGACCTCCTACGGCGGGAGGCGGACGGGGCGTCGAGCTACCGGTCGCTCACCCCATGCCGACGTCCTTGGTTCCGAGGCACATTCGAGGCATTCGTAGACTCCGCCCAGCGTGAACACCACCTCCGGCTCCCGGCGGGCTGGACCGCGGCGCCCGTGCTCGAGCGCGCCCGCCTCCACGTGCACACCGCCCGGGCATTGGCCCTCGCCCGCGCCGACTTCCGGCGCGCCATGGAGGTCTTCGTGTGGGCGGACCGCGCCGCCTGGCTGGCCGACCAGGGCTACGCGACCCGGCTGGGGACCTTCATCGCCCGCCAGTACACCCCGCGGAACCTCCTCCTAGTGGCCCAACGCTGCTGACCGGTGCGGTACCATCGGCGCGGAGGTCACATGCCCCCCGCACTCAGCCGCTCCTCGCTTCCGACCGTCGTGGCGCTCGTCGTCGCCGCCACGCTCGCCACAGCGGCCCACGCCGATCCGGTCCACCTGGCCCACCAGGGGCGGCTCACCGATGGCGCCGGAGTGCCCCTGGACGGCCCGCACATGCTCGAGTTCGTCCTGTATGACGAGCTGGTCGGCGGCGCGCCGCTGTGGGCCGAGGCCCTGGATGTGGACTTCCGCGATGGCTATTTCGCGGTCGAGCTGGGGGCCGACGAGATCAACCCGCTCGACGACGAGGTGCTCGCTGGTGACGACCGCTACCTCTCACTGGCGGTGGACGGCGGCGCCGAGCTGATCCGGATCCGTCTCGCCGCCACGCCCTATGCGCTGCGGGCCGGTGTGAGCCGCGACCTCCGCGGCGGCGTGGTCGACGCGACCGAGATCCGCGTCGGTGGCGTGCTCGTGGTGGACGGCGCCGGCGA
>JBLFXJ010000156.1:0-17287 GCA_047609825.1 Myxococcota bacterium
GCGCGCGCGGGTGGAGAGCACCGCGGCGGCCATGTGCAGGCCGAGGTCGTGGCGCTCGCCGGGGAGCGTCGTGCACACCACGGGCGAGCCGATGGCGCGGTCGGTGAGCTGGCACCACACCGAGGACATGAAGGTGCGCAGACGCTCTGACGCGAAGTGCTCGTGGAACACGTCGATCTCACCCATCTGCCACGCGCGACCGATCCCCTCGATGAAGGGTGCGACGCGGTCTTCGAGGAACCGCATGGTGCCGAGCCGGGCGTATTCGGTGCGGAAGCCACGCTCGAGCTCGGCGCCGTCGAGGGACCGGGCGGCGTCGAGCCAGCCGCTGAGCTGCCAGTCGGAGTGCGTCTCGATGGTGGGCGGGCGTGGACGCACCAGCGCTCGGAGCTGGTCGCGGGACATCGCCATGACCTGTTTGGGGCGGTGCCCACGTGCGAGAGCGTGGCCGATCAGGATCAGGTGGGGGACCAGCTCGGCGGCGTAGAGTCGCGGGTTGTTCTCGGACCGAAGCGGGGACGGAAAGCCGTAGCGTCGCTCCCAAGTGCGCAGCGTGTTGGCCGGGATGTCTGTTGCGCGGCTGATGGCGCCGATCGTCATCACGCTCACGAGGCTCTCCACGGGCTGCTCTCGGTTCTGGGACACAGGGCCATCCAGGCTGCTGGGTTCTACCTGTTCATTACTAATCCAAAAGGTGTAGCTGTCACGCGATGCGTCGCGTCCGGGACAGTCCTGACCGTCGCAACCCCAGTGTGACTCTGTAGTTGTGGCACACTGAACGAGCTGTGCACACACGTATCTACATCAGACCACACTGAACCTTGATTGCATATGTTTTGCGCAGTGTGAGGACCGCAGCCGTCACCGGCGGTGGTGGCGGTCCAGCCCAGCCTCGTCGATGCGGTGGGCCTGTCGGATCAGCGCAGCCAGCTCTCTGTCCTCGGGGTGGCCGGCCCGCGCCGCCTGCTCGGCAAGGTCCGCCAGCTGCGGCAGGGTCCATGCGGTGTCCAGTCGACGTGCCAGCCAGCCCGCGAACATGGAGGCCACGTAGGTGAGCTGCAGGTCGGCGGGGGCCTCGATCCAGGGCAGCGTTGCGCCTGCGACCGCCACGCCGTCGGTGGTGAACTGGCCCGGGATGGCGGATCCGGCGCTCCAGCGCACCTCTGCGCCAGCGACGGTGGAGGCGTCTGGCAGGTGCAGATCGAAGAGCACCGTGCGCTGGTAGTCGGAGGGCAGGTTGCCCAGGTCATCCCAGGCCCCGTCCTCCCACCCGATGGGGACCACCTCGCTCAGGGCGCCATCGGTGGCGAGCGACAGCGTCACCTCGCGGGCCACCGTTGCGCCGCTGCTGAACTCGCGAGCGAACGCCAGGTCCAGCTCGTAGGCGGTGTCCGCGTACCAAGTGTTGCCGAGGCCGATCTCCGACAGCTGCTCGAGCTGGCCGGCCCCTCGCTCCCCGAGTCCCACGCCCACAGCACTCACCTCGAGCCCCTTGCCCAGCGCAGCCACCGAGGTGAGCGTGCGCTTCAGGTCGCGGTCGATCTTGGCGTTGTAGTCAGTGAGTAGGACCAGCCGGTTGTCCATGCACGGGATGTACATCTCGGATGCCAGCGCGTACGCATCGTCGAGACCGCTGCTCCACGAGCGCGTGCCCACGCGCAGCTGGTCTGCGGCGGCATCGATCAGGGCGGTCTCGGCGAGGGATGTGGGGGGGAGCACCACCGACGCGTCGCCGGAATAGGTGGCCACGGCGACCCGTCCGTCCCGTGCCATGCCCGACGCGAAGCCGCGCAGGCCGTGCCGCACCAGGTCGAGGCGGGTGACCGGCGGGTACAGGCCGTTGGTGGGCACCTGTCCCGGCAGCACCGGGTACCGACGGCTGAACACGCTGTCCATCGATGGCGACACGTCGACGAGCAGGGTGACCTGCGAGGTCTCGTACTCCGAGGGAACCTGGCGTCGCGCCTGCACGCCCACCCGCAGGATGCGGTGATCGGCCAGGACCGGGTGCTGCACGAGCTCGGCGGTGACGGCGACCGGTTGGTCGTCGGGCGACGCGTAGTCGGACCGGAAGTAGGCGACGAAGGACTCGGGTCGCATCAGCTCGGGCGGCGGCATGCGCTCTACGTCGAGGAACATCCGGGCGGAGCGGTAGGCGTCGAGGTCGCGGGGCTCGAACAGGGGGCGGGCGTCGATCAGCGGGGCGAGTCCGTCGGTGGTCGACAGGGACTCGACGCAGATCTCCTCGGCGAACGGGGCGGCGAGGGCTGTGGTGACGAGCCAGAACATAGGTCTCCTGCAGGGGCGCCGCACCACGGCGTCGCCTGCCACAACGTAGCCCTCTGGTAGACGTGCGCCGGTCGCGCTTCGTCCCGCGGCTAGCTGGCCAGCGCCACGAGCAGTACACCGATCAGGGCCAGCAGCGCTACTGTCGCGCCCGCCAGCGCCCGGTCGCTCAGCCGTCTGAGTGGGCGGCGCACGGGGGCGAGTGGGGGGAGGCGTGGCGGCTCGGCGGGAGGTGGGGTGGGGACGGGCTTGAGCGGTTCGACCCGGACCGTTGCTGCGGGAGTGGGCGTGACCAGGGCCGGCGCTGGGACCACGACGCGCACGGTCGGCGGTGCCGTGTCCTCGAACATGCTCTGCATGCTGGGCATGCGCACCGTCTCTGGATCGGCGTCATCTTCGTCGGCTTGCACGCTCACGCCGTTCCGGAGGCGATGCCGCGGGATGTGCAGCTCGTAGGTCTCTCGTACGGGCGCGGGCGGGGCCACCTTCCACAGCCGGATGGGGCCCAGCTCGATGATGTCGGCCGCTCCGAGCTTGCACTCCCGCGTGGGGAGTCCGTTGCGCACGACACGCCCGTCGAGGGCCCGGATGGTGACTCCGCCGCCCGAGGTGACGAGCTCGGCGTGGCGGTCTTCTACGCCATCGAACCGCAGGCGCACCCGCGCGCGTCCGGCGCCGATCACGAGGCGGCCCGGTCGGAGCGAGAGGGTGCGGCGCCGTCCGCCGGGCACCTCCACCACCACGGCGGTGCTGTTGTCCGGCGTGGGCCGATTCGGGGCGGGTGAGGTGGGGAGCCAGCTTACGCGCAGGTCCACGCGTCCGATGGTGAGCACGTCTGTGGGTCGAGGCACCACGAACACGGCGGGTCGACCGTTGCTCAACATCGTCGCACCATCCGCCGCCATCACGGTGAGCACACCGTCGTCGGTGTACAGGGTGATGTGGACGGGCAGCAGGTCGGGAACGCCGCGCAGCCGCAGGGTGCTCTGCGGACCGCTCCCGAGAGTCGCCTTCTTGGCGTACACGTGCCAGTGCTCGCACACGTGGCCTTCGTGGAACAGCTCTACGCGGAGCCGACCAGCGCGGCTTTGCGGATGGATGTTTTGGACCATGACGCCCCCCGGGGTGGGGGCCAGGCACGCCTTGCGGCGAAACGATCGGCTCAACTCTCTGTACAGACCGTAACAGACGCAGGGGCTGGGACCGGTCCTCGTCAGTTCTCAGCCAGGGCCGCGTTGGCTTCAGTTTACCGCTCGCCGCGGGGGGCGCCTGTCGCTTCCTCGCTTGTTCACTTCGCTCGCAAGCTCACTTCGCTCACGCGCTTCGTCGTGCCAGGGACCGCCCCCCGGGGCTGCGCTCGCGCAGACCGCAGAAGAACCCGCTGACGCGAGTTCTTCTGCGGTCCGCTACACGGCGTGACGGGCGCGCAGCGTCGACGCGTGGTTACCCCAGTTGGAGCAGGAGGGTGCATGCTGCTGTGGTTGCTGGGCGTGGCATTGGCGCAGGAGAACGTGACGGTACCCGTCGCGGCCGACCTGAACTCCATCGAGGAGGTCATCGTCATCGGCGACCCGTTCGCCCGCTGGGACGGCACCCGCTGGTACGTGGCCACCGAGATCATCACTCCGCTGGGCCTGCAGCTCCAGCGTGACGAGAACGACCAGTTCTGGAGCCATGCGTTCCAGCTCCGCTCCGTGTTCGCCTGCGAGAAGGACTACAAGCTCGGCGCCAAGCGGTTCGAGGTGCACTGCACCATCGAGGACATCGGGATCCAGGCGCACAGCCGCCAGCGCACCGTGAAGGAGGCGCAGCGGGCGCAGGTGCAGCGCGTGCTCGACGAGCTCGACGCCAAGCTCACCGGCGTGGACATCCAGCTCCAGGTGAAGGACGACGGCTCGGTGTCCAATGTCGACATCGAGGGTTTATCCCGCTCGAATCGGCGTGAAGGGCTGATCGCGGAGACGCTTCGGCAGCTGGTGGCGCGGATGGCGCTCGGCTTCCACATGCGCATCCCCGACGGCGCCGAGAAGGCGGGCAAGTGGGCCGAGTACAAGTCCGCCCTGATGAGTATGCCGTCGATCCAGGCGAGCAACGCCAACTCCACGGTGATGCACTTCGTCAACCCGTACAAGGGGCAGCGGCTGGTGCAGACGGTCGGCGAGGGCATGGTGTCGGTGCCGATCCCCGTCACTGCCGCGCAGGACCAGGGCAACGGACTCAGCACGGGGTCGCAGGTGGACCGTGAGGCCGCACCTACGATGTCATCGGGTGTGGCCGGGTCGGGGTCGGGCAACATGCTCGACGTGCCCGCCACCTACGACCTCCGGCTCGATGGCGTGGCCGTGTACGACAGCGAGACCGGCATCATGCGGGAGCGGGTGTGGGCGCTCAACGGCACCCTGACAGCGAGCTCGCCCGGGGCCGAGCGCGCAGCACCCTACCTGCACGCCGGCAAGATCCGGCTGCTCGAGGCCGACGAGCGCCCGGCGGTGGGCCCCACGCAGCAAGTCGCCCTGCCCGGTGTGATCCAGGAGGGCGTGGGCGTGTGGGTGTCGATCCAGGGCAAGTGAGCCCGAGAGCCTACAACGATCCGAGGCAGACCACCGCGCGGTTGCCGGTCCAGCAACAGGCGCTCGGGGTGAGCGGGTTGTCGGATGCGCTGCCGCAGGCGAACTTCTGGTCGCAGTACTGGCAGATCGGCCACGTGCCGGGGTCGTAGGCGCCGGCGCACTCGTGGTACAGGCCGTCATCCCATGAGCCGGTGATGGTCCAGCTCTTCATGTCGGGCAGCGAGATCGGGCTTCCGTCGAACAGATCGAAGTCGTCCACCAGGCCACCGTCTCGGTTGTACACCCGCCCGCTCGGGTCGTAGTCGCCGAGGAAGTCGATCGCGTCTTCGTCGGGGTTCGAGTACACGATGTGGAAGTCCGAGCCGGCGATCCCGTTGTCGCGGGCGTAGTCGGCGCAGAAGATGTTCGCGTCTTCGCGGCTCCACAGCCAGGTGTCCTCGGCGCTGCCGATGGTGGCGTCGGTGACGAACATCACGAAGTCGCACCCGCCGTCGCGGCCGTCGCAGTCCTGGTCGATGCCGTCTTCGCAGATCTCTTCGGCCCCGGGGTACACGGTGGGCTCGGCGTCATCGCAGTCGAGGCCGACCCAGTCGGGGCGCAGGTCGGGGCCGGGCGCTTCGCAAGTGGGGGTGGGGTCGACCGGCTCGCCGGCGCCGAAGCCGTCGACGTCTCGGTCGGCGTACCACAGGCTCGGTGGGCCCACCAAGGGGTCGGCGTCGTCGCAGTCGTCGTTGGTGGCGGCGGTTCCGTCGGGGCGGCTGCAGGCGTACACGAAGTCGTCCTCTGCGCCGTACCCATCCCGGTCGCGGTCGGCGTACCACTCGAGGTAGCTGTCTTCGGTCACATCAGGGTCGGCATCATCGATCAGGCCGTCGCAGTCGTCATCCAGCGGGCCTTCGGGGTTGCAGATCTCCGGCATGTCAGGGTTGACGTAGTCGCGGGTGTCGTCGCAGTCGAGGTTGGCGAAGCCCCAGCCGTCGCGGCCCTGGCAGGCGAACAGGATGTCGCGGTCGGTGCCGAAGCCGTCGCCGTCTTCGTCTGGGCCGTAGGCGATGAGGGTGAACACGTCGATGTCGGGGTCTTCTTCGTCGATCAGGCCGTCGCAGTCGTCGTCCAGGGCCTCGTCGCCGTTGCAGATCTCGGGGCGGCTGGGGTTCACGTCGGCGCGTGAGTCGTCGCAGTCGTCGCCGCCATAGGCCTCACTGAAGAAGCCGTCGCCGTCGGCGTCGCACACGTCGGTGCACTCGTCATCGTCGCAGTCCACCCGGCCATCGGCGTCGTTGTCGCGGCCGTCGTCGCACACCTCGGGGCAGTCGCCATCGCAGTCGGAGTCGTCGCAGTCGATGCGGCCGTCCGCGTCGTTGTCGCGGCCGTCCGAGCAGTGCTCATCGCAGGCTGGATCGTTGCAGTCGTCGTCGTCGCAGTCCACCAGGGCGTCGGCGTCGTTGTCGCGTCCGGCGGTGCAGATCTCGAGGCAGCTCGGGTCCACGCACTCCTCGTCGAGGCAGTCCACCTTGCCGTCGCCGTCGTTGTCGAACCCGTCGTCGCACACCTCGGGGCAGCTCCCGAAGCAGTCGCGATCGTCGCAGTCGATGGCGCCGTCGGCGTCGTTGTCCCGCCCGTCCCCGCAGTTCTCGGGGCACAGGCCGTCGCAGTCGTCGTCGAGGCAGTCGATCAGGCCGTCGAGGTCGTCGTCGGTGCCGTTGGTGCACACCTCGCCACAGACCGCAGCACAGTCGGGGTCGGCGCAGTCGGCGAGGTCGTCGAGGTCATCATCCTCGAGGTTGTCGCACACCTCGGCGGGCGGCTTCTCCGAGTCCTTGGGGCCCGACTCGCACGCGAACAGCGCCAGGGGAAGGAACAGGATGAGCGCGCGCACGGGGCCTCCAGCCAGAGGGGCACATGATACCGCCCCGCGACGAGGTTGGGGTGGCGGGTTCATCCGGTGGATGGGGCCACCGCTGGGCGGGCAGGACTGGTACGCTCGGGCGGGGGTGCCTGATGGTAGTCGTGTTGATGGTGCTGTCGGTGGCCTCGGCTCAGTCGCTCACCGTGACGGGCGCGTGCCCTGGGGAGGTGGCCGTGGAGGCCGTGGGCCTCACTCCAGGCGGGCGTGCAGCGCTGATCGCGGGTGACCCAGGCGTGGGCCTGCTCCCCGGCGGGCCGTGTCCAGAGCTCGACGTGGGCATCCTCCGGCCGTGGTCGTCCATGGGCCCGATCGTGGACAGGGACGGAGACGGCGCGCTGTTGTTTACCCCAACGCTGCCGCCCGGCGCCTGCGACCGGGAGATGGTGGTGGTGGACCTCGAGGCCTGCACGGTGTCGGAGCCCGTGCCGCTCGATGCGCCGGCCCCGTGCGCTGGTGGCTTCGCCGACATCCGGATTCCTGTGGATGTGGATGCCTACCGGGGCTGCACCGAGCTGGACGGCCTGTACCTGCACATCACCGATGGCGTGGGGGATGTGTCGCTGCCGCTGCTCCGAACGGTGCACAGCTACGTGTACTTCCACCAGAACACGGGGTTGGGCACGGTGAGCCTGCCCGCGCTCGAGACCGTTGGGCAGTACGTGTACTTCCACCAGAACGTCGGCATGCCCGAGGTCGACCTCAGCTCGCTCCGATCCGTCGGGGAGTATGCGTACTTCCACCAGAACGACGGGCTGGCCCGGATCGACCTCGGCGCGCTGGAGACGGTCGGCGGCTACCTGTACATGTGGGAGAACACCGAGCTGATCACCGCGTCGCTGGACAGCCTCGCCGAGGTGGAGGAGTACGTGGCCGTGGTGGGCAACGGCGACCTGTGCCTCGACCCGCTGGACTGGCCGGCGATCTGCGCGGATGTGTCGGTGGATGCGCCGGAGTGCGACTGACCGCGATCAGCGGAGGCGCGGGAGCACACGGGTGGCGAGGCCGGTGCGCGAGAACAGCGGCGGCTTGGTGAGCGACCGCCACGACGTGGTGAGGCGGATGGACGGCTTCGAGGTGCCCACGCTGCGCCACCACATCGGCGGCACGTAGAGCATCTCGCCGGCGGCGAGGGTGGCGACGAACCCGGTGGCCTGGCTCGCGCGGGGGTGGGCGGCGGCGTCGGGCTGCCAGGCGTCCACCGGGCTGGTGGCGAACGCCGGATCCAGCGTGGAGCGGCGGTACAGGTTCATCGCCTCCGACATCGGGAACAGGCGAACCGTGGTGGTGCCGTAGACCGCCTGCACGAGCTGCTCGGTGCCCGGCTCGAACCGGAGCGACGAGGTGTGCGCGCCGCCGATCCACAGCGTGGGATGGTCGATCTCGGTGGACAGCGGTGACCGGGGCACGAACTGTGGCACCCGCACCTCGTGGGCCAGCTCCGGCACGATGGCGTCGACCGGGCCCTCGATGGCGTCGATCATGCGGTCGAGTGCGGCGTGGAGCTGGGACGGGCCGCGGGTGACCGGCACGGTACGATCGGCGCAGCGGGCGCGGAGGTCCGCCGGAGACCAGCGGCCGATGGCCTCCCAGTCGTCCATCTCGCCGCGGATGACGATGGGCTGCTGCGCGGCCACGTAGTCGCGCATGAACGTGAGCTGGGGTGGACGGTCGGTGCGGGCGATCTCGGTCAGGTGCACAGCGTTCTCCTCACAGGCCCATCGCGTCGAACATCGTGCGGTTCACCTTGCGTACGTCGTACCGCTCCTGGACGACCCGGTATGCGGCATCCCCCATGGAGGTGACCAGGGAGCGGTCGTCGACGAACCGCTGGAGCGCGAGGCGGAGCGAGGGCACGTCCTTCACCTTCACCAGGAAGCCGTTGTGGCCGTGGCGCACGGTCTGGCGGCAGCCGGGCACCTCGGTGGTGACCACCGCACGCCCCATACTCATCGCCTCGAGCACGGAGCGCGGGGTGCCCTCCCGGTACGAGGGCAGGCAGACCACGCTGGCATCCGCGATGTACGGGCGCACATCATCGGTGCCGCCGAGGAAGGTGATCACGCCCTCGTCATGCCAGCCCTCCACGGTGGCGCGGGACAAGGCCTGGGGGTGCTGCTCGTCGAACAGCCCGAGCACGCGGAGCTCCACGTCGGGGTGGGCGGCGCGGATGGGGCGGAATGCCTCGACCATCTCGATCAGCCCCTTGTCCTTCAGCAGTCGGCCGAGCCAGATGAACCGGAGCGGGGTGCTGGTGACGGGCGCGCGGGCGTAGTGGTCCATGTCGACGCCGGAGCCGTTCACCACGGTGACGTTGTGCAGGTCGCGCAGGATGCCCAGCTCGAGGAACAGCTGGGCGTCGTCGCCGTTCTGGAAGATCACTTGGCGGTTGGTGCGCAGCGCGGCGCGGTACAGCTGCACCACCACGGCGTTCACCAGGCGCTCCCGGGGCGTCTCGATGACGAACGCCTGCCCGAGCCCGGTGACGAGGGACACGCACGGAAAGCCGGCGATGGCGGCCGCGATGGAGCCGTAGATCACGGGCTTGACCGTGTAGGTGAACACCAGGTCGGGCTGGTGCTTGCGGTACAGCGCGACCAGGGCGCGGATGGCGTTGGCGTCGGCCAGGGGGTTGGTGCCGTGGCGGCGGAGGGGGATGCTCTCGAAGGTGGCGCCGAGCTCGGGGATGCGCTCGACCATCTGCAGCTCGTGGTCGGGTGCGGTGGTGACCACGGTGTGCCCGGCGGCGGTGAGCGCGCGCACGAGCGGTCCGCGATGTCGGACGATGGAGCGGGCTTTTCCGCCCACGACCACGATCTTCATGGGTCTCCCGCGCTGCAGCGCGAGTGCTCTTAGCCGGTTGGGCGGGGGTGGTGGTGGTCGAGCATGAGGCGAGGCGGTGCCGCTCCCAGTCGTGGATTGCATGATTGTTGGGATGTGGCTGCAGCCGCCGTGGCCGTAGGCCAGACTGGCGGGGTGCGCTGCAGGGTGGCCGGCCCGGCATGTGGTAGAACAAGGCGGACGAGCCGGGCTTACAGATGGCGAACGACGCCGCGCTGATTGCCTTCCTGACCAGTCACTTCCGGGTCGATGATCTGAACCGCCTGGTGCACACCGTCGACCCCGAGTTGGTCCCCCATGTTGGCTGGCGTGGCAGCGCGGCCGCAGTTGCGTTCGAGGTCGTGCAACGGCTTGGGCACCGTGGTCTCATCGCCGACACGCTGCGCGACGCCCTCATCGAGATCCGTCCTGCCCTCGAACAGCAGATCGACGCGGTCTTCGCAGGTGGCGACGCGGTAGCGGTCGAGGATCGCTACGGCGCCGAGCGCAAGGCCGCGTATACGGCGCTGTGGCCGAGGCTGCGACCGATGTCGACCTTCGACCGCGTGCCGCTCGAGCCGGACCTGCGCCGGACGCTGGTGACCGCCCTGACAGACTGGTACTTCGACGAGCTGCACGGGCTGTACATCTCGGATCTCGCCCAGGTGGCCTACCGGCTCCTGCTCCATGCCCTCGTGGACTCGGAGGTCGGAGACGATGTTGTCCGTACGCGGGCCTCGTGGCTCCGGGGCATCGTCGTCCGCGATCTGGGTACCCGAACCTCCACCTCCCCGGTGGCTTCGTCCCCACCAGAGGACGACCAAGACGCGGAGTTCATCCATCACGAGGACGTCGTGCAGCGGGTGCTCGGGCACGAACTCCCAGGGGGGATTGCAGAGGCCGCGGCGGCCGAGGCTGCCAGGCGGAGGCGGAAGAGTGAGACGCGCCTCCGGCGCCCCAACGTGCTCGGGATGCTGTCTTCTGATAGCCTCAACAGCGATCTACGACTGCTCCAGGTGTACCGGTGCGGGGCGGTCCGAAGAGGCACAGGGTAGGCACAACCGGCGGAGGCCTCGACAGATCACGGACTGCGCCGGTCGAGGTCTGCAGAAGCCGCGAATCACTGCTTCACGGGCCGGCTCCGCAACGACACCGCCAGAAACGGCAGCTCAGCGCCGCCCGACGGGGTCGCGGTCAGCAGATCGGCCCCTGGCTCGAGGTCCTGCAGGTGGACCCACTCGGCGCGTGACGGCACCCAGAACGGGTGCTCTGGCGTGGCGGTGACCTCGTGCTCGCCGTCTGCGGTCTGCAGTGTGAGCGCGAGCACCTCTGGGACGAGCCGATTGTGCGGCCGGACCACGCGGTCGACCACGAGTCCGGTCCAGGTGACCTGCTCACCCGACCGGGTGTAGACCCGGGCCTGCACGGCGAACGGGACCTTGTCGGGGACGTTGGCCAGCCGCCGGTGGTGGGCGTCGGGGCCCAGCTGGAGGACCCAGGTGTCAGAGGCGAGGGCGTCGAGGTGGTGGACGTGGGCGACGACGGCGTCGGACGGTGCCAGGGTGTCGATGGACGCGGGGCCACGGTCGAGCCAGGCGTCGGGCGAGCCGTGGAACAGGTGGCCGGCGTGCAGCACATCCGTGCCGGTTGGGAGGTCTGCCGCGAGGGATTCCTGCCAGGTGCCGGTGCGGGCGTCGTAGGCGAGGACTGCGTCGTGCTCAGCTGGTGGCGGAGCCAGGTCGCAGGCCTCGAGGACGGCCGCGGGGACCGAGATGGAGGACGCCGCCGCGGCGACCGAAGCGCAGAGGGGGCCACGAGGCGAGAGGGGTGCGATGGGCGCGAGCTCTGCGAGCGGCGCGCCGTCCGTCGCATCGACCTCACCGTCGGCCAGCACGCGGTCTGCCCGCCGCACATCTTCGATGGCGACCGGTCCGACGACGAGTTGGACCTCCGTGCCTTCGACGAAGCAAAAGCACCGCTTGACCGCGGTGACGGCGTCGTCTGCCAGCGTCACCGCCTTCGTCGCTGCGGCCTGCAGCATCTCCTTCCCGCCCCGCTTCAGGAGCTGCTTCCCCGCGCCCTTCACCGCCTGGGTGGGGGAGGTGAACATCGACCCCACCTCGACCGCCATGCCGACCTTGTCGCCACCGTAGTGGTACGCCGCTTGAACGACCGCCTCGGTCGCCACCTCCTTCGCGAGGAACACGAGCAACGGCGCGATCATCCCGGACCGGTCCATGGTCACGTTCGTGTTGCCCGCGGCGTACACGGGCCCGAACGCCTGCGGGGCCGCGATCTGCCCGCCCTGGACACCGAGGAAGAGCAACGGCTCCGGCTGCATCCACAACCCGTCGCTGAGCCGCGCGTGCCGCACCCCGTGGTGCACCAATCCCAGCCCACGGTCGATCTGCGCCCCGTGCAGGCTGTCCTGGTGCCAGGGGACGGCGCCGGTGGAGGACAGCCGCTCGCCGGTGGCGCCGAGCACCTCGTACGCCACGAGCGTTCCATCCTCTGCGTACACGTAGGGAGCGCGCCCGTCGGGCTCGTGGGCGATCCACCGGAGGTCGCCGTCTACGAGGCGCGCCATGGGCAGCACCTGCAGCGTCTCGCCCACGTCGGAGTCGTACTCGTATCCTCCGTGCCGCCAGACCTGACGGGTCACAGACCCGGCCTCGCTGTGCTGCTCCCACACCCGCTGATTCGCCGCGTCGTAGCCCAGCTCGTGGCGCCACAGCTCCGCACCCATCGGCAGGCTCTGGACAACGCCGGACAGCCGCCCCGCCCCGTCATAGCTGTAGGTCTGCCGGTAGGTCTCCGCCGGCGTCCAGTGGCCCATCCACGCCATCCGTCCGGTGGACGCATCCCACCCGAAGTGCTCGGCGATGGTGCCGGGCTGGCGGCGCTTGGGCACCTCGCCGAACTGCGGGGCCGGGTCGTACTCCCAGTCGTAGCTGCCCGATGCCAGCGACGTTGGCACGCCCAACGCGTCGTAGCTGTACGCCTCCGCCGGACTGCTGCCGCCGGCCTCGGTGATGGTCGCGAGCCGCCCGAGGGGGTCGTAGGTGTAGTAGTACTGCGCCGTGAGTCCCGAGCGGTCGTACACCCGGCTCGCAAGGCGACCCGCGGGGTCGTGCGGGTACAGCACTTTGTCGATGCCGTGGGGCCCGTCGAGGGACACGGCGTCGATGCGGCCAGGCACGAAGCGGGTGAGGTCGTAGTCGATGCTGCCGGACTGCAGCGGCACCGACCAGCCGTCGTGGGCCTCGCCGAAGCTGCCGGGGTCGTAGGTCACGGTGTAGGACAGGCCAGGCGCATCGAGGGACTGGGCCAGCAGCCAGCCGGTGAGCGGCGCATGGTGTTGGGTGACGGTGGCCCCACCCGGCCATGTGGTCTCCACCGCACGCCCGGCGGAATCGCGCTCGGTGGTCCACGTCTTGGACGCGGCGTCGTTCCAGATCCGCGTCTCGCTGACCATGTGGCCCAGACCAAAGACGCTGCCCTCGTCATAGGTGCGGCTCAGCGTCCCCCACGGGTCGACTCGGTTGTGCAGCGCGCCACGCCAGGTGTCCGACCAGCTCCAGGTATAGGTGGCCATTCCGCCGTCCTGGGCGACATCCTTCGCGATCGGCCGACCCAAGGGGTCGATCGTCCACCGCACCGCGACGTCGGGCTCGGCGTCGGCGTCGGGCCCGTCCGGATCGAGCTGCTCGAGCGGCCACGGGCCAACGTAGGTGTAGGCCTTCCACAGGCTGAACGAGGCGGAGCCGGTGCCGCGGCGGAGCGCCCGGGCCAAGCGGCCGGCGCCGTCGAAGTCGTACTGGTAGGCGTTGCCGTTCGCGTCGGTGAACCGCCGGACCCGATCGCGCCCATCGTAGTCGTACTCTGCGGTGCGCTGCACTGGACCCAGGTCGGTGTCGCCCTCCTCGACCCACAGCAGCCGCCCGTGGACGTCTTCGCCCGACCACCGCTCGTAGCTGTTCGCGTCGACGCTGAGCTGCACGCCGGACTCTGGGCGAGACAGCACATTCCACCCGGTGTGGGGGACGAACAGCCGGCGAACGACCCCGAGACCGTCTGGGTAGTTGCGCTGGGCGTGGTCGCGATCCCACGCCCCCACCAGCGTGTCGGCGAATGCGTCCTCACCATATGGCTCGCTGGTGTAGCGCAGGTCGCCCGCGAGGTTGGTGTAGGTGTCGACGACGGTGAACCCAGTGAGGTCGTTCGCAGGCGACCAGCGCTGCACCTCCCGTCCCAAGCCATCGAGCACCGAGTAGCTGCTGATCGGCGCCGGGGTGTCTCCCGGGAAGCTGGCGATGAATGCGTCTTCGCGGGTGTAGTGCGGCACGGATGTGCTGTGGTGCTCCCACTCCGCGGTCCGGTACTCCGGGTTCAGCTTGCCCGTGACGAACTGGGCGATCGGCCGGCCCAGCGTGTCGCGCTCGGTGCGGGTGGCCACGCCGTTCGGGTCGGTGGAGACCAAGCCGCGCCCGAACCCGTCGTAGGTGCTGGTGGTGGGCCAGCCGAAGGCGTTGCGGTGGTCTATGATGAGCGCGCCCCCGAGGGCGAGCGCGACGTTGTGGGTGATCGCGCCGCCCGGGGTCTCCATCCACACGATGACGCCGCGTGCGTCGCGGTCGTACACCCACGACTCGGTGGCCGCGCAGATCGCGCCGAGCTCGCCGGAGCAGGCCTGCTCGAGCGTGAGGAGGCCGAGGGTGGGGGTGCTGCCGATGGGTCCGGCGTCGTAGGCGTAGTCGATGTGCTCGACCACCTGTGGGGTGTCGTCGTCGATGTCGGGGGAGGTGGTCTCCCGCGAGAGAAGCGAGTCGACGAGCAGATCGCCCGACAGGACGTAGTCGAAGTCGACCGTGCGTAGGGTGGCCAGCGCAGCGTCGTCGATGGCGTCGGGGTCGGCGATGGCGCCGGGGTCGTCGCCCTCCCAGGTGGCGACCTGGAGCACCCGCCACGGGGCGCTGTCGTCCCAGGTCACAGCGGTGATGCGGTCGCGGTACGAGCCATCGTCGGCGTGGTCGCGGACCACCCGGTTGGCCAACCTGCGGCCGAACGCGGGATCGTCGTCGAAGGTCGTGGACACCTCGAGGGCGAGCTGGCCTTCCTCGGTGCCCGATTTGCCGCTGGTGTCCCAGCTCTCGCCCGCCAGCGGTGCCCACGCGGCGTTGGGGTCGGTCCACGTCTGCACGAGTTCTGGCTGCGAGAAGTCCCGGTCGAGGTCGAAGGTGGAGAGCTGCTCGAACCAGAGGACCCACTCGGAATCGGTCACCCGTGCGTTCGTCCCAGGGTCCTGGAAGTGCTCCTGCGCCAGGCGGGTGGTGAACCCGTGGAACGCTCCGTCGACCACGACCCCTTCGTTGTAGAGCAGGTTGCGGCGGCTGGCTTGCCCCGTCACGGGCTCATCCGTGGTGATCGACGCCACCAGCGGCCGGTGGACATTCATCGATGCATCGGCCAGCGGGTCGGCCGCGGGCCACACGTAGGCGGAAGAGAGCCAGTCCACCTCGGTCTGGGCGCCCGGGCCCCACTCGAGCCAGGTGAGCAGGCCGGCTGGTGTGCCCCGGCCGCGCTCGAAGCTGCCCGGTTCGCCGGTCAGCGGGTCGCCGGCGAGGAACAGGTCGAGTCGGCCGTCGCCGTTGATGTCGTGGACCTGCCGCAGCGTGCGGCTCCGCGTCGCGCCGCGTGGCCGCGGGTCGTATGCGGGCGCCCAGCCGAACTGCGCGAACCCGGTGACCGCGATCTGGGTGAGCGGCCGGCCGTCGAGCTCGTCCCATGGCACCGGCTCCGCGGCGGTGAATCCGCCTCCCGCATGGCGCCACCACAGTCCGGCGGCGGCGTCTACGAGGTCGGCGAGGCCATCGCCGTCTACGTCGACCAGGTCGGCCCAGCGCTCCATCGGCTGCATGGCGCCTTCGCCGCACAGGTCCGGGTCGGAGGGTGGGTCGTAGGCGCCCTCGTCGAGCGCGCCCTCGTCGGTGATGTCCAGCTCGATTCCGATGTCGATGTAGCGCTCGAACAGGGCGAGATCGATGTCGACGCCGGGCCCTCCGCAGTGGCGCATCGCAGCCTGACCCTCGACGGACCGGGACAGGTAGGGCACGGGCTCGCTCGTGACAGGGTCGAGCGGCGCGGGTAGAACCGCCTTGGGCCGGAACCCTCGGTTGCCGTTGTTGTACCAAGCGTACCAACCGTCGGACTCGACGGCGACGAGGTCGGTGAGGCCGTCGCCGTTCGCATCCATGAACCGCCGCGTGACCCAGGTCTCTGCGATCTCGGGCACTTGCCACACCGCATCACCGTGCTCCACCGCCACCGCATCCACGAACCCGACGGTGTGCTCCACCCCCTCCAGCGGGACCTCGAGGGCGAACGCGTAGCTCCGGTGGAGCTCGGGATGGGATGTCTTGGGCTCCCAGATCTGGTCGCGGCCGCCGGGGTGGTAGTGGACGTTGAGCTCGCCGTCCTCCACATGGAGCAGATCCACCCAGCCGTCGCCGTCGAGGTCCATCAGGTCGACCTCGGGACCGGGCTGGGGGAACGCCGTGCCGAGCAGGTCTTCGAACCCGCTGTAGGGCAGCGGCACCGTTCGGTGGATGCCTGGGTAGTTCACCACCTGTGCGCCGACGGACACGGTCTCGACCAGGCCGAGTGGCCCGCCATACCGGACCGTGAAGTCCGGGGCGCCGCCGTCGAAGTTGATGTCGTACACATCGTCGTCGTCGTGGAGTGCGACGTCGAATGACGTGGGGTCGAGCTCTGCGGAGATCAGGTCGCGATAGCCATCGCCGTCGATGTCCACCCACCGCTGGGTGGTGTAGCGGGTGTACTCGGCGGTGCGCCGGCTCTCGACCATGCCAGCCCAGGTGAGCACACTCACGCTGGTGCCGGCTCCGGGGAGAGCAGGATCGACGGCCACATCCGCGGGCGTGTCCCACCGCGCATCGCTCGCTTCGTCGTGTGCATCGAGAGACGGGAGGGAGACGCCGCCCGACTCGGCGGCCCAATCGACCACGTCGATCCATCCGTCGTGGGTGAGATCGGCGACCTCCACCGTGGTTGCCGACCACTTGGTGTCGGTGGTCTCGGTGACGCCGAAGTCGACCACGCCGAGATCGGTGGGTGCTCGCAGCAGGTCTGGCGCCATGGAGGCGTAGTCGAGCGAGGCGAGGCGGGAGGTGAGGCCCTCGGCCGGGCCGATCTCACACGCGTAGGCATCGGCCGCCGATCGGTACACCTCGGTGAGCACGTGCTCGGCGCCGGGCAGGGCGGCCCCGAGCGGCTCGTAGCAGAGGTCCCATGCGGCGACGATGTCATCTGCATCGCACTCCAGGTCGAGGCAGGCCTGGGCCGTGGCCACCACCTCGAGCCGGGCCAGCCGCGAATCGAAGGTGAGGAACGCCCCGCCATCAGCCCGGGAGGTGACCTCCGACGGGTCGATGCCCTCGTAGTACGGGATGATCAGGTGCGTGGGTGGCACGGCGTCCGCATCTGCCGTGGTGCCGCCCATGGCCACCTCGACGAGCTGGTGACCGGACCAGCCATAGGTGACCTGGTTGCCCACCCGGTCGTGCACGGAGGTGGTGTGCCAGCTCGAACCTCCGAGGACCGGCACCAGCGTGGTGGTGATGCCCGCTGCGTGGACCGTCCATGTCTCGCCGTCGAGGGAGGCGGTGACCAGCATGGGGTCGGAGGA
>JBLFXJ010000157.1:0-17272 GCA_047609825.1 Myxococcota bacterium
GAGTCGGCGTCGGCGAGCGCCGCGGCGAGGTCGGGCAGACCATCCACCGCCACGTCCACCCCGCTGCCGAGGCCCTCGATGGCGAGCACAGTGCCGCTAGCGTCGATCGGCTGACCGAACTCGGTGTCGCGCCACCCGCCCACGGCGTCCAGGTGCTCGAACGCGAACCCGGGGTCGTCGATCAGCACGTGACACCCGGCGCAGGCGGGGTCGGCGGTGTGGGCGGCGAACCGGTCGCGGGTGGTGACCCCGACCTCTACCTCCGGCGCATCGCCGGCTGCCGGCGGGGGATCGCCCAGCTCCTGGCACAGCAGGCGCTGGCGCACGAGGAGCCCCCGGTGGATCGGCGAGCTCTGGTCGGAGTGGGCGTAGGTGGCAGCCACCGCCACGTCGCGCAGGATCCCGCCGGTCTGGCCCGCTGGCAGCTCCACTGGGGCCAGGCTGTCGGGCGCGGGCACGCCGTACAGCGAGGCCGTGTTCGCGTCGACCCACGCCTCGGTGCTGGTGAATAGCTCCTCCAGCGGCAGCCCACGCTCCACCAGCTCGCGCACCCGGGCACGGGTGCCATCTAGCGCAGACCGCCGGGTGGCGGCGTCGAACTCGGCGTAGACCACGTCGGACTTCACCACCGACTCCACGGCCCCGACCCCGAACCAGTCGATCACCCAGTCGATGCGCGCGTCGGTGCCCCGCGGGTCGTCGAGCATGCGCTCGGCCCATGCGAGCACAGCCGCGTCGTCGTCCAGCTCACCCGCCTCGGCCGCGGCGAGCAGCGCGGCGTCCGGCGGACGGCCCCACAGAGTGTACGCCAGCAACGTCGCCACCTCCCAGCCGTCGAGCCGGGTGGTGCCGTCGGCCTGGGGAATGCCCACTTCGTGCCGGTAGAGGAACCCGGGCGACGACAGCAACGCCTGCACCACCACGCTCACGCCGTCGGCCCACACCGGCTCTGCCAGCAGGGCGTCCACGTACCGAGTGCGCTCGGCGTCGGTCAGTGGGCGTCGGAACGCCCGCCGGCCCAGGTCGTCCACCCACGAGGCGGCGCACACCGGCCCTGGCCCGCACACCACGTGCGCGTCGAGGTCGAACACCACGTCGCGGGCGATGGCCGCCGCGGTGTCGAGGTACAGCTCCACATGCAGTGCGGTGACCAGGCGCGCCTCCACGTGGTTGTCGAACGGGAAGCCACTGGGGCGGCCGTCGCCGGGCAGGTCGTCGGTCAGGCTGTCGTCGACCGTGGGCGTCGGGGCGTCTGCGCAGTCCAGCTCCAGCCGCGACGCCACCGGGCCGTCCCCCACCAAGGGGTTGCTGGGGTCGGCCTGCTGCACGCCGTCCACCACGAACACGTAGTCGTGCACCCCGTCTTCCAGCGCGAACTTGCCCACATGGGCACCGAGCGACGGCTCCCAAAGCATGGCCCAGCTCAGGTCGGTGGACGTCCAGCCGTTGAACGTGCCTGAGAGGAGCACGCTGCCGTAGGGACCGTCGTCGGCTTCGAGCACGAAGGTGCGCAGGCCGCATGGGTCGGGGGTGCACCGCTCGGCGAGACATGACTCCGCGGTGATGGCGCAGTCCGCGTCGACAGCGCACACGCCCATGCGGAGCGCCGGGAACAGGTCGCGCACGCTCCGGTCGTACTCGGCGCGCGAGAGCAACCGGAGCTGCTGGGGCGCGAAGTGCTCGACGGTGCACGCCTCGGTGGGCGTGGTGCCCGGTGGCGTCGTCGAGGGAGTTGTGGCGGTCGACACTGTCGGCGCATCGGCCTCGCCACCACGGCCGCGGCTCGAGCCGGTGGGGGCACACGCGATCAGCAGGGGCAACAGCCACGTCATCACGCCCAGCATACCCTGCCCGGGGCCGTGGTGAGCCGTGGGTCGGCCAGCGCCCGGCACGACAACAGCGCGCTCACATGGGTGGATCGACGACGCAGGACCCACAGCGCGCGACGGCGTCGCGGTGGCTCCTGCCGGCACACAAGCCTGAACCCAGTCTAGAACGGCCGTCCAGGCGATCTTCGCAGGCGTAAAGGAGACTGGCGGTCGCGCGATGACCCACACGAGCCAGCCCGACCAAGCCGTGGTCATCTGGAACGTCGCCCAGGCCAAGAGCGGGTGCTGGGATGACCTCGATCACGCCGTGCCAGCAACACCAACACCGGATGGCGGCCGACCGCTCCACCCGCGCGAGCCGCACCACGGCGTTGGATCATCACGCCCGAGAGCCTCCGACCGAGGGCGCCAACCTCCGACGGAAGAACAGGCCGCGAATCACTCCGAGGGTATTCACCAATGCCGGCATACAAGCTAGAGCACCTCTGGATCGACGGCGTTGAGCAGATCTCCACTCTCCGGTGCAAGCCCACGGGCATCGTGCTCGATGCGTTCGACTGCGAGCTCTCGCTGATCCCCGAGTGGAACGTCCATTGGAGCTTCACCCACCAGGCCCCGGAAGGAACTCCGAGGTGGTGCTCAAGCCGGTGCACGCCTACCCGGACCCCACCACGCTCAACGGATGGCTCATCGTGGCCGAGCGCATGAACGTGAACGGCACGCCGCACCGCGACGACGCGCGCTCTCCCATCGATGAGGAGGCCATCGCCGATGGTCTGGTTCGGCTTCGAGCAAGAGTGCGTGCTCAGGAGCGACTCCAACCGTCCGAGCGACTTGCCGAGCGGTGGGTACCCGGAGCCCCGGGCCCGCCCTACTGCGCCGTCGGCTACCAGTACGTCGCTGGCCGCGAGATGATCGACGCGCACCTCGAGATCTTCCTGCAGGCGAGCCTCGGCATCACGGGCGTGAACGCCGACGTGATGCTCGGACAGCAGGAGTGCCCTTGCCTTGGCCACCGCGTGAACGCCCGTGACGACCTGAACGTGTCGCGCTACCCACTGTTCCAGATCACCGAGAGGCACAAGGTGCGGCTCGAACTGCATCAGAAGCCGCGGCAGGGCGACTGGATTGGCTCGGGCATGCACACCAACTTTTCGTACCCCTACCTGCACAACATCGGCGGGGAGCAGTCCCTCACCGAGCTCCTCGAGCGGCACGGCATCTACCTCGAGGCGCACCTCTCCAAGCACCGAGCGTTGACTGACGAGCGGCTGACCGGTCGCCACGAGCCCGCGGCCTCCGAGAGCATCACCTACGGGGTCTCCGATCGCAGCACCTCCGTGACCATCCCAGTGTTTACCGTTCAGCACGGCCAGAAGCGCTATCTGGAGGGCCGGCAACCGGCCTCGAACGCCGACCCATGCCGTATGGTGAGTCGCATCGTGAAGACGATCGACCAGACCCACAAGGAGATCCTCTGACCAACCCAACGCCACCGTCGTCGGCGGTCGCGTCCGACGACTTGGCCGCCCCCACCGACTCGGGGCGGGCGGACCCGCCCGAGTGGTCAGGGTGGGAGAGCCTGATCATCGCAGGGTGGATCGCAGCTGCGATCGCGCTGCTTGCGGTGGGCCTGCTGCGCGTCCCGTCTCCGGTCGAGCGTGCCGACCGGGTGTGGATCGACACCGTGCTCGGGTCCCAATCGGATGTCGCCGTCGACACCACCGCGGTCGCTGTGGTGTTGGTAGACGATGAGGCGCTGCTCACGATGGGCGAACGCTGGCCGCTCCGCCGCAGCACCTGGGCGGCGCTCGTCGAGACTCTCTCCAGCTACAAGCCCGCTGCCATCGTGGTCGACGCCTGGTTCGAGGTCGCAGAGCCCTCGGCCGAGGTCGGGCTCGCGCTCGATCTCAGCGACAAGCTCCGGATGACGGGACTCGCGGACGAGGGCATCGGTGAGCGCCTCGCAGACGCGCTCGACCAGCAGGCCCTGCAGCTGGACGGGGACCGTCGCCTCGGGCAGGCCATCGGAGCGTCCGGGCGGGTGGTGCTCGGGCTCGCCTGCGTGGCCGCCGCCGAGGAGCCGGCCGAGGTGAAGCCGTTCGACGAGCCCGTCGCCGCCATGCTCAAGTGCCCTGGGCTGTCCGGCAACCTCCCAGCGCTCGCGATGGCAGCCCGCGGCCAGGCCGTGCTCGATGTGATGCGGGACGACGACGGCGTGCTGCGCCGATTCCCCTACATCGTCGACGTGGACGGCAAGAGCTACCGATCCCTGGCGCTGGAGGCGATTCGCATCGGCCGTCCGGACGACTACGAGCGCGTGCTGGCTCAAGTTCGGGACCAGGACCAGGCCACCCCGTACCAGCGCGCCATCGAGCCGCAGCAGTTCACCACGGTGCGGCTGTCGGATCTCCTGGCTGCAAGCACGGAGAGCGAGCCCCTGCGGGCGGCTCTACAGGACCGGCTGGTGTTTGTGGGGGTGTCGGCTCAAGGCACCATGGACCGGGTATTCACCGTGGTCGGTGCCCCGATTCCAGGCGTATTCACTCACGCGAACGCGGCCGTCGATGCGCTCGGGGGACGCGCGCTCGTCTCCGGGGGTCGACCAGCCAGACTCGCCATGGGGCTCGGGGGACTGCTGCTGGTCCTCATCGCGGTGGGGGCTCGGCGGGTGAGCGCAGCCCGCGCGCTCGTCGGCATAGGATTCTGCGGGATGGTCGTGTGGACCTGTGTCGCCTACACCGGACTCGCCGCAGGCTGGGTCCTACCGGTGGCGCCCGTGTGGCTCGGGCTCGGAGGGTGGACACTCACCCGTCTGGGCTTCGGCTGGTACCGAATCGACTCGGCAAAGCGGAAGTACCGGGCACAGCGCGAGCAGCTTCTCGGGAAGCTCACGGTCACCAACGCCGAACTGACCGAGTCGCTCGAGAGTCTCCGTCGCGCTCGACTGGCGAAGGCGCGCATGGAGAGCGAGCTCGCCATCGGGCAGGAGATTCAGCTGTCGATGGTCCCGAGCGAGCTGGAGGGCCTCGACGACACCAACAGGGTCGACATCGCGGCGCGCCTGCTGGCTGCGAGAGAGGTCGGCGGGGATCTGTACGACTACTTCGGCACGCCGGATGGGAGGCTGTGCGTGTGTGTCGGGGACGTCTCGGGAAAGGGCGTCCCGGCGGCCCTGTTCATGGCCGTCGCGAAGACGCTCGTAGGGGCGCTCGGTCGTGTCGACCCCTCCCCTGCGTCAGTCGTGCGCCGGGTCAACGACGAGCTGTCTCGCGACAACCCGAACTGCATGTTCGTCACCCTTTGGCTGGGATTTATCGACCTCGACACCGGGGAGGTGACGTACACCAACGCGGGCCACAACCCTCCCTACGTGCGTCGGCAGACAGGCATCTGGGAGCGCCTCACGGATCTACACGGTCCGGTCGCAGGAGCGATGGACGACCTCGACTACGAGGAGTCGGTGGCTGTGCTGGCGCCGGGCGAGCTGCTGTTCTTGTTCACCGACGGCGTCGTGGAGGCGATGAACGCGGCGAGCGACCTCTTCGAGGAGGAGCGCCTCGTCGCCGTCCTCGAGGGTCTACCGGACGCGGGTGCCGCTGGAGCGACCGCTGCCTGCTTCGACGCAGTGCTCGGCTTCACCGGAGACTCGCCGCGCGCGGATGACATCACCGTGCTGGCCACCCGAATACTGCCTACCTGAACCGTTCCCAGGAGCGCGCCATGCCCTGTCTAATCATCGGAACCGGTCTCACGGATGACATCCTCAGCCCCGAGAACCGCTTCCTGGCGGGCCACAGTCATGTGGGCCTGGCCGAGAGCGCGAGACTCCTCGGACGCGGCAGGGCCTATGGCGACGGGCCACTCCCTGTGTTCCTCCGCGCGGCGCTCGCCAGCGAGCATGCCGACACGGCGGTGGTGCTGGTCGTCGATGCAGAGCAAGGCGCGACGGGTCTGGTCGCGCCTGTCGCGAATCTGGTTGGCGAAGCAGCGGTAATCGAGACTGTCGGGGGTCGGGTCCCCCTACGTGAGCTGCGGGGTGCGGTCCGCAGAGCGCTCGGGGTGGATATCCTCGGAGGCGAGGGGCGCTCCGAGGAGCTGCGCATCCTAATAGTGGGTTGCGACACCGAAGACATGGTGCTCGGGCTCGCCAATGTGTTGCATCGCTTCGACACCTCCGCGGAGGTGGCAGTGTGCTCCCACCTCGTTGGGAGCGCGGTGCTCGAGGCCCACCTCACCGTGCTGCGGCACACGCTCCCAGGCGTCGGCGTGCGCGTGCTTCTCGACCTGAACGACGCCGCTGAGTTCGTGCGGATCGACGCGGCCCCGCTGGCTGGGTTCGAAGCGCGGCCCTGCGCGGTCGAGCCCGCCGAGGCGCGGGAGGTACTCGGAGACCACGCCCGACGGATTGTACAGCTGCTCTGTCTGCAGTGGACACAGGCGCGGCTTCGCCCGCTCACCGGTGGCTTCAGCGGCAGCCTGCTGTTCCTCGCTGACGGCTGGAAGGGCTCCGCTCGCACCGAGCCGATGGTGCTCAAGATCGACGACTTCAGCCAGATGCGGCGCGAGCTGCGCGGCTACTACCAAGTGAAGGATCTGCTCGGCAAGCACGTGCCTTCCTTCGGCTATCCCATCGCCCGCGGCGAGTGGATGGGCGTTGCGATGGAGCTCGCGGCCATGGAGGGGCGCCCGGAGACCCTGCAGGACACGTTCGAGGAGGCCGTTGGCGAGGAGGGCCTGCAGCGCTTTCTCCGGCGGCTCGACAAGGCCCTGCTGCTGCTGTCTGAGAAGCTCTACCAGAACACGCTCGAGTCGAGCAGCGTAGTTCCCTATCGGTCTTTCGGGCTCCAGATGCGCCAGCAGGCGGTGTGGATGAGCGAGAACGCCGAGGTCATCACCGGCTACCTGGAGGAGACCGGGCACGCCGACGAGGCTCCGGACGTCGACGAGCTGGTCGCCGTGCTCGGCATGGTGAGCGCGAACCCCGATGGCGTGGACGGACCCGTCTGCCTGCAGCACGGCGACATCAACTTCGCGAATGTGATCTGCGATGAGGGCGACAACTGCTGGTTCATCGACTGGACGCACGCGGCGGTGAGCCCGCTGGAGCTCGACTTTGCGAAGCTCGAGAACGACGCGAAGTTCGTGATGAGCAAGGACTTCGATGTCGAGGATCTCGCTCGCCTGAGGCGCTTCGAGGAGTACCTGCTCGAGCACCCGCTGCCCGGCGCGTCGGAGTCTCTGCCGGACGCTCTCAAATTCGCCAAGTGGGATCTTCGTTTTCGGAAGATCCTGGACACCGTCCGGCGCGTTCGGGCCGCGTACTTCGCGCTCAAGGGCGACCAGGACATGCTGGTGTACCGGGTGGCGCTGCTGCGCTACGCCCTGCACACACTCAGCTTCGACGCGCGGCGGGACCGTGGTGAGTGCAGCGTGCAGCAGCTCGCCTATGCGCTTCAGTCCGTCGATCTGCTGTTGCTCGATCTGATCAGCGATGACTACCACCTCCGCATCCGCAGTGAGCGCCCCGCGAGCTATCCGCCGCGGCAGCGCATCTCCATCGATGAAGCGCCGTGGATGTTGGACTGCGAGACCTACGCGCCCCCCTACCATGTGGACCCGGCGGTACTCGCCGCAGACCGCACGACAGTGCAGGAAGGATGGGCCGATCCAGAGGATATCTCCAGCCTTGGCTCTGATCTCGACGGTCCAGATCTCAGGCTCGACGAACTGGGTCGACCGCTCAACCCTCGGGGTCGTACAGGTCTCGAGGGACGGGGACTGCTAGGCCGCTGGGGCGCCAACCCCGCGGTCGCTGCGTGCCTGATCCGCACCGTGGACGGCGTGCTGGAGATCGCGCTCGGGCGGCGGGGTGAGGATGCCGATCTCGAGCTCCCCCGTGGCTTCATGCTGCGAGGCGAACAGACCGAGGCCGCCCTGACGCGGGTGCTGCAGACCGAGTGCTCGATCGACTGGCCAGCTGGGGTGGAGGCGGAGCAGGTCAGCGATGGCTACGCCTACGACATCCGCCAGACCGATCACGCGTGGGTCGAGCCCCTGGGGCAGCTCCTCTATGACGCCGACGGAGTGACGGCCGACCTCACCCCGCTCGGAGACTTCGACGAGCTCAAGTGGTGGCCTCTGGACCACCACACCACCAACCAGGTGCCCCCGTCGCACGCCGTGGCCATCCGCGGCGCGATCACACGCCTCAGGGACACCGGCCGGATGGACGCCGCCCGGGCAGATCACTTCCTGGCGCGCACCGGCTGAGCGCTCGCGTCAGCCCTGCTCGCCCACGCCACCCGCTCCATGCCACTCGTCGCCACAGCCCTGAGAACTGATCGGCTCGACGAGGTCGTGCTGCTGGCGCTGCGTGAGGAGCAGGGACGAGTTCGTGCGGCTTCCGAGCCATAGCCCGACGGCACGACGGCACGACGGCCACGAGCCGCGGACGATATCCAACGGACATCGTTGGGCAGCGCTGCACCGCCTACCGGCTTCGACTCGGCCAGCAAGGCGAGGTCGACACCCGTCGCGTTCTACACCCGCCCGAGCATGGCCAGACCGCTGTTGGTCGGATTGTTCACGTAGTTCGGCACACCGCGGCCGGCGCCACTATCGACGATGGTGACCCGTCTGTCCGTCTCACCCTGCCCCAGACGCGACGCCCTCACGGCGGCGCCCGTGCGACCACCTGCCCGTGCGGGCGCCGGGTCCGAAGAAGTGCACGCCGGACTGGCACTACCCCTCGATGATGAGGGTCCCCGTGGCACCGACGGCCGGGCTCGGCCGGCCACACTACAGGGTCGTCATGGTAAGCACGGTGCGATGAACGGGTCCGAACGCCGCCGCGAGCTCACCCACGCAGCCGTCCTCGCCGGAGCGATCGCAACCTGCGTCGTGGAGCCCTTCCAGCTCGCGTTCGGCACGGTGGAGGGCGCCGCGCTCCTCGCCGTGCTGGCACTCGACCTGGTCTTCTGGGCGGTGGCGGTGGCGACGCTGCGCAAGGGGTGCGAGGGACCGCTGAGGCGATCCGGCGGCGAGCTGGCGCTGGCGGAGATGCCGTTCGACTGGCTCGCCCTGATTGCTCTGGGGGACGCGCACGTCGGCGTCTTCAGCCTGTTTGCCCTGCTTCGCGTGCCGAGGCTGCTTCGCGTGCTGCGCGGCTGGGCCGTGCTGCGTGATCAGGGTCGCCGGGCTGGGTCCAGGTCGATTCCGAAGCGCCTGGTGCTCCTCACCACCGCCCTGGTCGTGCTCAACCACCAGGTCGGCTGCTTGTGGTTCCTGCAGTCCTCTCTCGCAGGGCACCCGCAGTCGTCGTGGGTCGCGCGCCAGGGACTTGTCGGCGCGGACGTCGGCGAGCAATACCTGCGCTCTCTGTACTGGGCGGTCACCACGATGACCACGGTCGGATATGGCGACATTACGCCCGCCAGCAGTCGCGAGTACCAGGTCACCGTGTTCGTCATGCTGCTTGGCACTGTCGTGCACGCCGTGATGATCGGAGCGTTCGCGGCGGCGATCGCGGGTATCGACGTGGCGCGTACACGCTTCTTTCAGCAGGCAGAGGTCCTTCGTGCCGTGCTGCGAGCGCGTGGAGCGCCCGATCCGCTGGTGGCGCGGGTGACGGACTACCACGACTATCTGTGGAACGAACACGGGGGTCACGTACACGACCGCCTGCTCTCCAGGCTGCCACGGTCGATGCGCCAGGAGATCATGGCCAGTCTGGTGGGTCCGCTGCTCCCGAGCGTGCCACTGTTCTCGCTGTCGACGCCGGCGCTTCGGCACGCGCTGCTCGACGCGCTGCAGTTCGAGGTCCATCCCCCCGGGGCGGTGCTGGTGCGGGCGGGTTCGGATCCCGACGAGGTCTTCATCGTCGTACGCGGAGCACTCGAGATCCTCTCGCCTGAACAGGATCGCTCCTTTGGCGTCTTCCGAGCGGGCGACCTGTTTGGGGTGCTGTCGGTGATGCTCGGCGAGCGGCGCACCGCCACCGTGAAGGCGCTGGACTACAGCGATGTGTTCGTGCTGCCACGGGCGGAGATGAGCCGCCTGCGGGATGCGTATCCCGAGTTTGACGACGTGCTCAAGCAGGTGGGCCGACAAGGCTCAGAGCTGCTGTCCGACCTCGTGCTCGAGGGCGTGGTGCTATGATCCGGCGCCGAGAGGACCCATGACGGACCCCCACGAACTCGGGCGCGCGTGCCTGGAGCGCCGCCGTGCTGGCACAGTCCCCGGCAGCGGCACGCCGGAGTCCGTGACCGACTGGCAGGCCTTCTGTGTGGAGGCGGCTCTCGAGGCGGGCGCGACGGTTCGAGCCTCCCGCGCTCGCAACCTCGCAGATCTTTTGGCGTTCAAGTCGGATGGCTCCCCGGCGACCTCGATCGAGCTGGACATCGAGCGCCGACTGCAGCGCCATCTCTCCAGGTTCTGCCCGGAGGCAGCGCTGGTGGCCGAAGAGCTCGGCGGCACGCTGCCTCCTACGGGCTATGCGGTCGCCATCGACCCGATCGACGGCACATGGGCCTTTCTGAGCCGCACCGCCTGCGCGTCGACGACGCTGGTCGCGATCCGCGACGGCACCCCCTTCGCCGCAGCGGTGGTGAACCCCGCGACGCTGGAGGTCGTGCACGCGTCGATCGAGCGGGAGACGGAGCTGATTCAGGTCGGTGCGCTCGGGGTCCCCGATGTGCTCGAGACCCTACCCCTGCCACAGGGAGCGGGTCGGGTCCTCCTCTCCCTGCAGCCAAGCCGCCGGCCAGAGATTGTGGCGGCGATGGCGGCGGCGTGGGCCCGTTCTGAGTTGGGGGTGGTGCGGTCGCCCGGCGGGTCGCCCGCGTGGGCCCTGGCCAGCGCCGCGAAGGGGGCCTACACCTACGCGAACCTGTGGTCGAATGACCCGGCCGCCCCCTACGACCTCGCTGCAGGCGCGCTGCTGGTCCGTGCTGCGGGCGGCGAGGTTGTTGACCTGGCGGGCAACCCGATCAATAGCGTCTGTCATCGAGGTCCTTTCGTGGCCGGGGTCGAGCCGGCTGCGGTGGATAGGATAAGGGGCCTGCTCTGTCAGGCACTCGGCTGACCGAGCAGCGGGAGCGGAGCATGGCCCACACACTCGACGAACAGACCGCCGCGACGCGGGCGAGCCTGCTCGACGCAAAGGGGCTCAGCGCCCAGACGCCGCTCTACCGGGCGACCTATCCTGAGCACATCTCCCAAGCGGATGGCTCGGGTGGGCACTCGATCACGGCCAACCCAGACGCCGGCGAGGCGGTCGTGGACATCTACCACCAAGGCCACACCATCGTCGCCTCAGATGCGGGTCCCGGCCTGGCGCTCACCACCGCCCGAGACAACGAGTGGGACGAGCCGGATCGGGTCGTGGTCGAGGTCCTGCTCGGTGATGTGCTGGCGCAGGGAGGGCTCGTATACGACGTCACCTCGGTGCTCACAGAGCAGGTGCTCTACTGCACCCTTCCTAGTGGAACCGTATCCGTGAGGGTCCTCGACAGATGATGGCGCTGCTCCTCACTTTGGCCGTGGCGGTCGCGCAGACCGCACCGCCGACTGCGGACAGCTCCAAGGATGTGGACATCCAGCTCTTCCGCCCTGTAGCGGCGAGCGAGCGCACCCTGTGGACGGACGACACCCAGCTGGCCCCCACCGGAACAGGGTCGAGCCGCTTCGTGTTGCACTACGCACACGAGCCACTCGTCTGGGTGGGCGACGATGGGAGCAGGACCGCGTTGGTATCGGGCCTGTTCGCGCTAGATGCCTCGGCCACCTACACGTGGAAGCGTCTGCGCGCCGAGCTGACGGTGCCTGTCTTGCTGCGGGGCACGAGCGAGATCTCCGCCGGTGCCAGCGGAATCGGCGACCTGGGATTCGGGGTGCGCTACACCGTGCAGGAGGGGGCGACGGACGCCTTGGGGCTCGCATTCGCCGGGGGGCTTCGCGTGCCCACCGCGTCGGTTCCGGGGACTGGAGGTGCCGGCCCCACCTGGGTCGCTCGGGTCATCAGCGACACAGATTTCGGCGATTTGCGGCTGTCTGGCAGCGTCGGTGTCGCGCTAGCCCCAGAGGTCAACCTCGGCCTCCAGCAACTCGGCCAGGCGGCCACCCTGCGTGCAGCAGGGGCCTGGGCCCCCACGGCCGACAGTGGGGTAGCGGTCGAGTTCGCCGGCCAGACCGCGCTCCAGGAGATGCGGCTGTGGAGCTCGGTACCTGTAGAGGTGCTGGCCAGCGCCTGGCACGGCGTCGGGGAGCGCTCGGTTGTGCGCGGCGGCGTCGGCGCGGGTCTGTCTCGCGGCATCGGCAGCCCGCTGTACCGCCTGGTGCTGACGATCGAGCGGGTGGCAGCCGATCCGGACCGTGATGGTGACGGCATCGTGGCGCCAGACGATCGCTGTCCCCGCGTCGCGGAGACGTTCAACGGCGTGCGCGACGAAGATGGCTGCCCGGAGGACGCGCGCGTCCTGGCCCAAGAGTCCGGCGGCGAGCCCAACAAAGACGGGGACACCGCCGCATTGGCGACGGCCCTCGAGCTGGTGCCGTGGCTGGACCCGGATGGGGACGGAGTGCCGAGCCACCTGGACGACTGCCCGAATCAACCCGAAGATCCGGACGGCTTCCAGGACGCCGACGGCTGTCCCGACGAGGACGACGATGAGGACGGCATCCTGGATGTGAACGACGCCTGCCCGCGCGCTGCCGAGACGTTCAACGACTTCAACGATGAAGACGGCTGCCCCGAGACCGCGCCCAAGGCCTTGGAGGGCCTCACGGGGATCGTGCGCGGCATCATCTTCGAGACCGACTCCGCCGCCCTGCGCCCCAGCTCTCGCCCAGTGCTCGAGCGCGTGCTGGCGGCTCTGGAACAACACCCAGCCGTGACGATGCTCGTAGAGGGGCACACCGATGATCAGGGCGGAAGCGACTACAATCTCGACCTTGCTACCCGTCGGGCCGCCGCAGTGAAGCGGTGGCTCGTCGACCACGGAGTCCAGCCCGACCGCCTCGAGACGGTAGGGTTCGGGCACTCCCGGCCCATCGCGACGAACGCAACCCCCGAGGGACGAGCCGAGAACCGGCGCGTCGAGCTCATCTTCCGGCAACCACAGGAGAGCGCCCCGTGAACGTTTTCATACCCGTGTTCCTCCGCGCCCCTACCGTGCTGATCGCCGGAAGCCTCCTGGTCAGCGGCCTCGCGTCTGCAGAAGAGCCGTGTGGCGGCGCCCAGATCGCAGATGGTGTCGTGAAGGTGTCCACACCCCTGGTGGCCGAGGGGGCGCTCTCTTCCGCATCCAATGCTTGTGTCGATCATCTGGCCGCACAGCTCGGTGCACGCTCGGGGCTTCGCAGCGTCACAGTCACCGTGCGCGTCTCTGACGACAGCCGCGTGGACGGCAGCGGCGATTCGGTCCTCAAGGCCTACGTCGACCGCCTCGTCGCCGGTGGCCTTCAGGTCGGTAGGGTGTCGGGGGTCGTGACTGCAGGTGACGAAGCCACCGTGCGGATCACCTACAGCGAGCGAAAGACGGCGCAGCCGGTCGGGCAGGTCGTGTCCGCTGGCGGCGGGGTCACCGCTGGACCGAGCGCCTCCGCGCAGTCGCCGGTCGCCGGCGGGGCTCGCCTCGAGCCCGGGGTCGTCGTGGTCACCACCGCTGACGGTCGGGCGGTGCTCGAGCTCGCCGACAAGAGCCGACTCCGCATGAGCCCAGACACATCGCTGACGCTCGGCAAGCTCTACCTCAACGAGGATCTGCAGCGAGTCGTCGAGATTCGGCTCGACCGGGGAGAGATCGACACAATCGTCGCTCCGGGCGGTGCTGGCTCCAGCTTCCAGATCAGCACGCCCTACGGCACGGCGGGCGTGCGCGGCACCACCTTCCGCGTTGTCGCCGATGACGGAGGCGCGACCCGTCTGGAGACTCTCACCGGACTCGTCGAACTCGAGGGTGCGTCGGGCACGGCATCGGTGGCTGCGCTGCAGGGCGCGCGCGTCGACAGCACCGGCATGCCGACCGAGCCACGGGCGCTGCTGGCAGCCCCTCGGGTCCGCGAGCCGCTAGAGGGCATGATGCCCGCCTCCGGTCTGCGCTGGAAGAAGTCCTCCAAGGCGGCTTCATACCAGATCGAGGCTGCCCGGGATGCCGAGTTCGTGCTGGAAGTGGTGGCGCTCGGGGCGTCCAGCCCATCGGTCGTGCCGGACGTGTCCGCGGGAGCGTGGTTCTGGCGCGTGGCCGCAGTGGATGGCGATGGCTTCGTGGGTGCGTGGTCCGAGGTGTACAGTTTCGAGGCAGCCGAGTAATCGGTAGTCGAGGAAGGGGGAAGCAACCAGCGTGTGGGATCTTGAGCTGATCATCGTAAACGAGGTCTCCGCAGTTGCTGAGGCGATCGAGGCGGTTCGCACGCTCGCGGCGCGCCGTGGCGTCCCGAGCTCGGTCGTGCCCACGCTGCAGCTGGTGCTCGATGATCTACTGATCAACGTGGTGTCCTACGCGTGGCACGACGGTGAGCGGCACGCCGCGACACTTCGCGTGGCGTTCAGCCCACAGGCGGTCACCTTGGAGATCTCGGACGACGGCATCGCCTTTGACCCCGTCGCCGCGCCGACGCCAGATGTGACGCTGGACCTAGACGAGCGGGAGGTTGGTGGCCTGGGCATCCACCTCGTGCGAGCGCTGGTCGATGTGGTGGACTACTCGCGCACCGGCGAGCGCAACGTGCTGACGGTTACCAAGAAGTGGGATGTTGACCTCTAAGGCGCCCGATAGACCGCAACCCTTTTCACGCAGCGAGGATGTCCAATGGGGATTCCCCTGACCATCGAGAGCCGGGTCGAAGGCGACGTGGGCATTGTCATCCTGACCGGCCACCTCGACACCACGACGTCGGTGCCCGCCGAGGCCGCGCTCGTGGCGCTCATCGAGTCCGCCGCTGTGGCGCATGTCGTTGACCTGAGCGGCGTGTCCTTCGTCGCGTCTTCTGGACTCCGGGTGCTCCTCAAGACGGTCAAGGCACTGAAGCGGCGCAAGTGCAAGCTGCACTTGGCTGGAATGACCCCGGGCGTTCACGAGGTGTTCACTGTCTCTGGGTTCATGGCCTTCTTCAGGGTGCATGGATCGCTTGACGACGCGCTGGAGTCGCTGGGTTCGAGCTGAAGCCGCCCGGCGTCGTGCCGGAGTGGGACTGCATGTGGCGTGCCCACGCGCCCACCCCTTCCGTTGCCGCCAGCGACCACAGGGCGCCCCGTTGTGCCGCCAGAGCACCAGCGTGCACGGTGGGGTGCGCGGGCCGATGTGGTGTTACCGGGCCGGCCCATCCACTCGGGAGCCCCCGTGTCCGCCACCCTCTCCGACGGCAAGGTCGGCATCTTCAACTACACCCTGACCGGCGACGACGGCAAGGTGATCGACAGCTCCACCGGCAAGTCGCCGATGGTGTACATGCACGGTGCACAGAACATCGTGCCCGGCCTCGAGAAGCACCTTGTGGGCAAGGCCGCCGGCGACGTGATCGATGTCGCAGTGCCGCCCGAGGAGGGCTACGGCGAGGCCGCCGGCGCCGAGCCACAGATGGTGCCGCGTAAGGACTTCCCGAGGGACGCCAACCTGTTCAAGGGCATGGGCCTGCGCGCGAAGGACGACGACGGCAAGCCGTTCGTGATCTACGTCACCGACGTGCGCGGCAGCCGGGTGTACGTCACCACCGACCACCCCCTCGCGGGCAAGACCCTGCACTTCCACGTCGAGATCGTGTCCGTCCGCGACGCCACGGCAGACGAGGTCGCCCACGGCCACGCCCACGGCATCGACGGCCACGCCCACCACCACTGAGGCCACTATGCTCACGCTCCTCGCCCTGCTCGGCCCCGCCGGCGCACTCGAACCCCAGGAAGATCCGTTCATCTGGCTCGAGGGCGTGACCGACGAGGCCGCGCTGGCGTGGGTGCGTGAGCGCAACACGGCCGCCACCGACGCGATCAGCGCCGATCCCGGTTTCGCCGCGCTGCAGGCCCGCCTGCGTACCATCCTCGATTCCGACGACCGCATCCCGTATGTGGGCAAGCGCGGCGAGAAATTGTACAACTTCTGGCGCGACGGGGAGCACCCCAAGGGGCTGTGGCGCAGCACCACCCTGGCGTCGTACCGCACCGACGCCCCCGAGTGGGAGGTGGTGCTCGATCTCGACGCTCTGGGCTCCGCAGAAGATGAAGCCTGGGTGTGGAAGGGCTCCAGCTGCCTGCCGCCCGAGTACCGCAAGTGCCTGCTGTCGTTGTCCCGCGGTGGGGCGGACGCCACGGTCACCCGCGAGTTCGACGCGGTGGACAAGCGGTTCGTCGCCGACGGCTTCGTGCTGCCCGAGGCGAAGGGCGGCCTGGGCTGGATCGATGCCGACACCGTGTTCGTGGCCACCGACTTCGGCGAGGGCTCCCTCACCGACTCGGGCTATCCGAGGGTGGTGAAGACCTGGACCCGCGGCACCCCGCTGCAGTCCGCCGAGGTGGAGTTCGAGGCCGACACGAGCGACATCTCGGCCTCGGCGTTCCGCGACCACTCCCCTGGGTTCGAGCGCGACTTCATCTGGCACGGCCTGACGTTCTACACCAACGAGGTGTACACCCGCACGAAGGGCGAGTGGGTGAAGATCGGCAAGCCCGACAGCGCGTCGGCCCGCGTGCACCGCGAGTGGATCACGTTCGAGCTGCGCGACGACTGGGAGCTGGACGGCACCACCCACACGGCGGGCTCGCTGCTTGTGGCCCCGTTCGACAAGTGGATGAAGGGCAAGCGCGACGTGGAGGTGCTGTTCACCCCCACCGAGCGCACCTCCCTCTCGGGCATCACGATGACCCGCGGGCACATCGTGCTGAACACGCTCGACAACGTGAAGAACCGGATCGAGGTGGTCACCCCGGGCAAGAAGGGCTGGACCCATGCGCCGCTGACCGGCGTGCCTGAGAACGGCTCGGTCAGAGTGTTGGCGGTCGACTCCGACGAGAGCAACGACCTGTGGATCCGAGCGTCCGACTACGTCACCCCGAGCCTGCTCGCCCTGGGCACCATCGGCGGCGCGGCCCCCGACGTGCTGAAGACCCTGCCCGCCCAGTACGACGCATCGGGCCTGGAGATCAGCCAGCACATGGCCACCTCTGAAGACGGCACGAAGATCCCGTACTTCCAGGTGTCCCGCGGCGAGGTCGCCGAGGCGTCGCCCACCCTGCTGTACGGCTACGGCGGGTTCGAGGTGTCGCTCCTGCCGAGCTACTCGGGCAAGGTCGGCGCGGCGTGGCTCAGCAAGGGCGGCGTGTACGTGGTGGCGAACATCCGGAGGACAGGCAACACAAGGCCACTCTTCGGTGCATCCGGGACATCCACCCCTCTCGTCGCGCCGTCCGCACACCCCACAGGGGACCTTCCCGGGCTCCGATCCGCCGG
>JBLFXJ010000158.1:0-17246 GCA_047609825.1 Myxococcota bacterium
CTCACGGTGAACGCATTCTTGGCCGCCGTGCGCGACATCGCGCGCCCGGCACCGTGGCTGCACGAGCAGAACGACTCGGGGTTTCCCTTTCCGCGCACGATGTACGACCGCGCGCCCATGCTGCCGGGGATGATGCCCAGCTCGCCCTTGCCGGCACGCACCGCACCCTTCCGCGTGACCCACACGGCCTGGCCGTAGTGGGTCTCCCGCGCCACGTAGTTGTGGTGACAGTTCACGGCCTCGAGGTCGGCTCGGAACGGCCCGAGCTCCTGGCGCATGGCCGAGAGCGTCTGCTGCAGCATCAGGCCGCGGTTGGTGGCCGCGAACCGCTGCGCCCACCCGACGGCGCGGACGTAGTCGTCGAAGTGCTGGGTGCCCTCGGGCAGGTAGGCCAGGTCGCGGTCGGGCAGGCGAATGTGCCACCGCTCCATCTCCTTGCGGGCGAGGCGGATGAACGTGCTGCCGATGCGGTTGCCCACGCCACGTGAGCCGGAGTGCAGCATCACCCACACCGCACCGGCCTCGTCGAGGCACACCTCGATGAAGTGGTTGCCCGTGCCCAGGGTGCCCAGGTGGTTCAGGTTGTTGCTCTTGCGGATAGTGGGGTGCTTGTCGCAGATCTGCTCGAACTCGGCGTCAAGCGTGTCCCGCCAGGCCGTCAGCGCGGTGTCGGGGGGGGAGTTCCAGGCGCCGCGGTCGCCTCGCCCTCCGTTCGATGAGCGGCCGTGCGGGACTGCGCGCTCGATGGCGGCACGCACAGCGCCGAGGCTGTCCGGCAGGTGCTCGGCGCGCAGGTCGGTGCGGGTGGCGATCATGCCGCAGCCCAGGTCGACCCCGACAGCCGCGGGCACGATGGCGCCCACCGTCGGGATCACAGAGCCCACGGTCGCGCCCATGCCCAGGTGTACGTCGGGCATGGCGGCGACCCACTTGTGGATGAATGGCAGCCCAGCGATGTTCTTCAACTGACGTTCGGCCGACGCCTCGACCGCGACGCCCTTCGTCCACGCCTTGATCAACCCGCCGTCCGCCTCGATCACGTTGTAGCCAGACATGTGTGCCCTCCTGACCCGAACCTCTGCACGGGGTGTGCCGGGTGATTGCGCGCGTTCGTTTGTCACGCTGCCGTGAAGTTCGCGCATTTTCGCGTGGTTGAGCGCGAACTGGCGCGCCTTTCCGGGGTTGCTGCGACGCGGGACCGACATGGTATGGTGAACGGCGCTCACACCCCGGAGAGAGAGAGATGTTCGCACGCTTCGTCGCCCTGGCGTTCCTGGCCGCGCCGGCCCCAGCGCTGGCCCAGTATGTCCGCTCCTACGATTTCAGTAGCGGTTTTCTGCCCGAAGAGCAGGGCTGGGGCGCCGAATACGGCTACGATGACTGGACCCGCGGCAGCAGCCCCACCCCGCCGACGTTCGAGGAAGGGGGCATGCGGTCCGACACCATGGGGCTGCCCCTGTCCGGCACCGGGCACCAGTGGTGGCTCGAATACGTGCCGTACGACCCGTGGCCGCCGTGCGTCATGATCGACAAGGAGGCATGGTGGGAGCCCGGCGAGTTCTACACCGGGACGGGCGCGTACATGGAGTTCGAGATCAAGGTGATCGAGAGCACCTACCAGAGCGACGGATGGTACGTGCGAACGGGCTGGAATGGCTGGTTCGGCGACTACTGGCAGACCTTCACCATCGGCATCACCGACACCGGCTACCTGATCGGCAATGAGCTCGGCCTCACCGTCGACACGGACACCGGCGGCATCCGCCCGTTCGACAACAGTGAGTTCCACGTGTACCGTCTGGTGGCGGACGACGCGGGCGCCCACCTGTACATCGACGGCCAGTACATGGAGACCGTGCCCTACGGCGCGGAGCTCGGCGAAGACTATGGTTACGCCTACGCCGTGTTCGGCGACGCGCAGGGCTGGCTCGACGGCGTGAACTCCGACACGATCATCCGGAGCTTCGAGTACGGGTGCTACCCCGACAACCTCGCTCCTCTTGCGCTCGATGATGTTGCGTCGGGCGCAGGCGCGCAGGTGATCCCGGTACTGATCAATGACACCGACCCCGACGGCGACCCGCTGAACATCGCGAGCACGACCGACCCCGGGTACGGCACGCTCACGATCGACAACGTGGCGGGCACCATCACCTACACCCCCGACCTGGGCTTCCTCGGGGTGGACACCTTCACCTACACCATCGTCGACGGGATGGGCGGGTCCGACACCGCCGAGGTCGTCGTGGAGGTGGGCGAGGAGCTGTTCGTGCTCGATCTGGTGGGCAGCTGCCCGGGCTGGGTCGACGTGAACGTCAGCGGATTGGCGCCAGGCGAGCAGTTCGCCATCGTGCGTTCCGACGACTTCGGCGACTTCGCGATCCCAGCGGGCGCGTGCGCGGGCACGCCCACGGGGCTGGCGTCTCCGGCCAAGTGGGTCGGGCGACTGGCGTTCTGGGCCGACCCCTTCGGCACCTTCGGAGCGGCCACGCTGATCAACGGCGACCGGTGTGATGATGTGTGGCGGGCGGTGTCCCTGGACAGCTGTGCGGTGTCCAACCTGGAGCAGGCCGACCTATGATCCCTTCGCTGCGCCCGCGCTCTACTGCGCGGGCAGCAGCGGCGTGGGGCGGGGATCGAGCGCCAGGCGCAGCCCCAGGTCCTCCGCGGCGTGGGTTCGGCGGGCTCGCTGACGGTTGGCCACCCGCGCCCACTGGGAGCTGGTTCGCCAGCTGCCACCGCGTACTGCGCGGAGTGTGCCGCGCTCGGTGGGCTGAGGGTCGTCGGTGAGCTCCGACGGCCAGCCGCCGTAGCCGTCGTAGCACCACTCGCGCACGTTTCCGAGCAGGTCCGCGATGCCGAACGGGTGGTGGGTGGCCAGGGCGCCCACCGGCGCCGTGCCCGCGAATCCGTCGGTGCAGGGCACGTCCGCTTCCCAGCCGAGCACGGTCGCCGCGGCGCCGTCGCGCAGGTTCTCCACCCCGCAGAGGTACTGCGGTTCGCCCACCACGCCCCACGGGTATGCGCCCGCAGCGCGCGCGGTCAGCTCCCACTCCACCTCGGTCGGCAGGCGGAATCCCGGCCGCAGCTCCTGCGCGCTGGGCACCACCGGGCCGCCCTTCTCACAGCGGTCGGAGATGTAGTAGGCCGGTTGCCGCCTCGCGACGCGAGAGGCGGCGTTGGCGAACCGCACGGCATCGCACCACGTGATGCCCTGCACCGGATGCTGGTCGCCGGTGAGGTTCGCATCGTTCCACGCCGCATGCCACGGAGCCTGCGGCAACCTGGGGTCGGGCTCCGGATCGCTCGAGACCACCTCGGCCCACTGCGCCTGTGTCACCTCGGTCTCCCCGATCCACCACCCACGCGACATGCGCACTACGACGAACGGCTCGTCCCGCTCGTGGCTGCCCTCCAGGTCGCCCGAGCCGAGGGTTCCGGCGCGTGGGCCAACGAACCGCAGCGCATACCCGAACACCATCTCTTGCCGGGTTCCATCGGCGAGCACGCAGTCATCGGTCGTGGGATGGGGAACCCTGCCTTCGGGGCAAGCGGCGAGCGCGGAGGCAGACAGCATGGCGACGAGCAGGATCATGGGCACAGTGTCACCGGTCGGTAGCGGGTGGCGCTACCTTGGGTGCGACGGAGGGTGGATGCGCACGGTCGTGATCGGGCTGCTCGGGACGACACTGGACATGGGCGCCGGGCCCAAGCGCTGGAATCGGTGGCGCCCGACCGTGTCGCTGTTTCAGCACGACGACCTTCAGATCGATCGGCTGGACCTCATCGTGCCGGATGCGCGTCGGTCGCGTACCGTCGAGTCGGACATCACGACGCTGTCGCCGCACACGGAGGTGCGGCTGCACGAGCTTCCGTTCGACGATCCGTGGGACTTCGACGAGGTGTACGCCGGGCTGCATGCGTTCGCGCGTGGCTATTCGTTCGACACCGAGGCCGAGCGGTACCTGATGCACATCACCACAGGCACCCATGTGGCGCAGATCTGCCTGTTCCTTCTCACCGAGGCCCGGTTTCTGCCCGGGAAGCTGCTCCAGAGCAGCCCTCGGTCTCGGGCGGGGGACGCTGACGGACCCGGCTACGACACCATCGACCTGGACCTGGCCCGATACGACCGGATTGCCCAGCGATTCGACACCGAGGCCCGCGAGGCATCCGCGTTTCTCAAGGCCGGCATCGAGACACAAAACGATGCCTTCAACCGATTGATTGACCGGATCGAGCAGGTCGCGGGGGCGTCGCGGGCTCCCATCCTGCTCACCGGCCCGACCGGGGCCGGCAAGTCGCGGTTGGCGGTCCGGATCTACGAGCTGAAGAAGGCGCGTCGGCAGCTCGCTGGGCGCCTGGTGGAGGTGAACTGCGCCACCCTGCGCGGCGATGGCGCGATGTCGGCCTTGTTCGGCCACCGACGGGGCGCGTTCACCGGTGCGGTCACCGACCGCGCCGGGCTGTTGCGCGAGGCGGACGGCGGTCTGCTGTTCCTCGACGAGATCGCAGAGCTCGGCCTGGACGAGCAAGCCATGCTGCTCCGTGCGATCGAGGAGAAGCGGTTCCTGCCCATGGGCAGCGAGCGTGAAGTCCGGAGCGACTTCCAGCTCATCGCCGGCACGAACCGTGACCTGCGGGAGGCCGTCGCCACCGGGCGGTTCCGGGAAGACCTGTTGGCGCGGCTGGACCTGTGGACCTTCAGGCTGCCGGGGCTGGCCGAGCGTCGCGAAGACATCCGACCGAACCTGGACTACGAACTTGAGCAGTTCGCCCGCGAGAACAGCCGTCGGGTGTCGTTCAACGCCGAGGCCCGAGCCCGATTCCTCGCGTTCGCGGAGGCTCCATCCGCCCCGTGGCGGGCGAACTTCCGCGATCTGAACGCGGCGGTCGTGCGCATGTCCACCTTGGCCCCTGGCGGACGGATCGGGGTGGAGGATGTGGAGGAGGAGATGGCCCGGCTCCGGTACGCCTGGCAGCGACCCGGGAGCACGAGTGGGGGGTTCCAGGTGGAGCGCGTGCTCGGTGAGCGTGCGGCCGAGCTCGACCGGTTCGACCGCGTGCAGCTCGAGGATGTGCTCGCGGTGATTCAGAGCGCCCCGAGCCGCTCCGACGCAGGCCGAGAGCTGTTCGGGGTCAGCCGGCTGTCCCGACGGCGGACCAACGACTCGGACCGGCTCAGGAAGTACCTGCTCAAGTGGGAGCTCGACTACGACACCGTGCGGGCGATGCTCACCGGATGACGAGCGCGGCGGCGGGCCCCTCGTCGCTGGTGAGGTCGAACTGCAGGTGCTGCCCGAAGTCCGGGTCGAACACGCCGTCCTCGAATGAACCGGGCGGCGTGCAGGCGTAGCTGCTCTCGAACCCGAGCCCCTCGTACACCCAGCGGGTGTGCAGATCGAGGATCTCGGGATCACCCAGCAGCTCGCGTGGAATCGCGAGCTCGACGACGCGGCGGCCCTCGTCTTCGGCCACGCGACCGAGGGTGCGCAGCCCGTCCGGGGTCTCCGACCATGCCGCCCCATCCCACACTGCGAAGCCGTCATAGCTGCCGTCGGCCTTCCAGCGCACGGCGTGCGTGCCGGGGAACGGAAGCGCCGCTTCCTGGCCGCCAAACACCAGGCTCGACGGAGCGCCGTCAGGCGTGTCGGTGCCGAACACGACGCTGAGCCAGTGGAGCGGCCCGCCTGCAGGCACGTCGTCGTTCCGGGAGGCGATGTACACCCACTCGGCGTCCCAGGTCACCCAGGTGCGGGTGTCAGCTCCACTGGAGGTGGCGAACAGCTCCTCCGGGTACCAGTCGTCCGGGTTGCCGTCGACGAGGATGGAGTGGGCCCACGCGTCCGGTTCGGGACCGGTGTCGCCGGTCTCGGCTGGGGGGGCGGTGTCCATGGGATCAGCGGTGTCGCTCGGGAGGCCGGTGTCGGCGGGGAGGCCGGTGTCGCCCGTGTCGTGCGGCGCCTCTGATGTGGGGGTCGACCCGGGCGCAGCATCGGAGAGGAGGTCGAAGGACACCCACGCGCCGTAGTCGGGGTCGTAGCCGTCAGCGAAGGAGGCGGCTGGGACGGGCGAGTAGGTGCTCTCGAAGTCCTCGCCTTCATGGATCAGGGCGAGGTGGAGGTCGAGTCGGTCCGAGGCCCCGAGCAGGGCGAATGGCAGCTGCAGCTCGACGGTCTCCAGGTCGTCTCGCTCCGCCACCGCCGAGCCGAAGGTGCCGAGGTATTCGGGCTGGTCGACCCACTCCGCGCCGTCCCAGGTCGCTACACTGTTCCAGCTGCCGTCGAGCTTCCACCGCACCACGTTGCGTACGCCGAACGGCAGGCTCGGCCGCTGTGTGCCGAGCTCGATCCCCTCGGCGGGTCCTGGGGCGCCGGTACCGGTGTACAACACCAGCCAGTGCTCCGGACCGCCGGCAGCGATGTCGGGATGCCGCACGCCGACGTACAGGTTCGCCGCATCCCACGTGATCCATGCGTCGCCGCCCGTCGTGGTGAATCGCTCCGCCTCGAGGAGATCTGCCGGGTCGCCGTCCACCACGACCGTATGCGACCACGGGCCTGTGCCCAGCGCGCCGCTGTCGAGGGTGCCACTGTCCCCGGTGTCGCCCATCGGGTCGGTGTCGGTGTCGGTGTCGGAGTCGGTGTCGGTGTCGGAGTCCGTGTCGGCGTCGGCGTCGGCGTCGGCGTCGGCGTCGGCCGCGGTGAACGGCGGGGGCCCGCCCGTGTCTCGGGCCTCGTCGGGCTTGGTGTCACAGGCGAACGCCAGCACAACGATCCACGAGTAGCGCATCTGTGTCCTCCCCGGTCCGAGAGCGTAACCCGAATTGGAGTCACGAATTCTGGGGGTTAGCGTCCGCGGCGGGAGGCTCCATGTTGACGACGATCACCGATGACCTCGTGGCCGACCTGGCCGGCCTGAAGTTCGCGGAGCCGGTTACTCATGTGTACAACCCGCTGGTGTACGCCCGGGCCGCGTGGGACGCATATGTCTCCCGGTACGGGGCCGGCCCCCGGGAAGTCCTGTTGCTCGGCATGAACCCCGGCCCGTTCGGGATGGCCCAGGTGGGCGTCCCGTTCGGTGAGATCGCCGCGGTGCGGGACTGGCTGGGACTGCATGCGGATGTCGGCAAGCCGCCGGTGGAGCATCCGAAGCGCCCGATCCTCGGCTTCTCGTCCACCCGGAGCGAGGTCAGCGGACGGCGCTTGTGGGGCTGGGCCAAGGACCAATACGGCACGCCAGAAGCGTTCTTCGAGCGGTTCTTCGTCGTGAACTACTGCCCGTTGGTGTTCATGGAGGCGTCGGGCCGCAACCGCGTGCCGGAGAAGCTGCCGAGGGCGGAACGGGAGGCCGTGTACGCAGCCTGTGACCGGGCGCTCGTGCGCAGCGTGGACGCCTTCTCGCCGAAGTTCGTCATTGGAATCGGCAAGTTCGCGGCGAAGAAGGCGGCTAAGGTTCTTGCGGGGCGCGAGGTTACGATCGCCAGCGTGCCCCATCCGAGCCCTGCGAGTCCGCTCGCGAACCGGGGCTGGGCACCGTTGATGGACCAGGGACTGAGCGACGCCGGCGTGATCGTGTGAGCGTCACCCTGCTGGCTGCCGGATCAGTCGGCGCACGGTGTACAGCCGCGCCGCGGCGGCGAGCCACCGGGTGATGTGGTCGAGTGCGTCGTCATCGCCGCTCACCTCGCGCTGCAGGCGAGGGCTGGGCGGACTGGCCGCTCGTGCGCGCAACAACCGCCTGGCGGCGACCTTGTCGAACACGTCGGGGCCGGCCACCACCGCCTGCGCGTCGTGCGGTCCCCAGGACAGCACCCCGTCGGCGGCGGTGGCGATGGTGATGTTGCCGTCGAGGTCGATGCTCACCGCAGCACGCCCCTCGGGCGGTCCCAGGGCACAGGTGAGCCGGAGCACGGCATCGCGCAAGCGCTCCGCACGGCTGGCATGGGCGGCGGACTCGTATGCGACCCGGAGCCGGGTCCATCTCGCGGCGAGATCCGCCGCCAGGTAGCGGGCGAGCGCGCGCCCTGTCTCCGAAGGATCGCCGGGCGACCATGCCGCGATCGTAGCGGCGAGGTGGTCGCCCGGGGGCCGACGGGCGCCCAGCCAATCCGCTGCTGCGCCGATCAACAGGCGGGGGTCATGCGCGGCCGGGGTCAGGGTGACGATGCACAGCCGGCCGTCGATGATGTCGAAGGGTGCGGGGTGGTGCGGAGGCGCCCCCAACCCCAGTGCCGCCCATCGCTGGATGTCGTTGAGGGCCTGCGCAATACCGGCGAGCGGCGCCGGCTCTTCCCCGCTGGCGTCGAGCACGACAGCCAACGCGCCCGCCTCGCGACGCAGACCGGGGATCAGGCCATCGAGCGCCCGTCCCTCTCTGTCGAGGGCCCGCCGCCAGGGCTCGCTTGCCGCCGCATCCAGAGCACGCACGCGCGCGGGTCTGCCGGATGCGACATCTCGCCCCAGCCAAGTGCTGGTGGCCACGTCCCAGGCCAGGAGCGTCTCTCGGTGCACGCCGGCGACCACCTGCGGCAGCCCGGCCCCGGCCGCAGCGGCTTGGTGGGCCCGTAGAGTGAGCAGGTGCAACGTGCGATCCCTCGGATTTGCACGTGCCGCGGTCTCGAGCTCGGCCACCTGTCGGTGGTCGTCCACCGGTCCGATCGCGGCCTCGACGGAGGCCACGGCCGTGCGGAGTCGATGCGCAGTCCACAGGTCGGGTGGGTTCACAGCCCTATACTACCCGTGCTCGCGTGCTAGGGGTGAGCGAGAGGGGCATGGGCAGCCAAATGGATAGCACCGCCATCGGCGACGGAGTGACGGATGAAGGCCCTTCGCGTCGGCTCTCGCTCATGGTGTACCATCGCGACGGTGTGGAGATTGTGCCGCTCGTAGCCGGCGAACCCGTCGTGATCGGTCGCGCGGCGCCGTCCACTCTCATGCCGCGCAGTCGGCGCCTGTCACGCCAGCATGCGCGGTTTGCATTGGAGGACGGCGAGGTCGTGGTGACCGATCTCCGATCCACCAACGGCACGTTCGTGAACGGCGAGCAGTTCGAGGGCAGCCGGCTCCTCTCAGTGGGCGACGAAGTGCAGATGGGGTCCGTCGCCGTCTCGCTCCATCGGCTCGCCGATGTGGACACGCGCGGCGGCCAGCTGGAGTCGCACGAGCGCTTCGTCCAGCGGGTCGAGGGTGAGCTGGTACGGGCTCGCGTGGCGATGCGACCGGTCTCTGTCCTCATGGTTCGGGCCGCAGACCGCGACGTGCGCCCCGCCACGTGGTTCGACCGGGTGCGTAAGGTGCTCCGGATGGATGATCGTGTGGCGCTCTACGCTCCGGACACGGTGGAGATCCTGTTGTCCGGCATCGGCCGCCGTGGAGCCGGCAGGCTGGCTGAATCCCTCGCCGCCGAGTCGGATGGGCCGAACCTGTTCGTCGGCGTCGCGGTGTACCCGGTGAGTGGCAACACATCAGAGGCGCTGGTGGAGTCGGTGCGCGCCGCGCTGCTGCGAGCGTCGAAGCACCGACCAGTCCAGGTCCACGAGCCGGTCATCGTAGAAGACGGCGACGTGGAGCACGAAGACGGCCCGGTCATCCGTGACGCGCGGATGGTCTCGCTCTACGAATCGATCGAGCGCATCGCCCGGTCGAACATCGCCGTGTTGCTGCTGGGCGAGACCGGCACCGGCAAGGAGGTCCTGGCGCGCTCCATCCATGAGCGGAGTCAGCGCACCGGCGGCCCCATGCGGGTGATCAACTGCGGCGCGATCCCGGCGAACCTGATCGAGAGCGTGCTCTTCGGGCACGAGCGGGGCGCATTCACGGGGGCCGATCGCCAGACTCGGGGGGTGTTCGAGGAGTCCCACAACGGCACCTTGCTCCTCGACGAGATCGGCGAGCTCTCGCCAGCGGCCCAGGTGGCCCTGCTCCGCGTGTTGGAGACCAAGCGCCTCACGCGCGTGGGATCGAACAAGGAGATCCCGGTCGACGTGCGTGTGCTCGCAGCTACCCACCGCGACCTCGAGGCGATGTGCGAGGGCGGAGAGTTTCGCTGGGACCTTCTGTACCGGCTGAACACGATGACGCTGGAGATCCCGCCGCTTCGGGAGCGGGTGCCCGACATCCGCCCGCTCGCGATGCGGTTCATCCGGCATGCGAACGCGGCGAACGATCGTGCGGTCCGGGGGCTGACGCCAGACGCGATGATGCTGCTCGAGACCTATCACTGGCCGGGCAATGTCCGAGAGCTGAAGAACTGCATGGACCGGGCCGTGGTGATCGCCCACGGGCAGGTGGTGACCGTGGAGGATCTTCCCTCTCGGCTGCGCAGCTACGCCGACGAGGCGCGGAGCCAGGCCGCAGCCACGGTGGACATGAGCGCGGGGCCCGCGTGGCCGTTCGAGACTGGCGGGTCGATGGACATGAAGCGTCGGGTGGAGCAGTTCGAACTCGCCTTGATCCAGGGCGCGCTGCGGGCCTGTCACAGCAACCAGACAGGCGCCGCGTCGCTGCTTCGGATTCCTCGCCGCACGCTCGTGTACAAGCTTCGCGCCCACCGTGACACCATCGGTGAGGGGGTGCCCAACCTGCCGATCATCGACACGGTGGACGGTGAGCTCGACTTCCGGGAGCGGGTGGAGCGGTTCGAGGCCAAGCTGATCCAGGAGGCGCTGCAGCGGTCAGGGGGCAGTCGCACCCGAGCCGCGGCCCTGCTCGAGATCCAGAAGCGCACCCTCGACCAGAAGCTCAGGCGCTACGGAATCGAGTGAGCGCGGGTTGCCCTGCGCGGGCTGCCCAATGCCGCGCAACCTGCGCAGTTGGCGCGACGCCGCGGACGAGACCGCGCCTTCGCCCGTTCGCAAATGTTGGCACGCTCACTGCAGTTTGGAAGGTGTCGCCAGGTGGTCTGGCGGCATCAAAGCAGGGGTCAGTGCATCGCCCGGTGAAACCGGTCTCGTCTCTCCGTTGTCACCGATGCCTCCGCTTCGCCGGCTCAGCTGGCGCGCGGAAATGGACTGGGTCTCGTGCCGGGGGGCCGCGCCCTGGTCCAGGTGTCGGAGCGCCTCTCGGTCGGTCACGTCACGCGGTCACACCGCCGACGGGGCGGACCGAGGGGCGTCGACGGATCGGCCAGCACCTGCCCGCGTGCTGGTCACCATCAACGGACCGCTTCCGAGTTGGCGCTATTGGGCGTCGGGCTGGACGCGGAACGAGCGCCCGATGGTGAGCAAGGGCGCCAGGCGTGCCGCGAGGTCCTCGGCCACCAGGGTGTCGGCGCTTGCGAGCGTGGCGCGAGCGAGCTCCGCTGCACCGACCCGGGCCCCGCCAGCGGCATCGAGTCTGCCGGCCGACTCCAGGGCGTCGCCGGCCAACCTAAGGGCCACGGCCGCGTCAACCGGGTCCAGCCACGCGCCGTCTGAACGAAGCACCCGCCATGCGGCGTGCTCTACGTCTTCGGCCGATTCGCCGAGTGAGGCATGAAGGAGCACGGCGGCGGCCTGTTGACCGATGGCGCCCCCCGCCCCGCCGACGTGGGCGAGCACGCGGTGAGCCTCTGCCGTGTGCCCTGCGTCCACCAGCGCCCGCGCCTCCGCCAGGCGGGTGATAGCGCGGCCTGCGACATGGCCCGCTCCGGCGCCCCGCGCGCAGGCGATGGCCTCGTCGAGGTGGCCGGTGCTCCGCAGCCACTCTGCCCGAACGTACCGATACAGGGCATCGACCCAGGGTTCCAGCGCCGTTGATGGCGGGTCTTCGATGAACAGCGAGGCCGCCCGGTCGGGGCGGCCGGCGAGGACCTCCGCCCAGGCCAGGCACACCTCCGAGTAGGCGCGGCCGAGGTGGCTCCCAATGGCACCTTCGCGGTCGGCCATTCGCTCGAGGGCCGAGACCTGTTGGAGCACGTTGCCGCTGCGCCGGCCTCCCCGGAAGGCGTCGAGCAGGTACCACCCGTCAGAGGCTTGGCCCCCAAAGCGCCAGGGCAAGGCATTGGTCACCGCGACCAGGAGGTTGAACGCGCTGATCCGATCTATGAGCCAGTGAGCCGGGGCGAGGAGTAGGGCGCAGGCGAGGAGCCCTTGGGCGATGAGTCCGCCCGCATGGAACCATGCTCGGCGGGAGGTCGGCGGGCCGGCGGGGATGGCTGTGCAGGCGCCTCCGGCCAGGATCCACCGGTCCACGTGCACGACCACGCCGTCCCGAAGGGGCATCGACCACAGCGGGGGACCGAGGCCGATCCCGAACGACGTGACGCGATATCCGCCCGGTCGCGCAGACAGGGCGTGGCCCAGCTCGTGCAGCAGCACAACCATGGGAGCGTACGCGAGGAGCGCAGCGAGCTCCTGGAGGAGCGGGTTCACCGACGGATGGCGGTCATGAGCTCACCCCGACTTGGAGGCCTTGTCCGACTTGCTTCGGTCGTCCGCGCCCTCCACCGGCGCGGTCTTCGGCTTTGGCGATTCCGTCGCGACGAGCACCCCCCGCTGCCAGGTCTCCTTCCGCTCCACGGTCTCGTTCGAGTCGGCGATGTAGTACAGCCATGAGCCGTGCTTGTTGCCGTTGTGGTAAAGGCCGTCCTCCTTCTTGGTCCCGTCCTCGAACCAAGCGGTCCACTTTCCAGCCTTGCGCCCGGCGAGGAAGTCACCTTCCTGGGCCCGGTTTCCGTTCGGGTGCCACCACGTCCAGCTGCCGGCCTGCTTGCCCTTGCGGTAGGTGCCCTTGGACGCCTTGGTCCCGTTCGGATGCTTCCACAGCCAGTTGCCGTCCGGTGAGTTGTCGGCGTAGTTCCCATCGACCGCCTTGGTCCCGTCGGCGTGGAACCGGTGGTAGGGGCCGTGCATCACGCCGTCCCGCTCACACCACTGCTCGACGCCGTCGGCGCTGTGGCCGACCTGGGGTCCCGCGCCCTCGAGACACTCGATCGGGGGGAGGTCGCGGCCGACCTCCGGTTCTGCGTTCGCAGCGGGCGCGGGAGCGGCGGCGCCTCCTGACGTGGGCGGGGGCGGGGGGGCGCCACCGCAGGCCGTCGCAAGGGCGAGGGTGATGGCGACGCTGACGGCGACGGTCGTTCGGATGAGCATGGGCAAATCATACGCGCGTGCGGAGCGTCGCGGCGAACCGAGGGCCCACCGCCGCGGCGCCGATTGGGAGAAGACTCCGTTACTTGCTGCGCTTAGTATGAACTGGGTCGGATCGTTGCACGGTGGCGCCGGTGGGGCGCGCTGCTCGATCGTGTCGGCCAGTGGAGGGTGAGTGAGTCGGTACCTCGATCCGTTGGCGCTGGGCTTCGTGGTGTACGGGCTGGTGCATGGCGCGGTGGCCGTCGGCGTCGGACTGCTGTTCGGCCTGTTCGGCGGGTTCGCCTCGATGGCGGGGCTGGCCGATGGCGATGGCGAGCTGGTGTTCATCGGGGCGGCCTATGGGACCATCGGCGTGGTCGTCGCCGTCCTCGCCAGCCTGATGGCGCTCCCGGCCATCATCGCCGGGGTCGGGCTGTGGCGCAGAGCGGGCTGGGCACGGTGGCTCGGGCTCGGGATCGCGTGCTTGTCCCTGACGAACATGCCGCTCGGCACGCTGCTGGGTGCGCTCGCACTGTTCGTGCTGCTCGACAAGGATGTCGAGGCGGAGCTGGCTTAGGTAGGTGGTCAGCCGAACATCGTGGACTGCGACAGCAGTCGGACCGTCTCCCAGCGCGTGCGCACGAACTCGGGCCACGGCCGCCCGCTCTGTGACCACTCGGTGAGCCAGCGACGGGTCTTCGGGTCGGACGGGTAGCCCGAGCCGAGTGGACCGTGCTCGTCGTTCAGCGCGTCCAGCTCCGCGTCCCGGGTGGTCTTCGCGACGATGGAGGCGGCACCGACGATAGGCCACAGGGAATCCGCCTTCGGGCGCATGTCGATAGACACGCCCGTCTGCGCCTCGAGGCGGGCGACGATCGCCGGAATCGCCCGCGGATGGCCCAGCGCGTCCAGCAGCACGCGGTCGGGCGAGTGACGGCGGATCAGCTCCACGATCGCGGCCTCTTCCAGGTGATTCAGGTTCGCGGCGTCGATCTCGGTGGCCGAGATCCTGACCACATCTTCCGTGCCGAGCGCGCGGAGTCGTTCCCGCGCCTCGACCCTGCGCTTCGCGCTCAGCTTCTTGCTGTCGTCGGCACCCGCGGCCCGCAGCACGGCGTCCGTCCCGTCGTCGGCGATGTACGCACCGACCATCAGCGCTCCGAGCACGCAGCCTCGGCCCGCCTCATCGATGCCGAGAATGCGGCTCATCTGGCCAGGGCCTCGCGTGCGGACGCCGCCACAGCCGGATCTGTGTCTGCGAGCACGGGCTCGAGGAGCCGGGCGAGCAGGTCGCTGCGGTCCAGGCGATCGCACAGCGCGACGGCGGCCTCGACGGAGGACGCGCGCACAGCCGGGTCGGTATCGGTGAGGCATGCGTGCAGTGCGGGCACGACGGACGCGCCACCCAACGCCCCCAACGCGGTGATCGCCGCGGCCCGCACCGCGGCATCAGTGTGTGTGACCAGTCGACGGAGCCCGGTCACCCAGGCGCCCGAGCCCCGCTCGGCGGCGGCAACCGCCAGCCCCCTGGCCAGAGCAGCGTCGTCGCCCGGTCCGGCTGCCAGGACGCCTCCGAGATCGGCGTCGGCGTGGTCGCGCAGCGCGCTGAGCAGCATCGCGTGGTGCTGCGGTGGAGAGTCGCCCAGGAGGCGGAGGAGCGGTCGGATGGCGGTCGGAAGCGGAAGGGGGGGGCCTGAGTCGGCTCCCTCTTGCGCCTCGGGCACCAACGCTGGAGCAGTCCGGGGCGGATCGACATCGCGTTCGGGCTCTGCATCCGCTGACACCGTCTCCGTCGCGTCGTGCCCATCCGCGGACGGTGCCGCGGGTGCCTCGGGCTCGGCAGCCGGGGCGGGAGCCTTCACATCCGCTGGCGGGGAAGGGAGCACCCGGGGATCGCTCCACCACGGCTCTGTTGCACCCGCGCTGCTCTCCAGCGCCTCGATAGCCGAGGTCGCGGCGTCGCGGACTTCCTGGCTGTTGTCCGCGAGCAGGCGCTGGAGGGATGGGCGCGCGCCCGGGCCGGCGATCCGCCCGAGGAGCAGCGCGGCCTGGGCCCGCACGTCCGGATGGGGCGAGCGAAGCCCCATCCGGGCGGTGGTGACCGCGCTGCTGTCCCCGCCCCGGCGCAGGTGTTCCAGCGCCGATGCAGCCTGAGTCGCATCGCCTGCTCCAGCGATCGCGCGCAGCGCGCTGAATCCGTGGTCGCCCGCAGCCAGCGCTTGGACCAACACCCAGTGGCGCACCACCGGCGCGTCGTCGCCCACGAGTGCGATCACGATCCGCAGCGCGTCGGGCAGCGGCAGGCGGGCGCCGACCCGCAGAGCGTCGAGGCGGTCCTCCGCGGCGTCGCTGCGGGCGGCGCGCACCGCCCGGTTTCGGAGGGCCGCGATGGTGGTCGCGGCCACCTCGGGCGCGTCGCCGCGCGCGATCTTGTCGTACAGGTCGTCAGTCATGGCGGCAGCCTACATCGGAGGCACCCACGACCCAGTGGACCCACGTGCTCTTAGGCCCGCGCGGTGTCCACGGGAGGGCTGGTGGCGTAGGCGGACGAGCCCGAGTCAAGATGATGCGGAGCACCAGCAGCCGTCTGGACGCGACACGGGCAACGGCGTAAGACCGGCTTCCACTCGTCGGCGGCCCTCGCAGGCATGGCCACCCCAGCGCGCCGCTGGACCGGCTCCAGGGCAGAGGGCAAAGGAACCGAGATGTCGGACATCGTCGTCAAGAACGGGCTGGACATCCCCATCGCTGGAGCTTCTTCCGGCGATGTGGTTGCGCTCCCGGACCCCGAGACGGTCGCGTACTCCCCCACCGAGATCCGTGGCTTCACGCCGCGCGTGGTCGCCCGCGAGGGCGACGAGGTGAAGGTCGGGTCGCCGCTGCTCCTGCACAAGCCACATCCCTCGATCGTCCTTCGTTCGCCGGTCGCCGGCCGGGTGAAGGAGATTCGCCGCGGCCATCGGCGGGTGATCACCGACTACATCGTCGAGCGGCACGGAGACGCGGTCGCGTCGCTGCCGTCCGTCCCGGCGGCCGACATCGCGAAGCTCTCACAGGCAGAGGCCATCGACCTCGCTGCGGCTTCGGGCTGGTGGCCGGCGATTCGCGCCCGCCCGCTGTCCGCCATGGCCGACCCCACGATTGCGCCGCAGGCCGTGCTCATCGCGGCATCCGAGACCGGCCCCCTGCAGCCGTCCGCTGAGCACCTGATCGAGCCGGATGATGCCGAGGCGCTCCAGGCCGCGGTCGACCTCCTCCGGGCCGCCTCTGGCGTGGACGTTCATGTCACCCGGATGAAGGGCGACGACCTGCCGGCCGTCACGGGCCTCCAGCGCGTCTCTCACCACACCTTCTCGGGTCCCCACCCTGCAGGCGACCCCGCAGTGCAGATCAATCTGCTCTGCCCGCCGCGGGGTGCTGGCGTCGTGTGGTTCCTCCGCGCATGGGATGCCGTGTCGCTGGGTCACACGATCCTGTCGGGTCGGTTCCACGCCACCCGCGTGATCGCCGCGGTCGGTGCCGCTGTTCGCACGCCCCGCTTGGTGCGCACGCTGCTCGGTGCGCCTCTGCGGCACGTCGTCTCGGATGCGGTCGACGGTTCGCGCTGGCTTCGCGGCAGCGTGCTCACCGGCGAGGCCGTGGATGCAGAGCGCTGGACGGGGTTCTACTCCCGTGCGGTGCACGTGCTCTCCGAGGAGGTGCCCCGCGACCTGTTCGGCTGGGCCACCCCCCAGCTCGGCAAGTGGTCATTCCACAAGGCCTTCCTCCGTGGCTTCTTCACGCCGTCGAAGCCCATCGACATGCGGCCGGGCCTGTACGGCGGGCACCGGGCCATCGTGCCGATCGGCGCCTACGAAAAGGTCGTCGCCACGCCGGATATTTTGCCTGAATTCCTGTTCAAGTCAATCGTCGCCGGCGACCTCGAAGAGTCGATTCAGCTCGGACTGCTGGACCTCTCCGAGGAAGAAGCCGCGCTGTGCAGCTACATCTGTCCCTCGAAGATCGACTTCGACGTTCTCCTTCGCGAGGGACTCGACCTCTACGAGCAGGAGGCGTGATGCAGAACGCTCTCGAGCGTGTGTTCGACGGCCTGCGGCCACGATTCGAGAAGGGCGGCCCCTTGGAATGGGCCTGGCCGTTGTTCGAGGGTGCGGAGACCTTCTGGCTCACCCCCGGTGACCGCACGAAACGTGGC
>JBLFXJ010000159.1:0-17200 GCA_047609825.1 Myxococcota bacterium
GAGCCCGTCGACTCCGACAAGGTCGACGGCGAGTTCATCATCGGCGCCGAGCTGTCGGCGTCGCTGCAGGCCGACCTCGGCCTCGATCTCGTCGACTACGACCCGATCCTGGGCGCGGGTCTGTACCGCACCGGGCGGGCGCTCGACGTGGCCAGCCTCGAGACCGCTCTCAAGCAGCAACTCGGTGGCGTTCGGGTCGAGGCCAACCGCCTGCGCACGGTCTCGTCGGTGAACGACCCGTACCGCGAGCTCCAGTGGAACCTGGACCTGCTCGACATCGACACCGCCTGGACCTGGAACCGTGGCGAAGGGGTCATCGTTGCCGTGATCGACACCGGCGTGAGCATTGACGGCGAAGACGCGCCGGTCAACTATATCGCCGGCTACGACTACGTGGACAACGACTGGAACCCGGCCGACGAGAACGGCCACGGCACCCACGTGGCCGGAACCATCGCGCAGGCGACGGACAACGGCATCGGCGTCGCCGGGGTCGCCCCCGACGCCTCGATCATGGCCATCCGGGTGCTCGACCGCTTCGGATCAGGCTCCGCATACTGGTCGGCCAAGGCGATCATCTTTGCCGCGGACAACGGCGCCGACGTCGTAAACCTCTCCCTCGGCAGCCGGTCGTCCACTGCCGCCGAGCGCGATGCTGTGGAGTACGCCGCAGATCGCGACGTGATCGTGGTCGCTGCATCGGGCAACTCGGGCCGCAACGTGGTCGAGTACCCAGCGGCCTACCCCGACGCGATCGCCGTTGGAGCGGTGGGCGCGAACAGCGCGGTGGTCGGGTACAGCAACGGCGGCACCGACCTCGATCTGGTCGCTCCGGGCGGCGACATGAACCGAGACCGCAACGGGGACGGCTACTACGACGGCATCCTCCAGGAGACCTTCGCAAGCCGCGGCCGCGGCATGGCCTACGAGTTCTTCGAGGGCACGTCGATGGCCACGCCCCACGTGGCCGCAGTGGCTGCGCTGCTCATCGCGGAGGGCGCCGACCCACGCGATGTGCGCGACATCCTCACCGACACCGCAGTCGACCTCGAGAGCGCAGGGTGGAACACCCGCTCCGGCTTCGGCCTCATCGACCCCGTTGCGGCCCTGGGTTCCATCGGTGCTCCAGGTGGGCCCGTGGACGACGGAGGCGATGACGACACGGATGCTGACCCGGGTGAGCCTGACGACACCACGGCACCGGTCATCTACGACGTGACCGGGTCCCGCTCAGGTGAGGACATGACACTGCTCTGGCGGACGGACGAGCCGACCACCACCGGCGTCATCTTCGAGGAATTTGGGCGATTTGACGACGACTCTGGCCTCGTCACCGACCACGAGATGCGGTTCACCGTCGACCCGAACACCACGTTCTACTTCACCCTCCGAAGCGAGGATGCAGCCGGCAACGTGACGGAAGATGGGGTTTGGGTGATGTACCCCTGAGCCCTGCGCTGGACCCGCGTGCAGGTCGACCCAGGCGGCGGTCGCTGGTCGCGGTTAGCGACCCGCCATGTCCACACTCGCCTACTCCGACGTGACCGCCTCGGGCGCCACCCCACGGCGGTCCCTGTACATCCTGCACGGCATCCTCGGCTCCGGTCGAAACTGGCGGAGCTTCGCGCGCCGACTGGTCCAGGCTCACCCGGACTGGTCGGCTGTGCTGGTGGACCTGCGCCACCATGGCGACTCCCCTCACCTCCCCGCCCCGCACACCCTCGCGGCCTGTGCGGGCGATGTAGCGGCGCTGGCGGTGGCGATCCACAGGCCCCCCAACGCCATGATCGGGCACAGCTTCGGCGGCAAGGTCGCTCTGACCTATGCCCAACGTCACGGTTCCTCCCTGGGCGCGCTGGGCGTGCTCGACAGCCTGCCCGCGGAAGAGGGTCCGCCGCCAGACCCCTCCACCAACGACGTGGCCGAGGTGTTGCGGGTGCTCTCGACCCTGTCGATGCCCGCACCCGCCCGCTCCGACGTGCGGGACGGGCTGCGCGCAGAGGGCCTGTCGGAGCCCCTCGTGCAGTGGCTGCTCACCAGCCTCAAGCGGAGTGGTGACACCTGGGGCTGGGCCTGGCGACTGGAGGCCATCCACGCGTTGCTCGACGACTATTGGCGCCGGGACCTGTGGCCCTTCGTCGCAGGCCAGGACCGAGGCCAGTTCCACGGGACGCTGACCTTCGTGCGCGCCGGCCGGTCGGACCGGTGGACGTCCGCGTCCCTCGAGCGGTTCAGCGCCCTCCCCGAAGGGAGTGCGCGCCTCGTCACCTTGCCGGAGGCCGGACACTGGCTCCACGTCGACGATCCCGACGGGACGCTGGCCGCGGTCGGCGACGTGCTCAACCGCTCTACCGACGGCGCATAGTCGGGTTCAGCGCGACACCAGCGCGTAGCGCCACGCCGCCCAGTCCACGATGATCGTCGTGGCCAGCGCAATGGCGAGCCACTCCCGCCAGCCCAGGTGGGTGAATCCCTCGATCACGCGATCACCCCCGCTTCGCGAGCCCCAGCGATGCGATCTGCGAGCCCGGCCTCCGAGAGCACAGCCTCGGTGTGCTCTCCGAGCGCCGGCAACGACCCCGCAGGCCCCGTCGCGAAGGGCGCACGCACCCAGGTGGTCGAGCCCAGCCGCTCCACCGCACCTCGACCCGCAAATGCGGAGTGGCCCGCCAGCTCGTCGGGCATGAGCACCGGTCCGACGCACGCCCCGGACAGGCGCTCCACCCACTCGTCCCGGGTGGCGGTGCGGAACACAGATGCCAGGTGCTCCCGATCGAGTCCACCGGTCGCGCGGACGAGTTCGGCCTGGAACTTCGGCTCCAGCGCGCCGACCGTGATCCACTTGCCGTCCGCACAGGCGTAGCAACCGTAGATCGGGAGCGCGCCCGTCAACACCTCCCCACCCGGCACGGGCGGGCGGCCGTCGGCCGTGCAGGACAGCACCAACGGAGCCATCGGCACCAGCGCGGCCTCTGCGAGCGAGACATCGAGCACCCGCCCTCCCGACCGCCCCGCCGCGCGCTCACGCTCTCGCTCGAACAGCGCCGCCGCGATCCCCATGGCAGCGACCGAAGCCCCGCCAAAGTCGGCGACCTGCACCGGGGGCAGCGCCGGACCGTTCGCGTCGTGGGCTGCGGCCGAGAGCAGGCCCGCGACGCCGACGTAGTTGATGTCGTGCCCCACACGGTCCTGCCACCCTCCGGCCTGGCCGAAACCCGACAGCCTCGCGACCACCAAGCCCGGGTTCTCCTCCACCAAGAGGACGGGATCGAGGCCCATCGCCTCCATCACCCCTGGCCGGAAGCCCTCGACGAGTACGTCGTACCGGCCCACGAGATCGCGCACGAGATCGGGACCTCCAGGGGCTCGGAGATCGATGGCGATGCTGCGCTTGCCCCGGGAGACGCAGGCGAAGTACACCCCGACGCCATCGACAAACGGAGGGATGTGGCGGGCGAAGTCGCCTCGGCCGGGCGTCTCGACACGGTCGACGCTCGCCCCGAGGCCGTGCAGCATCCACGTGCAGGCGGGGCCTGGGAGCAGCCGGGAGAGGTCGAGCACCTTCACTCCATCCAGCGGTCCCATGTCGATCTCCAGGGTCTCTGAACGGGCAGGTAAGGGCGCTGTACGTCGCGCATCCCGTCCTGCGGTGCTACGGTTCCCGCCCACCCGGTAGCGTGGGGAGGAGATGTCGGCCTCACCCGATCTGTCTGGCGTGTTCCTCCGCATCAAGCGCCACCTCGACATCCCTGCGGTCCTTACGGGAGACGTCCGGCTGTGCTTCGCACTGTCAGGCCCCGGCGGTGGTGAGTGGACCCTCGAGTCGGCTGACGGGGGCGAAGTCCGGCGAGGCCTCACGAGCCCCTGCGACTGCCATCTCGCCTGCACAGCGACTGACTTCCTGCAGCTCGTGGACGGGCGGCTGGCCCCACGCGACGGATTCCTGGAGGGACGCTTGGTGGTCGAGGGCGACGTCGGGTTGATCCTCCGCCTGCAGCGCGAACTCATCCGGTTGCAGGATGCGGGCACTGCCGTCACAGTGCGCCGATGAGCCCACGGATCCCGCAGCCCATCGTGATCGTCTCGGACGGCACCGGCGAGACCGCCGAACGCGTCATCCGAGCTGCCCTGCAGCAGTTCAGATCGCACCTCGTGCACGTGCGCTCGTTCCGGGATGTGGAGCGCGACGAGCAGCTGGTCGCCGTGTTCCGCGTCGCCACCCGGCAGAACGCCCTTGTGGTGTCCACGCTCGTGTCCGACAGCGCCCGCGAGAGAGCTCGAGCCCTGGCTACAGAGCACGGCGTTCACTACGTGGACTTGATCGGGGACCTGTTGGGCACGCTGCAGGTGTTCCTCGATGCTACGGCGGTGCAGGTTCCCGGGCTGCTCCGCCAGACCGACGACGACTACTTCCGCCGGATCGCAGCGGTGGAGTTCACGGTGAAGGCCGATGATGGCAAAGAGCCGCGCATGCTCCGCCAAGCCGACATCATCCTGGTCGGCGTCTCCCGCACCAGCAAGACCCCCCTGTCCACCTACCTGGCGCACAAGGGGTTCAAGGTCGGCAATGTGCCCATCGTGCTCGACCAACGCCCGCCGGCAACCCTGTCCGAGGTGGAACAGCACCGGGTGTTCGCGCTCACCATCGACCCCGCTGCGCTCCAGAGCATCCGGCAGTCGCGCCTGCGCGCGATGCGCATGCAGCGCATGAACTACGACGACATGGCCTACATCCTGGCCGAGCTGGAGTTCGCCGAGCAGCTGTACCGGGCGCACCGGGAGTGGCCCGTGATCGATGTCACCAACAAGGCCGTCGAGGAGACAGCAGCTACGATCTTGGGAATCCTGAACGATCGCGGCCTCATCCGGCCGACCGGTGACCCGTCGCAGCTGTGAGGCCCATGACGGTCCGCAGCGCCGGGCGTCACGTTTCGCGGGTATGCGTTAAGTGCGCGAGCACTCACTGCCCGGGCTCGGTGCCGACTTGATTGGTACGTTCCTCGACAATCGCTACGAGGTACTCCAGAAGGTCGGCGAAGGCGGCATGGCCACGGTGTACCGCGGGCGCCACAACACGCTGAAGCGGGATGTGGCGATCAAGGTGTTGCATCCGCACCTCTCGTCATCGATCCGCAACCGCAAGCGGTTTGCGCGTGAAGCGCGCGCGATTGAGCACCTGCGGCACGACAACATCCTCCAGATCTTCGACTACTCCGGGCTCGACACCTCCGAGTGCTACATCATCACGGAGTTCGTCGAGGGCCAGACGTTGTCGCACTTGCTCGCCGAGTGCGGGCAGCTGCCCTCCGAAGTCGCGACGTTGGTCGGACTGCACCTGGCGCGCGCCCTGACCTATGCACATGCCGAAGGCATCCTCCATCGCGACCTGAAGCCAGACAACGTGATGATCCGCGCAGATGGGACCGTGAAGCTGATGGACTTCGGCATCGCCCGGTTCCTCGACGAGTCCCAGGTCACCATGACCGGCGCCCTCGTGGGTTCGCCAGCGTTCATGAGCCCAGAACAGGCGAAGGAAGAGCCCCTCGACCGCCGCTCGGACCTGTTCTCCCTCGGCACGGTGCTGTTCTACCTGGTCACGGGCTACCTGCCCTTCACTGGCTCCAACCCCAGTTTGATCCTCAAGAATGTCATCGAAGGTAACCGCCCGCATGTCACGGAGCTGGCCCCCGCGATGAGCGCCTCGCTCGCCGATGCCATCGAGCAATTGATGACGTCGAGCGCCGATGATCGCTTCAACGGCGCAGACGAGGTCACCCGCGCGCTCGAGGACTGCCTCGATGAGGTAGGCGTGCTCGGCAACCCCTCTTTCGGCCTGGCGCGGTTCGTCGAGAATCCGCAGGCGTTCGAGCGAGGCCTGGATGACCACCTCAAGGAGCAGCTGCTCGCGCGCGGCAAGGCGCTGCTGGAGCGCGGCGACCACCTGCGCGCGCTGCACCTGTTCAACCGCCTGCTCTCGCTGGACGAGAACAACGAAGAGGTGCTGGCGCTGGTGCAGGGGCTGCACACGTCGGATCAGCCCCAGCGTCGGCGCGGGTGGCTGCTGGCGGCGGTGCTGTTGCTCCTGTTGTGCGGCGGTGCTGGCGGCATCGTGGCCGAGAACTGGGACGAACTCGAGCACAACACGGCTGAGGGTTCGGCGGACCCAGAGAACGCCACGCCGCCGGAGCCCGCGGTCGGCGCAGCGCCTCGGCCCCCATCCCTGTCACCGATCACCGGGCCGCCCCCAACCGCTGTCCCCCCACCCGCTCCCGTCGAGGTTCCGGATCCGATGCCAGCCACCGTATCTGCGCGGCCAGCGGGCAAGGCGAAGCTCCAGCAGCGGCGCGGGGTCGACCCGCGTCGCGAGATTCGCCCGCCCGTGCTCCAGCCAGAGACGGGGCGCGTGAAGATCACCTCCGGCGAACACCCGGCCGAGATCTTCAGCGACGGCAAGAAGATCGGCTCGACCCGCAACAGCGACCCGTTCAAACTGCCGGTGGGGACCCACGAGCTGCTCATCACATCCGAGTTCGTGGTGCCCAAGCGGATCAAGATCACAGTCTCACCAGACGAATTGACGGAGCGTGAAGTCCAGCTCGAGGCCCGGCCGGCGACCGTCCGATTCGATACGAGCTACCCGGCAGAGTGCTCGGTGTACGTAGATAGTCAGCGGGTTGGACGCATCGGTGAGGTCGGCGATGGGGTCACGGTGCGTCAACCGCACACCGCGCACCTGATCGAGGTGAGGTGCAGCGACGCCCGCACCAAGTCCAAGCGCTATGCCTACCTGCCCATCCTCACGGTGTTCCCTCCGCTGGAGTGACCCCCGCCCAACGGGCTACCCTGTGCCGGGGCCGTGGAGCGAACCGTGACATGCACGTCGCAGACCCGAGGGTCTGCGGACCAACCACTGCAGGTCCGACCGAGGAGGGAAGGACTCTCTGGCCGATGGCACGCCATATGCATGATCCCGCTTGCGGGCTGCCTGTATGTGGAGCCCGTGTGGAGGCCAGAGATGAACCTCGCCCCCGAGATCCTGTCACCCGACTCGTCCGATGGGCTCGTGCTCGACCTCGACCAGTTCAGCCAGGTGATGGTCACCGCGCGCGAGACCGACGGCGATGATGTGCTGTTCATCTGGCGTGCACCAGACGCCGCGCAGGCGGAGATCATCGATCTGCCACAGGACGAAGCGATCTGGACCAGCGTCCTTCGGGTCGAGGGAAGATCACCGTCGCTGGATGGGCAGACGATCTCGTGCACCGTGGTCGACGAAGCCACGCCTGCCAACCGCATCGAGATCAGCTGGACCATCGCCCTGGGGACGTTGTGAACTGGCGCGCGGCCGTGTTGGGAGCACTCGTAGCCACCGGGTGCGCCTCGGCCGAGATGGCGCTCGACGTGGCGTCGCTCCAGGACACCGGGGCCCAAGACACAGAGACAACCCCACGGGTGGTCGCGCTTCGGGTCGACGTGTACCCCGCAGCGCTCCAGGCGGACGGCGGTGACTACCGCGCCCTGCCCCAGTCCCTCGGGCGGTACAGCTACCTCGGGGATGGTCTCGACTTCGGAATCCTGGAGTTGCGACGCCCGGTACCAATCCTCGCCTCGGTCGTCGGCACCCAGCTCGGCCCCAGCTACTTCGGGCCCGAGCTGCCAGGCACCGAGACCTCGATCGTCGAGGCGAGCGTGCGGATCGTCAAGGCGGACTCAGTCCAGGACTACACCTCGGTGACCGACCTCGACGGGGCGTTCGAGATGTTCGTCGTGCCGCAAGAGAGCTACCGCGTAGAGATCGTTCCCTCCGATCCGCGCATGCCCACACTGGTCCAGGACCTCCAGGTCGAGTCCAGCGCGCCGCTCCAGGAGTTCGATGTCGGGGCCGGCATCGCCATCTTCGGCACGGTGCGAGATACCGGTGCCCCCCTCGCAGGGGCATCGGTCGCAGTCCTCTCCGCCGAGGGTGTGCTCTCATCCAGCGCTCTCACGGACGCGCAGGGCAACTATGAGCTCCGCGTGCAGCCAGGGCGGCCGTACGCCGTGGTGTGCGGTGGCCGGGCATTCGAACTCGATCCGATATTATCGGCCGGGCCGGTGGAAGTGGGCGACATCGGCATCCGCCAGGACTTCGTGTACCCGACGGCGTCACCGGTCCTCGTCGAGGGCCGCGTCGAGGATGCCAATGGCAGCCCCCTCGGCAACGTGACCGTCCGGTTCACGTCGGCATCGCTCAGCGGCTACGGCGATGTCGAGCACAGTACGGTCGTCGAGGTTGTGACCTCGAACGATGGTCAGTTCGCAAGGCGCCTCCTCGCCGGGGTGTACAGCACAGAGTTCCTCCCGGCGCCCGGCGAGCAGCCCAGGGACGATCAGAGCCCTCTCCGCCTGGACGAGATCGTTGTGCGTGGCGGCGCGTACAGCCTGCCCACGCAGCGGCTGTCGAACCTCGCCACCCTCGACGGGCGTGCGGTGGACCCATCCGGCAATGGCGTTCCTGGCACCCGGATCAGCTGCGCCGAGCTCGACTTCACCAAGCGAACCTGGAGCACGGTGGCCGCCGACGGCGGCTTCTTCGAACTCCGGGTGTCGCGGGTTCCCGCGCGATGCACGCTCACTCCGCCCGGAGATCGTCTGGACCTGCCGTACACCGTGCTCGAGCTCGACCCCGAAGGACACGAGGGCCCGCTCGCATTCGAACAAGGGGTTCCCGTCCGCGGCACCGTGCTCGTGGATGGCCAGCCCGAGGCGTTCGCGTTCGTCGAGCTCACCGACGAAGCCGGCATTCGCTTCGGCTCCGCCCTCACGCGCAGCGACGGCACGTTCGAGGTCAGCATCGCACGGCCCTGACCCCCCCGCGCTTGTCGACACCCGCCGAAGAGGGCTACAGGCTTGCACGGTCCCCAGGAGCCTGATGCCCCTGTCCCTCCTCCTCCTCGGGCTACTCAGCGTGAGCGCCGCGGAGCCACCACCGACGGCGTCGGAGGGGCATGGTGACAGCGGCGCACAGAGTGTGGGCGAGCCTGACGACCCCGCGGCGCCTGCACCAACGCCGGACGAACCGGCGTCGCCCACTCGCACCGAACCGAGCGTCGAGGCGCCCGCGCCGGTCCCGCCCGCGGTCGACGACGCTCCGGAGTCCCTGAGCACGCTGTTCGCTGATGTGCTCGCGCGGGCCAAGCGGTCCTACTTCTCTGGCGAGCACGAGATCGCGCTGGCGCAGCTGCAAGCGCTCGAGATCCGCCTCATGCAAGGCGAACAACCCAACTGGGAGCACGCGGCCGAGGCGATGGTGTTCAACGGGGAGATCTTGTTCGCCAGCGGGCGCAGCGAGGAGGCCGGCGCTGCATTCCGCTGGGTGCTCGAGGAAGATCCGGACTACCCGATCAGCCCGTACCACCACCCGATCGAAGTCGTCGGACACTTCGAACTGATTCGACGCGCCGTCCAGGAGGAGCGAGAACGGGCGACCAATACCGATCCACCCGAGATCGCGACGCCCGAGCGACACCCGCCACCCGCCCAGTCCTACCTCCCCCTCGGGCTGCCGCAGTTCACCCAGGGACGCCCGGCCGCTGGGGTGGCCTTCGCCCTCCTCCAGACCGGCCTGGGCATCGCATCGGTGGCCACCTATGCCCAGCTCAACGCGGCCAACGCCGACCCTGCGCTACACCCGCTCGGCTGGACGCAACAGCAAGTGGACACGCGGGTGCGCACCCGACGCTACGTGCTCCAGTGGCCCCTCACGCTCGGGTTCTACGGTTCCTGGCTCTGGTCGCATGCGGATGCCCGCCGCAGCTGGCGGTCGCGGGAGGTCGCGCCCATCGACGTGACGTGGAGCCCTGGAGGAACGGAGGCCCCCGGCTGCTGTGGCACCGTGACGGTGCGTGGTAGCTTCTGACCCTCCGTGCGCGACGCGCCCGGTCGACGCGCCGCGACCGGTGGTGCATGATGCGACGATGACGCCGGCTGCGCAGCCGCGTTTCCCCGGAGGTTGGTGGATGGCGTGGTTCCGGTGCGAGAACACCCTGACGAAGTCACAGCGCGACTTCATCGTACGGAAGCCGATCACCACAATTGGGCGCGCGAGCGGCAATGACCTCGTGCTCGACGACCCCACGATGGCGGCCTCCCACGCGAGCCTCGTCAGGCAGGCCGGCAAGTACGTCCTGTCGACCACCGGCAAAGGCATGCTGTACGTGAACGGTCGCCGCGTGCGCAGCGCCGAGCTGCGTGACGGAGACGCCGTCCTCCTCGGCGCATGGCAGCTCGCGTGGGCAGAGGGCGAGCCAGCCAAGTCGGCCCCATCCGACACCCCGCCGTCCCTCGATGAGCTGTCGGCGCTGGTTGGGCTGTCCGGCGAGATGATGCAGGACACGGCCCCGAACCGGCTGTTCGCGAGCCTGCTGAAGGGTCTCGCCGCGATCACGCGGGCCGAGAAGGGCTTCGTGATCGTGATGCGCGATGGCCAGCGCCACCTCGCCGCATCGCACAACGTCGAGAACGAGCGGCTGGACATCACCAAGGTGTCCGACTCCATCGTCGATCAGGTGGTGCGTGAGCTGCGCCCTGTGATCGTGTCCGACGCCATGAGCGATTCCCGCTTCGGACGCGCCAAGTCCGTGGTCGACCTCAAGCTGTCCAGCGTGATGTGCGTGCCTCTGCAGTATCGGAACGACCTGCTCGGCGTGATCTACCTGGGCAATGACAAAATCACCGACCTGTTCACCGATCGCGATCTGGCATTGCTGAAGATCTACGCCGCACAAGCGTCGATCATCGTGTACCACGCGCTCACCTTGAACCAGCTCCGACTGGACAACAAGAACCTGCGCAGCCGCCTGGAGCAGTCCTCCCAGGGCGAAATGATCGGCACCTGCCCGCCGATGAAGCGCTTGTACCGTGTGATCCGGCGCGTCGCGCCAACCGACCTGTCGGTGCTCGTGCTCGGCGAGACCGGCACCGGCAAGGAGCTCGTGGCGCGGGAGCTGCACAAGCTGTCACTCCGCAAGGGCAAGACCTTCATCGCCATCAACTGCGGCGCCATCCCCGAAAATCTTCTCGAGAGCGAGCTGTTCGGTCACAAGCGGGGTGCATTCACCGGCGCGGTGTCCGACAAGGTGGGCAAGGTGGAGGCCGCAGACGGCGGCACCCTGTTCCTGGACGAGATCGGCGAGATGCCGATGAACCTCCAGGTCAAGCTGCTCCGCGTGCTCCAGGAGCGCGTCATCGAGCGGGTCGGCGAGCTGCAGCCCCGACCGGTCGACATCCGCGTGATCGCGGCGACCAACAAGGACCTGGCCGAGCTGATCGGCGGAGGGATGTTCCGCGAAGACCTGTTCTACCGGCTGAACGAGATTACGGTGGAGCTGCCCGCACTGCGGGAGCGCGGCGAGGACATCAAGGTTCTCGCGCAGTATTTCCTCGCCCGTTACCGCGAGCAATACCGCACCACAGCCAAGGGCTTCACAAACCAGGCGCTGTCTGCGATGGCCTCGTACTACTGGCCCGGGAATGTGCGAGAGCTGGAGAACAAGGTGAAGAAGGCCGTGATCATGAGCGATCGCGCCTTGCTGAACCCCGACGATCTCAGCATCCTCGGTAGCCAACGCCGCGAGATCAGCTCGCTGGCCGAGGCCCAGGAGGAGTGGAAGCTCGAGTACATCCGCAAGGTGCTCGACATGAACAACTGGAACAAGGCCCAGACGGCCCGCGACCTCGACATCGACGCGCGCACCGTGTTCCGGTACATCGAGAAGCTCCGGGAGGAGTGATGCGAGTCGTTGGGCTGACGGGCGGAATCGGCACGGGCAAGTCTACGGTTGCCGGCTTCCTGCGGGAGTCCGGGGTTCCGGTGATCGATGCCGACCAGGTGGCGCGCCGGGTGGTCGAGCCAGGCTCACCCACCCTCGCGGCCCTCGTCGAGGCGTTCGCCCCAGACACGATCCTGGATGCCGCCGGTTCGCTGGATCGTGGGGCCATGCGAGCCCGGATCGCCGCAGATGGTTCTGCGAAGCAGACCCTGGACCGGATCACCCACCCCGCCATCGGGGCGGCCATCATGGCGGACCTCGCGGATCTCGCTCAGGGCGGGGCATCGGTGGCGGTGGTGGAAGCGGCACTGATGGTCGAAACCGGCTCGTACCGGCGCTACTCGGCCCTGCTGGTGGTGACGTGCACGCCGGAGCGTCAGCTGCAGCGCGTGATGCGACGGGACGGCTCCACCGAGGCCGAGGCGCGCGCGTTCATCGCACGCCAGCTCCCCATGGCCGACAAGGAAGCGCTGGCCACTTGCGTGGTGCGGAACGACGGCAGTCTGGCGGATCTGGAGCGCGCTGCCGCCGCCGCGTGGGACGTAGTGGCTGCCGGCGCCACCCCGATCACACGGTGACCAGGCTCCGAACGGGGCAGTCGAGTTTGGACACGCCGTTGAGATAGCCGAGCTCGATCACGAACACCGCCCCCACGACCTCGCCCCCGAGCCGACGGACCAGATCGACTGCGGCAGCGGCAGTGCCGCCAGTGGCGATCAGGTCGTCCACGATCAGCACCCGATCACCCGGGGCGATCGCGTCGACGTGGATCTCCAGCTCCGCGGTACCGTATTCGAGATTGTAGGCCGCTGAGAGGGTCTCGTGCGGGAGCCTGCCGCTCTTGCGCAGCGGCACGAAGCCGGCGTCGAGAGGCCCGACAAGTGCCGGGGCAAACCAGAATCCACGGGATTCCATGCCGACGATCCGGTCGATGGGGCCCCACCCTTCGCCCATCCAGTCGACAACGCGACCGTACAGCGACGGCTTCTTGAGCAACGGCGTCAGGTCCTTGAACAAGATGCCCGGCCGGGGAAAGTCGGGGATGTCACGCACCGCCGCCAGGACGTCTGCTGCCAGGTCACCCATGGTCGCCTCCTAACGTCCGCGGATAACCTCCGTGCTCACCCCTTGCCGCGCCCGAGCACCGACACGCCAAAAGTCAGCCCCAGCCCGAGCACGCCGAGCGCCAGGCTGCCCCCGACCTGCCCCGGCGTTGGGGTGAAGAATGCCGTAGGCCAGTCATCCGCATCGATGTCGGCCACGCTCTCCACGGTCACGACCTGCCCCTTGATGACGTCGCCCGGCACCGGCTGCCGCCCATCCTGGAACGGGTACAGCCCCACCACGGCGCCGACCAACATGCCGAGCAGCACGCCGAGGGTCGCCTTCTCGAAGCGGGACAGCAGCACCCGCAGCACGTTGCTCACGGCAACGACGCCCACAAGGACGCCCACCCCCACGGGCAGCACCACCTGGACCATCGGGTCCATTGCAGCCGACAGGTCCGCGGCCTTCAGAGCCTCCTTCAGGGCATCAATACCGGTGAGGATGGGCACGTACATCCCCATCACGAGCAACAGGTAGCTGCCCGACACGCCAGGCAGGATCATCGCGCTCGCACCGGCGACGCCCGCGAGGAAGAACATCGGGATCCCGGCCGTGCCCCCCGTCGCCGCGCCAGCGCCACTGGCCTGGGCGATGGCGAGGAGCGCCATCGCGACGAAGCCCGCCGCGGCGCCCAGGTACACGTCTCGGGTGCGCCGGCCAACCAGCCCCCACAGCACGGGCACGCCACCGAGGGTGAGCCCGATGAACAGGCTGTACATCACCCAGCGATGGTCAACGACCAGCCCCTTCACGGATCCTGCGAGGAGGAGGATCGCCATGACCGCGGACGCGCCGACCCCACCGAGGACCACCAGCGACTGAGCGCGGAACCGCGCGGTGGTCAGCTCGGCGATGGCGTTGATGAACCGTGGATACACGCCGGCTGCGAGCAGCATGGTGCCGCCGCTGATCCCTGGGACAAGGTTGGCGAGGCCCATGAGCAGGCCGCCGAGCAGGCTGCGGGCGAACAAGGGCCCCAGCGCCGTCGGCGCCTCTGGAGCGGTGAGCGCCGCGTCGGACGGGTCATCAGGCATCGGTCCAGTCACGCAAGGCCTCCAGGGACTCGTGGTGCGTCGGATAGGCGCAGATCGGCGTGACGGAGGCCCAGCCCCGCTCCACGGCGATGCCATCGGTCTGGTCATCTTCGCCGAAGTGCTCGTGCTCGCCACCGATCCAGAAATACCGTCGACCGCGCGGATCGCGGCGCTGCACCACGCTCGGCGCGTATGTGCGGCGACCAAGGGTGCAAGCACGCAACCCGAGCACATCGCTCGCCGGCACGTTGGGTACGTTGACGTTGAGATGCACCAGCGGTGGCAGCCTCTCCCCCAACACCTGTCGCACTACCCGAGCGGCTACAGCGCCGGCGGTTCCCCAGTGACGCTCGCGATCGCCCGGCTCAAGGTGTAACGACACGCTCACCGCGGAGAATCCGGCGAGGCAGGCCTCACGGGCCGCCGCGACGGTGCCCGAGTAGTGCACGTCATTGCCCAGGTTGCTGCCCCGGTTGATGCCAGAGACCACCACGTCTGGCGGCGCGTCGAGCAAGTGGTGCAGGGCCAGATAGATGCAGTCCGCGGGCGTCCCTGACACTGAGAACCGTCGCTCTCCCACACTCCGCACGCGGAGCGGCTCGTGAAAGGTCAGCGCGTGTGAGCGGGCAGACTGTTCAGTGGCCGGGGCAACCGTGGTCACCTCGCCGAGACCGGCGAGCGCGGCCTCGAGGGCGTGCAGTCCGGGCGCGTCGATGCCATCGTCGTTGGCCAGCAGCAGCCGCAATCTCCCCCCAGCACCGGGCGCCCCAATATGATGGGCCTCGGTCACGCGCGACACGACGCCCCCGAGGTGAGATGCAACCGGACGCCCACAGCCCCGAACCTGGGGTGATGTACCTGAACCGAGAGATCTCGTGGCTCGCGTTCAACGAGCGGGTACTCGAGGAGGCCGCCGATCCATTAAACCCGTTGCTGGAGCGCTTTCGCTTCCTCACCATCTATCACACGAACCTCGACGAGTTCTTCATGATCCGGATCAGCGGGCTGCTTCAGCAGGTCGCCGCTGGGATCGAGGTGCTCTCCGCGGATGGTCAGTCGCCGCAGCAGCAGCTGTCGAGGGTGCGGCAGCGGGTCCAGGATCTGAACGCCCGCGCGAACCGACTGTTGCTCGACGATCTGCTTCCAGCGCTGGCGGATCAGGGTGTGCAGATCGTGTCCTACAGCTCGCTCACCGCCGCTGAGCGCTCCCGATGGGAATCCTGGTATGGCCGCAGGGTACACCCCATCCTGACCCCGCTCGCGGTGGGTCCCACAGCACCGTTCCCGTTCATCTCCAACCTCTCCCTGAACCTCGCACTGTGGGTCCAGGCCCCGGATGGCGAGGCTCGACTCGCCAGGGTCAAGCTCCCTCTCGGAAGCCTCCCCCGCCTGATCCATCTCGACGATGGTACCGGCGAGCCGGGCTCCCCCATGCGGCTTCTCCCGATCGAGGAGCTGATCTCGGCCAACATCGGCTCGCTATTTCCGGGAATGGTGCACAGTCGCCCCTGGACCTTCCGAGTGACCCGCGACGCGGACTTCGAGATCAAGGAGGACGAAGCCGACGACCTGATGGAGTCGATCCAGCTCGAGCTGCGGCGACGCAGGTTCGGCCAAGCCCTGCGCCTGGAGATCCAGAACGGTGCACCGGCGCGACTTCTCGACGGCATCCTCGACGGGCTCTCGCTCAACGTCGAGAGCGTGCAGGAGGTGGAGGGACCGGTCGGCGTGCCACAGCTCAACGCGATCCTCAAGGTCGACCGTCCGGATCTGAAGTACGCGCCCTTCAAGCCCAACCGCCCCCCGCACCTGGTCGGGGAGGACGTGTTCTCCACAATCCGGGCGGGCGACGTGCTGGTGCACCACCCGTTCGATGCGTTCACCCCTGTGCTGGAGTTCCTCCGCGCGGCCGCCGCCGATCCGCACGTCGTGGCGATCAAGCAGACGCTGTACCGCACGAGCGGCCGCTCGCCGATCATCGCGGCCCTGGAAGATGCGATCGAGAACGGCAAGCAAGTGGCGGCGGTGGTCGAGCTGAAAGCACGGTTCGATGAAGAGAACAACATCGTCTGGGCGCAGCGCCTGGAGGCCGCGGGTGTGCACGTCATCTACGGCGTCCCGCTCCTGAAGACCCACGCGAAGCTGTGCATGGTCGTGCGGCAAGAGGGTGATGAGCTCGTTCGGTACTGCCACATCGGCACTGGCAACTACAACGCCACGACCGCCAGGGTGTACACCGACCTGGGCCTGTTCACGGCGCGGCCGGAGATCGCTACCGATGTCGCCGAGCTGTTCAACACGCTGACCGGCTTCGCTCGGCCGGTGGGGTTCAACAAGCTCCTGGTCGCGCCGCGCGAGATGAAGGAGCCGCTCATCGCGCTCGTCGCCGCGGAGGCTGCAAAAGCACGTGCAGGCGCCCCCGCGCGGATCATCGCCAAGTGCAACGCCATCGTCGACCGCGACATCATCCGTGCCTTGTACGACGCGAGCAACGCCGGAGTGCGCATCGATCTCCTGATCCGGGGGGTCTGTTGCCTGGTGCCGGGCGTTCCAGGCATGTCCGAGAACATCACGGTCCGGTCGGTAGTAGGCCGGTTTCTCGAGCACAGTCGGGTATATTGGTTCGGGAATGAGTCGTCGGCGAAGGTGTACATTGGCTCGGCCGACCTGATGGACCGCAACCTCGTCAGGCGGGTAGAGACCCTGGTACCGATCGACAGCCCCGAGCTGCGAGCGTGGCTCCATGACCACTTCCTCGCGCGCTACCTGAACGACAAGGGACGCACCCGGGTCATGGGCCCCAGCGGGGGCTACACCCGCGCCGGCGCACCGGGCGACCTGCCCGATGTGCACAAGCAGTTCCTCGCAGACTTGGACGCCTGACGGATGCGTTTTGCCGTATCTTGGCGTAGGGTACGCTTCGTCGGAGGAACGATGCGCCCTATCCTCGCGCTCGCGATCGTCAGCTTTCTGGGCTGCGGTGGTCAAGAAAACAAGAAGGGCGACGGGGACGACAGCGGCTCCGCAGACACGCCCACGCCCACATCCCCAACGGGTACCGCCACCGGCGCGACGGGTCCGGGGACGGGCGGCGGCGCAGGCACCGGCGGTTCGGCAACAGGCAGCGGCACCGCCACCGGAGGTACCGCGACTGGCGGAGGAGACACCGGAGACACCGGCACCACCGCTACAACGCCGATCGGGGGGCCATGCACGTCCACCGTGGACGTGTGTGCCACGGGTGCGTGC
>JBLFXJ010000160.1:0-17184 GCA_047609825.1 Myxococcota bacterium
CGCGCCGTGGTCGCAGGGCGCGCGCGACGCCGTGCAGCACCTCACGGGGTACTGCGACCTCGAGATGGATCTCGACAGCGGCCGGCGCGGAGGTCGGCTGGACGGAGTGCGCGCGCTCGCACGGCAGCTCACTGGCGCAGAGGACGCGTTGGTGGTCAACAACTGTGCGGCTGCAGTGCTGCTCGCGCTCACCGCTCTCGCCCGCGACCGCGAGGTCATCGTGAGTCGAGGGGAGCTGGTGGAGATCGGCGGGTCCTTCCGCGTGCCTGACGTGATCGCGAGTGGGGGCGCGCGACTGGTGGATGTGGGCACCACGAACCGCACCCGCATCGCCGACTTCGCCGCGGCCGTTGGCCCCGACACGGCCGTGCTGCTGCGGGTGCACCCCAGCAACTTCCGGGTGATCGGATTCACCGAGGAAGCCCCCCGTGAGGCGCTGGTCGCGCTCGGGCGGGAGCATGGGCTCGCGGTGGTGGAGGACGTTGGCAGCGGCAGCCTGACGGGGGCGCTCGGTGAGCCCAGCGTGCGCGAGGCCGTGGAGGCCGGGGTCGACGTGGTGCTGTTCAGTGGTGACAAGCTGCTCGGTGGGCCGCAGTCCGGACTGGCGTTCGGGCGTCGGGAGGCGATCCAGCGGATGCGGAAGAACCCGATGTATCGAGCCCTTCGCGTCGACAAGGTGATCCTCGGCGCCGTGGAGCGCACGCTGGCCGACCACGTCTCCGGGCGGGTCACGCCGGTCGACCAGATGCTCCACATGTCGGTGGCCGATCTCGAACGTCGGGCCGAGGAGCTGGCGGCAGCACTGGATGACGTGGGCGTGGTCGGGCAAGTGGTCGAAGACGTGGGCTACGTCGGGGGCGGAGCCCTGCCCGGTCAGGGCCTCGAGTCACGGGTGGTGCGGGTGGCGTGCGACTCGGTGGGGGCGGTGGCACACCGGCTGCGCATGGGCGATCCGCCGGTGGTCGCGCGGGTGACGGAAGGCACTCTGGTGCTCGACCCCCGCACGGTGGCCCCCGACCAGGTCCACACGCTCGCCCAACGGGTGGCGGGCGCGCTATCCTCGGCTCCGGAGGTCGAATGAGCAGGGGATTCTACGAGATCCTGTCTGTCACCCCTGAGGCATCGGCCACGGTCGTGCGCGCGGCCTACGGCACCGCTGTCGGTGAGTTGGGCCGTCGGCGCCGTCGGCTCGTGGAGCGGGGTGGCGATCCTTCCGAGCTGGATCACGAGCGGGCTCGCCTTGACGATGCCTGGCGGACTCTGCGAGATCCCACCTCCCGGCGCCGCTACGATGCGCTGAGGGCGTTCACGGCAGACCCGGCCGTCCCCCGCGAGGGTGATCCACTGTGGCAGTGGGTTGCGCCTCGGATCACGCCGCCTGCCGCCGCGATCGCCGTGAAGCTGCTCCGCAGCACAACCCGTCTCGAGCGCCTCGATGTTCTGCCACTCGCGCCGTCCGCATCCGAGGCCGAACCGCCAACGCTGGTGCCGCACGATGACGATCGCACCACGCCGGGGGCACCTCGCGAGCACACGCAAGCGGACCTCACCTCACCCGGATTCGTGGCAGAGCGTTCGCCGTCTCCGGCCGCACCTGTGATCAAGATGCCGACACTGAGGCCCTCGTCGCGGCCGGTGGGTCGGCAGCCGGCGTCGGGCCTGAGCCCCGACCTCAGGGTGGTGGATGGCACGCCGTCATCGCCGGAAGTGCTGGTGCTTCCAACCGGCCGGGCCCGGCCAGCGAAGCCCGTCATCGCCATGCCCACAGCCCCGGCGGCGAAGGCCACGCCGGTTCGTGCGGCGCGGGCCATGTCGAGCGAGGACATCGCCCGACTGGTGGATGCCCACGGCCACACCGGCGCGTTGCTGCGCTCGGTGCGGGAGGCGCGCGGTCTGTCTCTCGAGCAGATATCGGGCGAAACCCGCATCTCGATGAAGTACCTCGAGGCGCTCGAGGCGGATGACTTCAGCCGGCTGCCGTCGGCCACCTTCGTCCGGGGCTACGTGCGTGAGCTTGCGCGACAGCTGCGGCTCGACCCCGAGTCTGTGGCCGCGGGCTACATGCGCCACTTCACGGGCTGAGGTGGAGATCACCCTCGAGACGGGCGGACGGTTGGATGCGGTTCTCGCCGCAGCGCTCCCCGAGCTCTCCCGGTCCCGCATCGCGGACCTGATCCGTCAGGGCCACGTGACGGTCGACGGCGACCTGCCGCGGCGGGCGGCCCACAAGGTTCGACCGGGGACGCTGGTGCGTGTAGACCTGCCGCCGCCCCGCCCCGCGGAGGCTGTGCCGCAGGATCTGCCGCTGAAGGTGGTCTACGAGGACCCCGATCTCATCGTGGTGGACAAGGCGGCTGGGATGGTCGTTCATCCGTCCCTTGGCCACCCGGACGGCACCCTGGTCAACGCCCTCCTGCACCATGTGGGGGATCTGTCGGGGATCGGCGGCGTGGAGCGACCGGGCATCGTACATCGGCTCGACCGGGGCACCTCGGGGCTGTTGGTGGTGGCGAAGCACGACCATGCCCACCAAGCGCTGGCGGCTCAGTTCGCAGCGCACACGGCGGGCAGAACCTACCTGGCGCTGTGTCTGGGAACGCCGCCGGACGAGCGAGGCACCTGCAGGAGTCAGCTTGCGCGCCATCCCACCGATCGGCTCCGGTGGGCCTCCGCCGCTGGGAAAGGCAAGCACGCGGTCACGCACTGGGCAGTGCGTGGCCGGGCGGGCAGCCTGGCGTTGATCGAGTGTCGGCTGGAGACCGGTCGCACCCACCAGGTCCGCGTTCACCTGACCGAGCTCGGGCTGCCGCTGGTGCACGACCCTGTCTACAAGCGCCGCGGGTTCCGTCTCCCGGCCGCCGTTCGTGCGCTGGACCTGGCCGCCGACCGGCCGCTGCTTCACGCATGGCGGCTACGCCTCGTCCACCCCACCTCGGGCGAGCCTTGCTGCTTCGAAGCGAAACCGCCAGGCGACTTCATGGAGTGCCTGGCGGCGGTAGGGATCCGGCTCCCGGAGGAGCCGGTGCTGGCCGGCTGATCAGAGCCCGCAGTCGTCGATCACGTCCACCAGGTCGGACAGCGTGGCGGCGGCTGCGGTGGCCTCGGCGGGCATGCACTCGGCTGCGCCGTCCAGGCACGGAACGCAACTTCCGCCGGCGAGCACGGCGACGAACGAGCATGGGCCAAGGCCCAGCGGCCGCACGTCGATCGCGCCGCTGACCCGGATGTCAACAATCTGCTCGAGGTCCGGCGTGAACTGTCCCATCAGGATGAAGTCCTGGATGGTGATCTCCGCCGCGTCGAACGGGAAGGCGAACAAGGTCGGGCCGACAGAGAACCGCGGGTTGGTGCTGAAGTCAGCGGCCTCGGGCTCGACCACGGTGCCACAGTCAGCGGTGATGTCGCCGGGGGCGTCGTATCCGGTCGTTGCGACCGTGGTGATGGTCTGGGCGACGGGGTCGACCGTGTTGACCTGGACGATCACGTAGTCGATCTCTGCAGCACCGAGGAGTGCGTCCACCCGGCTCGGCTCGGTGAAGGTGAGATCACCGAACGGCAGCACGTAGGTGTTGCCGTCGAGGCCCACGTCGTCGACCGGCGCAGGCAGCGTGGTGAAGCTGGCCATGGAGGTGTCGGTGCAGACCGATGCGTCCACCGTGTAGGTGGTCTCCGGGGCGAGGTTGTCGTCGGGCGTGAACGTCATCGACAGGCCGTCTGCCGCCAGCTCTGCGGAACCGGGGACGCCGACGATCGACACATCCCAGGCATGGTACGACTTGACCTCGGCGCTGAACTCGACCTCCACCCAGGTGTTCACGGGCGCGGTGTCGCCGGGGGCGGGGAACACGGCGCCGATGGTCGCGGTGCATGGCACGTCGGTGTCGGTGTCGGTGTCGGTGTCGGTGTCGGTGTCCGCGTCGGCATCGGCATCGGCATCGGCATCAGCATCGGCATCAGCGTCGGTGTCTGCGTCACCGCCACCTGTGGCGGTTCCAGTGCCGTCGGTGGCGGCGCCGCCGGAGTCTTCATTCCCCTTGTCGTCGTTGTTGCACGCGAGTGCGCCCATGATCAGCAGGGCGAGGGTCCAGCGGTGCATGCGGGCTCCGGAGGTCGGTGGGGCGTCATGCCCCTCTTGTTGTAGACGACGAAAGGCCAACCCGCACGTGCGGGTTGGCCTTCCGGAGTGGCGCCAGGATCAGGGGCAGGTGGGGTCGTCTGCGATCTGCTCGGCGGTGCGGGGCTCGACCACGAGGCCACCCGCCGACGGCGCGGACATGTCTTCGACATACACGCTGAGGCAGAAGTCGCCACTGCCATCGGAGCAGGCTTCGCAGTCGACCTGGAAGGTGGACACGAGCGTGCACACGGCATCGTCGCCGCCGCCCGGGCTGACGAGCTCGACCAGCGGGCGGGTGTCGATCTTGCCGGCGAGCACGACACCTTCGATGCTGGCCGCACCGGAGGAGAACGCGCCCGAGAGGGTGAGGCCCTCGATCACGATCTCGAAGCCCTCGACCTCGATCGGGAGCCGGTCGCTCTCGATGACGAAGTACGGGTTCTCGGTGAAGTCTGCGGCGACCGGGAAGTCGATGGTCTCGGTGCAGAGATCCTGCGCCACGCCGCTGTCATCGGACAGGGCGCCGATCATCGACAGCGAGGTGTCGTCTGCCGCGGTGATGCCGACGAACAGTGAGAACTCGAGCAGGGAGCCGAGCAGATCGCCAACGCCCGCGGGCTTGACGAACCGGCCGGAGGCGAGGTCGAGCGTGTAGGTGGAGCCGGCGACGCCATCTGCGGTGACGGGATCGCCAACGCTGCCATCGACCGTCCAGGTGGACTCGGTGGGGCCACAGGACCAGTCCAGCGTGGTGGCGTATGAGGCGCCTGGAGTGAGCGTGGCCGTCGGCTTGAACACGACCCGGTTGTCTTCGACGGAGTTGGTGCCCGCGACATCGGCGCCGTCGGAGTCCTTCACCACGATGGTGGCGTCGGCTTCGGCGGTGGCGAGGGTGAAGTCGACCGAGGTGCGGTAGTAGGCGTCCGCGGACCCATTGGCCGGGAACTCGTCGATGATGCTGTTCGCGCAGCCACCACCGCCGCCACCGCCGCCGGCGGTGCCGGTGGTGCTGGTGTCGGAGCCACCACCGTCATCCTTGGTGCTGCATGCGGTCAGTGCCACAGCCGCCAGAATCCATGCAAAGCGCTTCATGTCTCCTCCATCGGAACCATCTGCGATAGCCGCACAGGTAGCCGGTCACAGACGCGAGTGTCAACGAGGACCGGGCACTGTCGCCACGGTCGGCTGGCTGACTCACCGGCCCGCACGATGTTGGGCCGCTGGGTCGCGCTCGCCCTATTATAGCCCGCTGACGCCGCGGATCCGGTACGGGCGCACGAAGATCTCTTCCTCGGGCTGCTCGCCAGCTGGCCGGGCCAGTCGCCGCTCGAGCCGCTTCACCAGCCGAGATTCGGGGCTCGCGGAGGCGAATGACTCGAGCACGCCGCGCGCTTCGTCGACGTGCCCCCAGGCGTGCATCGCGGTGCCCAACAGGAGGTTCAGCTTCGGGGTGGAGGACGTGCCTGCGTAGCGCCGCAGCCCGTACTCAGCCCGGCCACGCACCGAACCCCAGGCGTTCCGGCGGGCGTAGAACTTCGCCGTGAAGACTTCCTTCGCCGCGAGTCGGTTGCGTCCGCGCTCGCGCAAGCGGATGACATCTTCGGCGTAGTCGGACTCGGGGAACCGCGTGTCGAAGCCGGTCCACACGTTGACCGCGCCGCGGGTGGCGGTCTGGTCGCGCCCGGCGAACTTGGGCGCCCGCTTGTACACGGACATGCCGATCATCCGGGTCACGTAGTCGAGGTCTTCGTGCCGCGGGTGGTACGCGGCGAACTCCTCGAACGCGAACCGCGCCTGTTCGTAGTCGCCCTTCTTGTAGTACACCTCGGCGATCGCGAGCTGCGACTTCACGGAGAGCGGATCGTCTCGGTGGTAGTTGCGCACCCGATTGAACGCCTCCAGCGCCTTCGTGAAGTACCCGCGCTTCATCTGCCGCAGGCCCTTCTCGTACAGCTCAGTCGGCGAAGACGCGGCTTTGGCCGGCTTCGCCGCTGAGGCGACGGCGGGGACCAGGAGTGCGAGCGCGAGGACACAGACGCGAATCACTGAGGCTCCTGCGAACACGACCGGGCCGTGGGCCCTTGCCGGTGGGTGAGGCCGTAACTACCCTCGGGGCCGTAGCGCCAGGAGGTCTCTTGACCGATACCGAACCGCAGCTCCAGGTCTCGTTCTCGTCGTTCGTCGTGGGGTTGGCCACATCGGCCATGGGCCACCTCGGCGAGGGCCCCGGGCAAGGTGTGGATCTCGAGCTTGCCCGCAACACCATCGACCTGCTCGGCATCCTCCAGGAGAAGACGGCAGGCAACCTGGATGAAGAGGAGAAGCGTCTCCTCGACACCCTGTTGTACGAGACCCGGTTGCGGTTCGTCGCGAAGTCGGAAGGGAAGGACTGAACCGGTCACGTAGCTGCGCCGACAGCCGCGGTCTGTTCCACGGCTGCCGGTGAAAGTGACTACGGGGCGAGCATCTCGGCTGCGAGCACGTGTGCCTGTGCGAGGAGTTCGGGCACCCTCGATGGGTCCTTGCCGCCCGCCTGGGCCATGTCGGGCCGGCCACCGCCGCCGCCGCCGACGATCGCAGCGAGGGGCTTGACGAGCTTGCCGGCGTGGAGCCGCGAGCCAGCGATGTCCTTGGATGCTGCGACCAACACCTTGACCTTGTCCCCGCTGGTACCGACCAGCACGATCACGCTCGTGCCGAGCTGATCCCGCAGGCGATCGGCTTGCGCCTTCAGGTCGCCGTCGAATGCCGCGGCGAGAACCTTCACGCCATGCACCTCCCGCACGTCGTCGAGCATGGCGTCAGCCGCGTGCTTGGCGAGGGCGGTCTTCAGCTTGCGGAGCTCACGCTCGAGCTGACGCTTGTCCTCCTGCAGACGGTCGAGGGACTCCACGACTTGCTCCGCCGGGGTCTTCAGCCGCTGCGCGATGGCCGCGAGGCGGTCGGCGTCTCGCTGGACGATCTCCATCGCACCGGTACCGGTCTGCGCCTCGATCCGCCGAACTCCGGCGGCGATACCGGCCTCCGAGACCAGGCGGAACAGTCCGATGTCGCCGGTGCGAGACACGTGGGTGCCGCCGCAGAGCTCGACGGAGAACCCGGGTACGCTCACCACGCGGACCTCGGCATCGTATTTCTCGCCGAACAGGGCCATGGCGCCCCGTTCTACCGCCGCCTCCAGATCCTCGACCGAGGTGTCCAGCCCGGCGTTCGACAGGATCTGTGCGTTGACGAGATCCTCGACGCGACGGATCTCGTCCGCCGTCATCGGCTTGTGATGTGCGAAGTCGAAGCGCAGCCGCTCCGGGCCCACCAGAGAGCCCTTCTGGCTCACGTGATCGCCGAGCACGGTGCGCAGTGCCGCGTGCATCAAGTGGGTGGCCGTGTGGTTGCGCCGGGTCTTGTTGCGCTGTGCGGCATCCACTCGAGCCGTGACCTCATCGCCGACCTGGATCGGCACGGAGGCCCGCACGTGGTGCAGGTGCAGGCCGGAGGCCTTGGTCGTATCCGTGACCTCGGCGCCCCCGACGGTCCCAGTGTCGCCGACCTGGCCGCCGCTCTCGGCATAGAACGGGGTGCGGTCGAGCAGGACGATGCCTTCGTCGCCAGGCGACAGGGCGGAGGCGACCTCGAGGGTAGCCTCATCACCCGTGCCGGATCGACGCACGAGCGCGAGCACAGTGGCGGTTCCATCTGTGCTGTCGTAGCCGGTGAACGCCGTCGCGCCGTGCTCGAGTGCGAGGTCGCGCCACAGACCGACCACCGCCTCTTCGCCCGAGCCCTTCCACGCAGCCCGACCCATGGCCCGCTGCTCCTCGAGCGCCGCGTCGAAGCCGTCGGCGTCTACCTCGACGCCCTGCTCCCGCGCGATCAGCTGCGTGAGGTCGAGGGGGAAGCCGTAGGTGTCGGACAGGGTGAACGCGGTGCGGCCGTCGACGACCGGCCCGTCAGGGGTCTCGGTGCGGGCGCGGCTGAGTTCGGTGTCGAGGAGCTGCATGCCACGGCGCAGGGTGCGACGGAACCTCAGCTCCTCACCGAGCACCACCTCCCGCACGAAGTCGGACCGATCGCCGAGCGCGGGGTAAGCGTCGGCGAAGTTGTCGATCACCGAGCCGACCGTCTCGTGGAGGAACGGCTGGTCGATCTCGAGCTTCACGCCGAACCGGATGGCACGCCGCATCACCCGGCGCAGCACGTAGCCACGGCCTTCGTTGGAGGGCATCACGCCGTCTCCGACCAGGAATGCCGCAGCGCGGCTGTGGTCTGCGATGACCCGCAAGGCGGTGTCGGCGTCGGTGTGCTCGCCGTAGCGGATGCCTGCGAGCTCGGCGCCGCGGCGGAGCAGGGGTCGGAAGGCGTCGGTGTCGTAGTTCGAGTACACGCCCTGCAGGACGGCCGCGAGGCGCTCGAGGCCCATGCCCGTATCGATGGACGGCCTGGGCAGGACCGTGCGCTCCCCGCTGGCGCTCTGGTCGAACTGCATGAACACCAGGTTCCACACCTCGACGTACCGGTCGTCCTCGCCTGCCGGACCGCGGGTGTCGCTGGAGACCGCCGGGCCGTGGTCGTAGTGGATCTCGGAGCACGGTCCACACGGGCCGGTCTCGCCCATCGACCAGAAGTTGTCCTTCGCACCGAGTCGTTGAAGCCGCGCTTCGGGCACGCCCACCTGGTCGCGCCAGATGGCGTATGCCTCGTCGTCGTGCTCGTAGACGGTGACCCACAAGCGCTCGGCGTCGACACCGAGGGTGTCGGTGAGCAGGCTCCAGGCCATCGGGATGGCCTCTGACTTGAAGTAGTCCCCGAACGAGAAGTTCCCGAGCATCTCGAAGAACGTGTGGTGCCGTGGGGTGCGCCCGACGTTCTCGAGATCGTTGTGCTTGCCGCTGACGCGCAGGCACTTCTGGACGGTGGTGGCGCGGGAATAGTCGCGCGGGTCGGCCCCGGTGAACACATCCTTGAACTGGACCATCCCGGCGTTCACGAAGAACAGGGTGGGGTCGTTGTGTGGGATGAGTGACGACGACGGCACCACGGCGTGCTCTCGCGCGGCGAAGAAGTCGAGGAAGGCCTTACGGATCTCGTTGGACTGCACCATGCCTCCGCGGGTTGGCCGCGTGAACTCCCGATCTTAAGCCGGCTCGGGACGTCGGCAACCGAGCTGCGCATGCGTGGCCGCGCTATCCCGCGGCCAGCGTGGAGGGTGCGTGCAGGTCTGCGTGTATCGAGCCGCCGGTCCGATGGATGCGTACCTGATGCACCACTGGCTCGAGCGCAACGGCGTCGCTTCGTTCGTGCGCGGCGATCTCAGCAGCATCCGGGGCGAGATCCCCATCCCCGAGGCGTGGCCCACGGTCTGGGTGCACGAGGACATGGTCGAGCGCACGAAGGAACTCGTCGGCCAGTTCGACCGCCCCACGCTGGTGCACCCGAAGTGGGAGTGCGACCAGTGTGGGGAGACCAACGAGCCCAACTTCGGGTCGTGTTGGTCGTGCTCAGCCGACCGGTTCGACATCCGCGACCGATGACACGCTCGACCGGCCGGTGACAGTGAGCGGCCTCTAGGCCTCTAGGCCTCGGCCGTCGCCGGGGCGCTCGGGGCCTCTTCGGCCTTCGTCACGCCGTAGTGATCGAGGACGTGCTTGTGGATCTCGTCGGCGATCTCGGGGTGTTCTTCCAGGAACACCTTCGAGTTCTCCTTGCCCTGGCCGAGTCGCTCGGAGCCCATGGAGTACCAGGAACCCGACTTGCGCACGAGCCCGGTGGCGACCCCGAGATCGATCAGCTCGGCCTCCCTCGACACGCCCTTGCCGTAGTAGATCTCGAACTCGGATTGGCGGAACGGAGGCGCGACCTTGTTCTTCACCACCTTGCACCGGGTTCGGTTGCCGATGACCTCCTCCCCCTTCTTCACTGCGCCGATCCGGGTGATCTCGATCCGGATCGAGGAGTAGAACTTCAGCGCCTGACCGCCTGAGGTGGTCTTGGGACTGCCGAACATGACGCCGATCTTCATCCGGATCTGGTTGATGAAGATCACGACGGCGTCGGACTTGTGGATCGCGCCGGTGAGCTTGCGGAGCGCTTGGCTCATCAGGCGCGCCTGCAGCCCGGGTTGCATGTCGCCCATGTCGCCCGCGAGCTCGGCCTTCGGGACCAGCGCCGCAACCGAGTCGATCACGATCACGGAGATTGCGCCCGACCGCACCAGCGTCTCGGCGATCTCGAGCGCTTGTTCACCGTAGTCGGGCTGGGAGATCAGCAGCTCTTCGATGTTGACCCCGAGAGCACTCGCGTACTTGGGGTCGAGCGCGTGCTCGGCGTCGATGAATGCCGCAGCACCTCCGAGCCTCTGGGCCTGGGCGATGATCTGCAGCGCCAGCGTGGTCTTGCCGGACGACTCGGAGCCGAAGATCTCGATCACCCGACCGCGAGGCACACCGCCGATGCCGAGTGCGATGTCGAGGCCGATGCAACCGGTGGGGATGGACTCCATGTTTGGCAGATCGGAGTCGCCATACCGCATGATCGCACCCTTGCCGAACTGGCGATGGATGGAGGAGATGGCGGCGTCGATGGCCTTGTCGCGATCGTTGGACATCATCAGGACCCGGGGTGGAGGTGATTCTGGAGGTGGCGTCGGAGCAGATCGAGGACGCCCGCTGCGGAGAGTTGTTGGACGCGGTCGCGGCTACCGGGCAGCCGCAGCATGCGCCAATGCGTGTGATCGGGGGTGGCCAGCGCGATGTGCACGGTGCCGACCGGCTTGGCATCGGAGCCGCCGCCTGGGCCGGCGATCCCGGTGGTGGCGAGGCCATAGGTGGCTCCGGCGCGTTGGCGCGCCCCTTCGGCCATCTGGCGCGCGACGGCCTCGGAGACCGCACCGTGCGCCTGCAGCGCCGCAGGCTCGACTCCCAGCATCCGGATTTTCGCGGCGTCGGAGTAGGTGACCACGCCTTCCAGGAACCACGCGCTGGAGCCCGCATGAGCTGTGCAGAGGGCGGCGACGCGACCGCCAGTGCACGACTCGGCGACCGCGACGGTCTCACCGCGCCCGGCCAGCAGGTGGCCGACCACCTGGGGGAGGGGGCCAGAGCCCGTGGGCACGCCGGGCAGTGGGGGCACCCCCTCGACGGTGAACAGGGCGCTGCCGATGCGCGCGGCAGCATCCTGCACTACGGCGTGCACCACCGCGTCTGGGACCGAGGGCGGTACCCGCAGCTTCACGTGGTTCTCCGGCAGCTTTGTGCGGTAGCTCACCACGATCGGGCCAGGCTCGAAGTCTGCCAAGCGCTCCTGCAGGGTGGACTCACCGACCCCGGTGGTACGGAGGGTGACGAGCCGTCCTGGCTGCACCTGGAACCGCCGCTGGAGTTCGGCCAGCAGGTGGTGGGTCCACATCTGACGCATCTCGCGCGGAACGCCCGGCACGAACGAGAACCATGTGCCGTCCTGCTCGATCGCGAATCCGGGCGCAGTGCCCCAGAGGTTCTCGAGCCGGACGGAGCCGCGAGGGAGGAGGGCTTGCTTGCGGTTGATCGCGGGCATCCGGCGATCGAATGCCGCGTAGCGGTCGATGATCTGCTGGAGGGCGATCGGATCGAGCGCTAGCGGGCGGCTGAATGCGGTGGCCACCGCCTCTGCGGTGAGATCATCTTCAGTCGGGCCGAGGCCGCCGGTGCCGATGCAGACATCCGCGCGACCTGCGATCTCGGTCATCACTCCTGCGAGATCGGTGAGACGATCGCCCACCGAGGTGTGCCGGGTGACCAGGAACCCGAGCCCAGTGAGGCGCTCCGCCAGCCAAGCGGCGTTCGTGTCGGCTACCTGTCCAGTCACGACTTCGTCGCCCTGGGACAGGATCTCAGCGGTGGGGCGAGGTGCCTTACTGAACATGCGTGCAGCTAGCGTGACCAGAACCGTGTGTCCAACGACACGGACAGTTTCTGTCCGCTACGGTGCAACATCGTTTCTCGGTGATCGGATTCAGCGCGAAGGAGGACGGGGTGGGGCGGATCATGGCACTCGACGTAGGCACCAAGACCATCGGGGTGGCGCTCACTGACCCCTTGAGGATCATGGCGCATCCTGTCGAGACGGTGTCACGAAAGGGCGTTCGGCGTGATGTTGAGCGGCTGGTAAGTCTCGGGACAGAAAAGGGAGTCGATCAGGTCGTGGTCGGTCTGCCCCTCGAATTGGACGGCACCGAAGAACGATCTGCGCGCCTCGCACGCCAGGTCGGAGACGCCGTAGGGGCGGCTACAGGCTGGCCCGTGGACTTCGTGGACGAGCGGTATTCGTCTGTGGACGCCGAGCGACACCTGATCCGAGCGAACGTCTCCCGTCGGCGTCGAAAGCAGGTGATCGACCAAGTGGCGGCCGTGCTCATCCTCGAAGGCTGGTTGCGGCTCCAAGGGTGAGGTAGAACGCGTCTCGATCCGTCTCTTCGGGCTGGGGCCTCGGCCTCGCCTCCACCGGGGAGTGGGATACACTCCGCATCCGCTGAGCCGAGGACCCATGGTCTATGTGTCGCTGCTGCTGCTCCTGCTCGGCGTCGTTGTGCTCAGCTTCGTGTACGCGGCCGGGCACAAGACTCCACTTCCGCGGTTGTCGCGACCAGAGATCCTATGGATCCCAGGGCTAGGCCTGCTCGTCGCCGCCTCCCTGGTGTACATCACGCCGTCGGTGTTCCAGTACAACCGCTGTGTGAACGCCTGTGACGCGATGGAAGGGGTCCCTGGCGGGTACGAGTGGGCGGCTGAGTTCAACAGCATGGTGCCCGCCGAGTACAAGCAGTGCGTCGATGGCAGCACCACGGATCGCAAGAGCCAGCTGGTCAAGATGCTGGAGAACGATCCGAGCCTCGACGTGCAGTCGCTGCTCGAGGCAGAGAAGCCCGATATCTGGTTCAACTGCCACAACATCGTGGTCGGCCGGTGTGTGCGGCGATGCTACGCAGGCAATCCGGTGATGGAGTAGGCAGCCACGAGAGCGGGTAGGCCTGGCTCAGGTCACCTCGATCCGCATCCGCTTCATCTTGTAGAGAAGGCTGGATCGGGGCATCCCCAAGTGCTTTGCCGCACGTGTGCGGTTGCCGTCGTGCAGGCGGAGCGCATCCACGATCAGGTGTCGCTCCGGGTCTTCCATCGGAGCCGGGCGCGCGGGGGCTGGCGCGGGGCCGTCATCGAACGACCAGGGATGGAACACCAGGCCGTCCCCGCGGATCACATTCCCGTGGAGCACGTAGGCGCGGCGGAGCACGTTGCGGAGCTCGCGCGCGTTGCCCGGCCAGCTGTAGGCGGTCAGGGCAGCCTCGGCGTCGGGCGCGAGGCGGGCGTCGGGGATGTTTCGCGCGACCAGGGTTCGCGCCAATGGCACCACGTCCACGGCCCGATCGCGGAGCGGCGGGAGATGGACGGTGAGCACGGCCAGGCGGAAGTAGAGGTCTTCGCGGAAGGTACCCGCGCGCACCATGCCCGTCAGGTTGCGGTTGGTCGCCGCCACGATCCGCACGTCAGGGAAGGTCGGCTTGCTGCTGCCCACCCGCCGCACCTCGCCGGACTCGAGGGCGCGCAGGAGCTTCGCCTGCAGGTCGAGGCGAAGCTCTCCGATCTCATCGAGGAACAGGGTTCCGCGGTCGGCGTGGTGGAACGCACCATCCTGTCGGGCGGTCGCACCGGTGAAGGCGCCCTTCTCATGACCGAACAGCTCCGATTCGAACAGGTTCTCGGCGATCGCGGCGCAGTTCACCGTGATGAAGGGCGAGGCGTGGCGTGGCCCGCCGTCGTGCAGTCCACGCGCCGCGAGCTCCTTTCCCGTGCCGCTCTCCCCGGTGATCAACACCGGATCCTCATGGGCGGCGATCCTGGACAGCATGGCGAACACTCGCCGGATGCCAGGTGACTTGCCGACCATGGCGCCGAATCCGTCCATGGATCGCGGCGCTTCGTCGACCACGGCCTCCATGACGAACGCGTGATCCCCGATCCGCACCTCCTCGCCTTCGAACACGGGCGTAATGTCGCGCACTCGCGATTCGTCGAGCATCACCGCGGCGTCTCCGGGCTCCACCATCACCCGACCCCGCACGATGCGGAGGTGGGCGGCAGCGCGCGGGAGTGAGGGGTCGAGGACCAGTACCGCGCCCGTGCCGCCGAGCGACAGCCTGGGCCGCTTCAGGAGGACCTCGTCGCCGCTCCTGGGGCCGCTGGTGAACCGCAGCCGGGCGCGCACCGTCGTGACATGGCCCGCTCCGACATCGAGTAGCGCCTCGTGGGTCGCCGCCATCCGGGGCGCGGCCGTCACCGTCACCACGTCGGGCTCGTCGTCGACATGCAGCTGGAACCGTGCGGAGTAGATGCCGAGGTCGATCACATCTCCGTGCGCGAGGAGGTGCCGCTCCACGGGAGCTCCGTTCACCCGGATCCCGTTCCGGCTCCGGTCTACGACCCACCATCCCTCCGTGCGCCGCTCCAAGGCGCAGTGCACACGGCTGACCGTGTCGGATGGCAGCGACACGTCCGACCGATCGGAGCGACCGAGGAGGGTGCGCCCCGGTCGGAGCTGGTGCTCGAACAGGCGGCGTCCGCCTTCCTCGAACGACAGTCGCGCCATAGGTCCTCCAGTGGCACCCATCATAGGGCGTGGATGGTGGAAGCCGCACGGTCCAGATGCGCACGAGTGGTTGCCTCGCCGCCCTATCCGCGCGAGGATCGGCACGGGCTGTCAGGCCCGTCTCCCGCTGCGCCGGTGGCATGTCCTGCCGATGGAGCGACTCCCTGTTCGTGGGTTCGCGTCTATCGCTGCCCGCTCCGGAGCGAGTGCTGAGTCAGGTGACGCCAGGTCGCGAGTTCCATTTCCACACCTGCCTCGGGCGTGGCGGGTTCGGCGAAGTGTACCGGGCCACCTGCGTTAGCCCCTCCGGGGTGGAGGCCGAGGTGGCCGTCAAGGTGCTGCGGCGCGACCTCGATCCTCGCGGGCAGGCTGTGCGGCGACTCCGCGATGAAGGCCGCCTGCTCGCTCGGCTCGATCACCCCACGATCCTGAAGGTGCACGACCTGGTCGAGCTCGATGGTCGGATCGCGCTGGTGTGCGAGTTCGTGGATGGTGAGGATCTGAGCGCGGCGTTGATCGGCGACACCCGGATCGAGCCCCGCGCATTGCTCGAAGTGGTGGCCGAGGTGGCCGCCGCCCTGGACGCGGCGTGGACAGCGGGGGGAGACGACGGCGCCCAGCTTCATCTGGTGCACCGCGACATCAAGCCATCGAATATCCGCCTGGGCCGACATGGCGAGGTGCGTCTGCTGGACTTCGGCATCGCCCGGGCCGACGACGCGGAGCGGGAGGCTCGGACCCAGACCGACATGCTGGTCGGAAGCCCGCCGTATATGGCGCCCGAGCGGTTTCTCGAGGCGGCACCCGAGCCCGCGTCGGATGTGTTCAGTCTCGGGTCGCTCGTGTTCGAGGGCCTGACCGGCGAGCGCTGGTATGGCGACCGGTCACTGCCGATGATCGTGGCGTTGGCGGTGGACACTGACCTGTACGCCCGCCACGTGGAGGAGCGATGGGCTCGTCTCGGCCCAGAGGTGCCGGAATCGTTGCGGCGTCTGTTGGAGTGCATGTTGGCTCATGCGCCCTCGGAGCGGCCCACCGCGGGAGAGCTGGCGTCTCGCCTCGAGGCGGAGGCCCAGACGATCGGCGGTCTGTCGCTGTCGCGGTGGTGCCGCACCCATGTCTGGCAAGTCCCGAACACGACTGGCGGCGAGCTCGAGGGGCGCATGTTGACGGAGGGCACGCTGCGGAGCGGATCTGCCCCCCTGCCAGAGCCGTTGCCCAGACCTTCCCGCGCTGTGCTGCCTTGGGTGATGCTCGCGATCACGCTGTTCGGGGGCCTGGGCCTGCTGGGGCTGTGGTTCGCGACGCCGGACTCGGCTGAGATCAGCGATGCTCCGGAGCCCACTGTGGCGGCCTCGACGCGGGCGGAGCCGGACTCGTCAGCGCCGGTGGTCGAGGTCGAGAAGGGCGTGAAAGCTGCCGACGTCAAGGTGACCGATCCCGCGCCGGGCAGCGACCTCGTAGCGACGGGCGACGAGGCCGGACCTGCGCCACGGCCGCCGCCCGGTCCCAAGCCGCCGCCCGATCCCAAGCCGCCGCCCGATCCCAAGCCGCAGCCAGAGGCGCCGTTGGAAGGGACCGGTTCGCAGTCGGGCACGTCGGACGGTCCGACGGTCGAGCCGATGATCGTCGACCCAGTCCCATCGGCCCAACCCCCTCCGGCTCGGGGCTTCGTGGGGCTCGAGGTGGACAACACAAGGCTGGCGGTGCGTGCCGTGCGCGGCACGGGTGAGTCGCGCGAGGAGGTGCCGCTTCCGGGGTTGGTGCCCGTCGGGGAGTGGAGCGTGTACGCTCACTTCGACCTCGGGCACAACGCCCGGGAGATGGGCGGCTTGAAAGTCCAGGCGGACCGTACGATCACGGTGCGGTGCAGCAACGCGATGAAGAACTGCAAGTGGCCCGGCAAGCCGCCGGAGAGCGGATGACCGGTGACAGCGGCGCCGAGCTCATTTCGGGTTGTCGGCGGCAGGTGTAAGCAGCGCGGGGCTCGAGCGTTCGGGCTCCAGACGGGAGGCGAGATGGATCGGGCACCGGGACGTGCAGCATGAGTCAGCGCGGACCCGCGAGGTCGGTAGGGATCGTGCTGGGCGGGGCGGCCCTGGTGGTCGCCACCTGCATCGGTGTCTGCGTCGGCGTTCCGTGCATCCCGACAGGCATCCGACACGGCATGTGGATCGATCGGTGTCCGACCGGTGACATGCGGCTGGCCGCCGATCTGCGCGCCGACGGCTGGGTACGCGGGCGGGACAGCATGGTCGTCATCTCGCCACAGGCTCTGTACCTGGTCGGCGACGGCGCCGACGCGAGTGTGCAGCGCACCGGGTTCGACCGCGGGATCCGCCACGAACTCACCCTGCTGGACGGAACCGGCGCGCCGGTGAGTGGCTTCGAAGTGGTCGAGACAAACCGCGGCTGGGGCGGGCTGTATGTCGAGGTACAGGTTCCGGCGGTCC
>JBLFXJ010000161.1:0-17136 GCA_047609825.1 Myxococcota bacterium
TAGTCGGTGGGCGCGATGGTGGCGACCGCGACGATGGGCAGCGGGCTGCCTGCGTCGAGGTTCTGCACGGCGGCTGCGACCGAGCCCTCGCCACCGCGGGAGTGGCCGATGAGCACGGCCCGGGTGGGGTCGATGGCAGCGGCCAGCCCGTCTGGCGGGGTGCCGGGCTGTGCCTCGAGGTCATAGGTGCGGCCGAGGGTGGCGCGGATCAGGTCGCCCCGCTGGGGGATGGCGGCCGGGAAGCTCCACTCACCGACCACATCCAGGTTCACCGACGTGGCGATGATCCCCCACGAGGCCAGGTGCTCGATCAGGTAGCCAGCCTCGAGGTGGTTGGACCACAGCGTGGGCCCCGAGTGGAACCTTCCGTGGGCGAACACCACCACGGGGAACGTGCCCTCAGCGACCGCGCCGTCCGCATCGACGGGGTAGGCCACCCGGCCATAGTGGTCTGCGAGGAGCGGACGACCGGTGTCGGGGTTGGTGGTGCTGACCGGGTCCCATTCCCAGTCCCATATGGCCACTGCGTAGGGCCCGGGATCGAGCTGGTCGAGGTCTTGCGCGAGAGCGCCGGGCGCGAGAAGCAGCCAAGCCGTGAACACGTGGCCTCCGTTTCGGGTGTGCCCACGGTACCCGGAGGGCTGGACAAGGCGCGGTCAAGCGTTCGTCCACTTCGGATCACAGACCGAGGGCGGACAGATTCTCACCCACGCACACCACGTCTGAGCGCAGCACATCACCGCGACGATGCACGACCGCCTGGTAGCAGGCGCCCCCGGCCCGTGGGGGCGTGAGGGTGAGGGTCTCGCCGCGTGCACTGGCCAGGCTGCGCCCGACCACCCGCGCATCGGGGGACAGCTGCACGCACGCACCCAGGTCTGCGAGGCAGGCGCGTCCCCGCTCGCTCGCGGCCACGATCTGCACCCGATCCCACGGCTGCCCGCCACGGGTGACGAGGCCGACGGCGTCCGCTCCGGACAGGCTGCCCACGGTGAGGTCGAGGGCGGAGGTGGGCTGGGCGGTGGCGAGTCCGACGAGCAGGGTGGCGAGGGTGAGCATGGGGGACCTCCTGCCCAGACATTCAGCAGGGATCGTGCCAGATTGGGTGCAAGGGCAGAAAAAACATGCGTTTAAGGGGGTAATGGTCGAAATGTGTTCGATCTGGACAAGCGGGCGAGACGCGACGGCGCGTGTGTACCGTACGCAGGGGCCGGCACTCTGCGTGTCGCTCTGCTGCTGCGAACGTGAATATGGCCCCGCGAGTCCCGCTGTCGACGTGAACGAGGTGCATCAGTGGGACAATATGCGGCGTTCGTCATGAATAAAGTTGACATCTGTGTGGTGGTCTGGTCCCTCCTGCGTTTTTGCTCTGTTTGGGTTGAACGGAGTTTGAATAACTTTTGAATAGGGCCTACCTGTCGTTCAACAACAGGGAGAACAACATGAACACGACGAACATGATGATGGTGATTGCAGCGCTGGGACTGGTTGCGTGTGAGGGTGCGACCGACTCATGGGATGCGGAGAACGGCGCGTCCGCCGAGCGCGGCAGCAAGGGCTACGTGCAGGTCGTTCACCTGTCGCCCGATGCGCCCGCAGTCGACGTAGTGGTCGGTGGTGACCGCCGCGTGCTCCGCGATGTGGAGTACCTCGGCGCCTCGCCGTCCAAGAAAGTCAGCCCCGGCGCCTACCAGATCGACATTCCGGTCGCGGGTGGGGTCGACCCGGTGATCAGCGCCGAGCTGCCTGTCGAGGCGGGTCTCGGGTACACGGTCATCGCGTTCAACGAGCTCGCCGCCATCGCGCCCGGCGTCATCGTGAACAACCTCGACGGCCTCGAGCGCGGCTCGATCCGCCTGCAGGTCATCCACACCGCGGTGGGCGTGGGCCCGGTGGATGTGTGGGAACTCGACGGTGGCGTGAAGATCCTCGATGACTTCGACTTCGGGTTCTACGGCAGCCTCGACCTGCCGCCCGGCGCGCTGAACATCGGCCTCGACCTCGACGAAGACGCGGTGCCGGACGTGACCTTCTCCGTGCCCGAGCTCGGCGTGGACACGCTGGTGAACGTGTTCGCCATCGCGGACGACGCGGGTGTGGCGCTGTACGCGGTCTACCTCGACGGCACCACGGCTCGGGTCGACGCGGACTGACATCCCGGGCTCGTCCACGGCGCCGCTGTCCCCGGGGGGATGGCGGCGCTCGCGGTTCGAACTGGCTCAGTCCCAGTACCCGTAGGTGGTGTAGGACGAGCCGTACTCCCACACTCGGCCTGCGTCTCCGCTGCAGCCCGACTCCCAGCCCCAGCACGGCTCGTAGGACGGATCGCCGGAGTAGCAGTAGCCGGAGCCCGCACAGTCGCCGTCTCGGCGCTCGCACATGCCGGGGTAGCTGGCCTCGCAGGACAGGCTCGCCTGCGCCTCGTCGACCGTGCCGGTGGGAACGCCGTTGTACCAGAGGACGCCGAGCCCGTTGTCATGGGCGAACTCGTCGTCTCCGGGGGCGAATGGCACGGCTGAGGACGTGGTGCAGGTGGCGGCGTCGAGCACGGATGCGTACCGCGGGCAGAGCCCGCCGCCGAAGGACCGGGAGATGAGGAACTCGCCGGCGATGTCGGTGCGGAACGGCCCGAAGTGACGGGCCAGGCCGGAGAGGGAGCTGTCGGCGTCGGCGCACGGGCCACCGGGGATGGCATCGGAGCCGGGGCCGGCGCCCACGAGCAGGAACACGTCGGCGCCTGGCGCTACGCCACCGAGCAGCAGGTCGAGGGTGCCCGGGCATTCCCCGGTGATGGTCAGCGTTGCGGCGTGCACCGGTACGAGCGCGAGCAGTAGAGCGAGCATGGGGCCTCCGGTGGGGATGGTACCGCGTCGTGGCTGGCCTGTGGCCCTCGATTCAGCAGCCGAAGCCGTGGTCGGCCGGGTTCTTCCACCAGCAGTTGTTCAGGCAGTCGTCGGTCTCGTCCCGGTTGCCGTCGTCGCACAGCTCCTCGGGGGCGTCGACCACGCCGTTGCCGCACAGCGGGTTGGGCGCGCAGCACAGGGCGGCGGAGGTGGTCTCGTTGCAGCCATACCCGGTCTCGCAGGTGGCGCGGGAGCTGCCGTACCAGCAGTTGAATACCTGGTCTTCGCCGAGCGTTGCCGTGGACACCGTGTAGTGCCCGGCACCGCTGCCTCCGCCCGCGCCGCGGCAGTGGATGGTGCCGAGGGTGGTCGGAAGAGGCGTGGGATCGGCCCAGCCGTCGTTGCGGTTGTGGAACTCCTCCCGCGAGCACAGGTGCCAGTCCACGGGGCACAGGGTGCCGAAGTCCTCCTCGCAGGTGCCGGCGGCGGGGTCTTTGCACACCACGGCGTCGGCGTCGGGCGACACGGCGAGCAGGTCGGCGCCGATGGCGCAGTCGGGCCGGCAGGCCTTGTCGAGCCCGTCGCAGTCCTGGTCGATCCCGTCGTCGCACACCTCGGGGGCGTCGGGGTAGATGCGGGCCTCGCCGTCGTCACAGTCCAGGCCGATCCAGTCGGGGCGCAGGCCGGGGCCGGGGGAATCGCAGGTGGGGGTGGGGTCCACTGGCTCGCCGGCGCCGAAGCCGTCGCGGTCGCCGTCGGGGTACCACAGGCTGGGCGGGCCGACGGTGGGGTCGCCGTCGTCGCAGTCGTCGTTGGTGGCGGCCGTGCCGTCGGGGCGGCTGCAGGCGTACTCGAAGTCGTCGTCGGCGCCGAAGCCGTCGTCGTCCCGGTCGGCGTACCACTCGAGGTAGCTGTCCTCCGTCACGTCCGGGTCGGCGTCATCCACCAGGCCGTCACAGTCGTCATCCAGCGGGATCTCGGGGTTGCAGATCTCGGGCATCTCGGGGTTCACGTAGTCGCGGCTGTCGTCGCAGTCCTGGCCCGCGAAGCCCCAGCCCTCGGGCTGCTGGCAGGCGAACATCACGTCGGCGTCGGTGCCGTAGCCGTCGCCGTCGAGGTCGGGGCCCCAGGCGATGAGGGTGAACACGTCGATGTCGGGGTCGGCTTCGTCGAACAGGCCGTCGCAGTCGTCGTCGAGAATCTCTTCGCCGTTGCAGATCTCGGGGCGGCTGGGATTCACGTCGACGCGGGTGTCGTCGCAGTCGTCGCCACCAAAGGCCTCGTTGAAGAAGCCATCCCCGTCGGCGTCGCACTCGGACTCGCACTCCTCATCGTCGCAGTCCACCCGGCCGTCGGCGTCGTTGTCGCGGCCGTCGGTGCAGATCTCGGGGCAGTCGCCGTCGCAGTCACTGTCATCGCAGTCGATGCGGCCGTCGGCGTCGTTGTCGCGGCCGTCGATGCAGATCTCGTCGCAGCTCGGGTCGTTGCAGTCGTCGTCTGCGCAGTCCACCAGGCCGTCGGCGTCGTTGTCGCGGCCGTCGGTGCACACCTCGGCGCAGGTCGGGTCGACGCACTCCTCGTCCAGGCAGTCCACCTTGCCGTCGCCATCGTTGTCGAACCCATCCCCGCACACCTCGGGGCAGGAGCCGAAGCAGTCGCGGTCGTCGCAGTCGATTGCGCCGTCGGCATCGTTGTCCCGTCCGTCCCCGCAGTTCTCGGGGCACAGGCCGTCGCAGTCGTCGTCGAGGCAGTCGGTGAGCCCGTCGAGGTCGTCGTCGGTGCCGTTGGTGCACACCTCGCCGCAGCTGGCCGCGCAGTCGGGGTCGGCGCAGTCGGCGAGCTCGTCGAGGTCGTCATCCTCGAGGTTGTCGCAGATCTCTGCGGGCGGCTTGTCGGGATCGCTGGTGCCGGATTCGCAGGCGATGAGCAGCAGCAGGGCGAACAGGCGCATCGGAGACCCCCATGCAGCGCAGTGTACCCGGGACGACAGCGACGAGCAGGCGCGAGCGCGATCCGTCAGTGGAGGGCGCTCACCAGTCGTCGCGGACCGTCTGGGCAGGTGCCTCGGGGGAGGCCTCGAGCTGATCGATGGCGGCCTCGATGATCGCCCTGCGCTCGGCGATGGCGTCGGCCGGGAGGGGCTCCAGCGCGGACTCGGGTGGCAGGGTGAGGGCGATGCCGACCACGGGGCCGGTGGCGTGCAGGGCGGTCCATGGTCCCAGCGCTCGGGCGCCATCGCGCTCCCACACCAGCCGCAGCTCGCAGGCGCTGTCGAGCTCGGTGACGAAGGTGTTGTCGGGCTCGACCAGGGTGCCGGCGCCGCAGGCCTCCACCGCTACGTCGCCGGTGCCATCCCAGCCGTGAACGATGCCTGCCACCTGAACAATACCCTCGTACGGCGGTGGTGCGGGCGGTCCGCTGCAGGCGAGCAGGAGGCCGACGGTGATCATGGGCAGTCGTCGTCGGGATCGGGGATGGCGACCACCTGTACGGAGGCGGTGGCGCTCGCGTCGGACTCCAGGTCGGTGACCTCGAGCATGAGGTTCAAGCGGGCGCCGGCGAGGGCGCAGATGGCGTCGCGGTCCATGTGTGTCGGCTCGTCGATCCTGGCCTGCAGGTCGGTGAGCAGGCCGATGCAGGTGGAGGGGTCCCAGGCCCACAAGCGCACGGTGAGCGTGTTGTCCTCACCGGCGAGCTGCTCGCCGGTGTCGGCCCGGGTGATGACGGGGTGCATCCACAGGTCTCGGGGGCCCCGAACGCTGGCGTTGAGGGCGATATGCCAGCCCCCTTGGTGGCCGTTGACAAGCTGGACGGGGTCGCCATCGGCCAGGGGGTCGCCCGCCGGTTCCGAGAGCCAGTCGATGCGGGGCGGGTGGTCGCAGCGGCCATCGGGGTCGGAGGGCGTGGTCTGCGGGGGGAGGTCCACGGCGGGTGGGGCGCTGCCGGAGTCGACCGTGGCGTCTACGGGCACGCGGGTGGGCGTGGGCGCGCAGCCGACCAACAGTGCGACCCACAGGACTCGGCGCATGCGCTCTCCTGTGGGTCAGGTAGCGGACCGCGGCGGCCGAGTCACGGGTGCTCGGGGGGGTCGCAGGATCACTCTCGCGGGGCGGCCACCTCGCCTTTCACCATGGGTGGGAGCGCGGGTCGTCCACGGTTGCCCAGGTCGGGCAGGGTTGCGGGCGGGGCGGCGGGCGTCGGGGCTCGCGGTCGACGCCCCAACATGCTCGAGATGAGCACCGCTCCCTGGGTCCGGATGGGCTCCTCGGTGGCAGGGTCAGCGTCGCGCGGACAGGTCTCGAGCTGGTCGAGGTCCACGGCGGGCTCGGTCTGCAGCGGCGCGCCATCCAGCCAGTCCCGGGCCTTGTCGACCAGGTCGTGGAGCCGGTCGAGCACGGTGCCGGAGGCGGGTTCGGCCTGCACGGACGCGGCAGCGGGCATGGCGAGCAAGCTGGCCCCGAGGGCCGCGGTGAAGGCGGCTCGGGCCAAGATGGGCCGGTGCTGCATCCGGCCGTCGGGGCGAACGGCGTAGCGAACGCACAGTCGGCCTTCGTCGAGCGCATCGAGGAGATCGTGGGCTTCGGGTTCGCTCATCGCCGACAGGTCGTGCACGTGCTGGGTGCACTCGACGCAGAATCGGCGACGGTCGTCGCCGGTCATCGCCGACCAGTCCGCGTGGCAGGGGTCGGCGATGTGTGGGGGGCGTCGCATCCGGGCCTCCGGTCGTTGGTCGGCAGGAACTCGGACAGCGGGCGGCTGCGGAGGTTCCCAGAGCGTGGGGCGCACGCCGCAGGCGGACCCGGGTCCGCGGCGGGGTCTGGCACCCAGGCGGACCCAGGTCCGCGGCGGGGCAAGGCACCCGATCGAGCAGCGCGCACGATCTGGCGTCTCACCCCGCGTTGCGCGTGGGGGTTAGCCACGGGCATGGACCCCTTCGTCTCGCCGGACCGGCATGTGGACAGCGACCATCCCGCGGTGGTGGCCTATGCCGAGGAACACGCGAACGGCCTGCCACCCCGGGAGGCGGCGGTGGCGCTGTACCTCGCGGTGCGCGACGGCTTCCGATACAACCCGTACCGCCTGTTCTTCACGCCGGACGCGTTCACGGCCAGCGGCCTGCTCCTGCGCGAGCGCTCCGAGGGCGGCCACTGCATCGACAAGGCGCTCCTGCTCGCAGCCGCCGCCCGCGCCGTGGGCATCCCCAGCCGGCTGCACTTCGCCAACGTGCGCAACCACGTGGGCACCTCACGACTCGAGGCCCACCTCGGCACCGATCTGCTGGTGTTCCACGGCTACACCGGGCTGTTCCTCGCTGGGCAGTGGGTGGCCGCGACCCCGGCCTTCAACGCGGGGTTGTGCGCCCGCCTCGGGGTGGCCCCGCTGGAGTTCGACGGAACGTCCGATAGTATATTCCAGGCGTATGACGCCAAGGACGGTCGGTTCATGGAGTACGTCACCGACCACGGCGCCTTCGCCACCATCCCGTTCGAGCTGATGCTGTCGGAGTGGCGCACCCACTATGGCCCGCTGTTGGAACAGGCAGGCGCGCTGGGATCAGAGGCGCTGTAAGGGCACGTCGATTCGCTCCGCCCGGTACAGGCCGACGATGCCCGGCTGGTCCGGCCAGCGGATCGCCCACACCACCTCGCCCTCCCGGGTCACCTCGAACACGCGGCTCTCGTCGCCGTCGTCGCGGCTGCCGGCGCCGACCAGCACGTTGCCGTTCGGCAGGGCGTCCGCGTCACCCCAGATGCCGCTGGACCAGTCCTCGGTGTACCAGGGGTCGTTCAGCTCCGCATCGCCGGGGAACTCCCACAGGATCTCGGCCCAACCGCCGTTGATGCCCATGCGTACCACCCGGCTGTGGCTCCAGCCCAGGCCGCGGTTGTCGTAGATCAGCCACGACCCGTCGGCCTGCAGCTCGGGGTCGTGCTGCCCGATGAACCACCGGCCGGAGCGCAGCGGGAAGTCCCCCCCGCGGCCGAGCGCATGCAGCACGTCGCCGGTGTGGGGGTCGATCCCGTAGATCAGGTCCCGGTCGCGGCAGCTCAGGTACACGACATCGTCGGTGATGGTGACCGCGTTGCTGTGCATCCAGTCGTCGGGGAGCGGGTCTGGCAGGTCGAGGTGGTCGAACGGGCTCCACTCCCACAGTACGGAGTGGTCGGCCGCGTACCGCACGATGCGGTCGAGGGTGGCGTCGCCGTCGGGTGCGGGGTCGTGCTGGAGCATCACGTACGAGCCGTCGGCCTGCTTCTCGGCGTGGTGGTGGTGCAGCAATGGGGACTGCTCCGGCCCCGTCCACAGCACCTCGCCGGCCCACGACAGCTCCACGGCCCGGATTCCCGAGCCGGAGGCGCCCACGAGCACGGTGCCGTCCGGGGTGAGCGACACGTCCAGGTCTCCCCGGCTGTCCTCGCCGTCGGAGGTGGTCTCGAACCACACCGGGCGCCCGTCGGCGTCGTAGGCCACGGCGGTGGGGGGCCAGTCGGCGTCGCGGTTCGACAGGTTGAGCAGGGTCCAGCCGGGCTGCGTGCGCGCCTTGTCGTGGGTGAGCACCTCGGCCTCGGGGACCCACGGCGGCAGCGAGCCGGTGCGCACCACCATGCCCTCCGCGTGCACCACCGAGCCGTCGGCGAGCTCGGAGCGCGCCGCCACCGTCACGTCGGTGTCGGCGTGCAGGCCGTACAGGGTCACTGCGTGGTCGGTGGTGAGGGTGTCATCCCCGATGCGCCAGGTGGGGCCTCCGGGCTCGTGGAACTCGACCTCGCTCGTGCCCGGTTCGGCGGTGGTCCAGCGCACGTCGAGGGTGAGCGGGCTGCCGGCGGTGACCGCGACGCACACCTCGGACTCTGGCACGCCGACCGCCATGGTCTCGCCGCCGGGGTCGGTGGACACCACGGTGGCCTGCACGCACACCGGCTCGTCGGGCCGCTGTTCGGGGTCCGGACCGGCGCAGGCGAGCAGCAGCAGTGGCACCCAGGGACGCATGGACTCCGGCGGTGTGGGTCTGGTACGGAGGGTAGCCCTCCACCGTCGGTCCGGCTTCCCTGCCGAGGGCGCACGACGAGCACGGTTGGGACGGTTGGAGGTTTCGATGCACACCTTCGACGCGTTGGTCGGACAGCTCCGCGACCTGGGCGTGCCGCATGCGGCGCTGCTGACGGGCCTGCTTGTCGGTGGTGTAGTGCGTGATGCGTGATAGCGTGATGCGAGAGCATCAGGGGTTCCCATGCGCACCACACTCACGCTCGATCCTGACCTGGCAAGTGCACTTCGCCAGCGCCAGCGCCAGTCGGGACGGAGCTGGAAGGAGGTCGTGAACGACGCGATCCGTCTGGGCCTGGCCGCAGCCCCTGCCGAAGAGCCCCGCGAACCGTACATGACCCCGTCAACCGATCCCGGTCCGCCGCGACTCCAGGGCGTCCACTGCGTACACGAGCTCCTGGTGTTCGCCGAAGGCGAGGACTATCGGTGATCCTCGTCGATGCGAACCTCCTGCTGTACGCGCGGCTTGCATCCTATCCGGAGCACCAACGTGCCCGCGCGTGGCTCGACGAGAAGCTGAACGGGCGCGAGGGGGTCGGGCTGCCCTGGCCGTCACTGCTGGCCTTCCTTCGCATCTCGACCAACCCTCGCATCTTCCCGCGGCCGCTGCCCATGGACATCGCGTGGAGGCAGGTCACCGACTGGCTCGCCCTGCCACCCGTGTGGACGCCAGCGGAGACACCTCGTCACGCCGACACGATGCACGCTCTGGTGGCAGGGACCGGGTTGACATCCAGGCTCGTGATGCACACACACCTCGCAGCGCTCGCAATCGATCATGGGCTGATATTGTGCAGCGCCGACCGCGACTTCGCACGGTTCGACGGGCTGCGTGTGGACAACCCGGTGGCGTGACTGGCTCGATGACGGGTGTTGCCGGAGGTGTTCCGCACCCGGTCGGGCGTGGCCGTGAGCGACCACCCCGCCGCTCGGCGTTCGTGGTCGGGCGGCTGGAGCGGGAGCTCGGGAGAGCTTGGCCCGCCGCAGCGGTGAGCGATAGCCGCACCCCATGCGCGCAGTCCTCTCAGAGCTCGTCGACCTCCTCCGCCTCGAACGCATCGAGGCCCACCTGTTCCGCGGCCAGAGCCAGGACCTCGGCTGGGGCGCCATCTTCGGCGGCCAGGTGCTCGGTCAGGCGCTGTCGGCCGCGGCCCAGACCGTGCCCGAAGACCGGCCGGTGCACAGCCTGCACGGGTACTTCCTCCGCCGGGGCGATGCCTCCCGCCCGGTGATCTACGAGGTGGACCCCATCCGCGACGGTCGCAGCTTCACCACCCGGCGGGTGGTGGCGATCCAGGGCGGCAAGGCCATCTTCAACATGTCGGCGTCGTTCCAGGTGGTGGAGCCGGGGCTGGAGCACCGGGCGCCCATGCCCACGGTGCCGGGTCCGGATGGCCTGGAGTCGGAGCTCGAGCGCAACCGGCGCAACGCGGACCGCATCCCCGAGTTGTTCCGCGAGCAGGCCACCGCCGAGCGGCCCATCGAGGTGCGGCCGGTGGAGGGCTACAGCTCGCTGCGCCCCCGCAAGGCGCCGCCGCAGCGCTCGGTCTGGTACCGCTCCGCCGACCCCCTGCCCGATGATCCGGCGCTCCAGCGCTACTTGTTGGCCTACGCCAGCGACTTCCAGTTCCTGGTCACCGCGATGCAGCCCCACGGCGTGTCGTGGCTCACCCCCGGGATGCAGGTGGCGAGCCTGGATCACGCCATGTGGTTCCACCGCCCGTTCCGGTTCGACGACTGGCTGCTGCACGTGATGGAGAGCCCATCGGCGAGCGGCGGCCGCGGCCTGGTGCGCGGGCGGTTCTTCGACCGGCACGGGCGCCTGGTGGCCTCCACGGCACAGGAAGGCTTGATGCGGGACTGGCGGGAGAAGGGCGACCCGGAGGGCTGAGCGACCTTGTCGCGCGGCCCCGGTCTCCAGCCCTGCGTCAGTACGACTGGGCCGAGCCGACCCGCCGGCTCTGGTAGGACGACGACCGGGTCGTCTTCGCCCAGATGTTCTGCTTCGACCGTTGGTCCGCGCCCTCGAACTGGGCCGCCACGTCCGCCTCCAGGATGTCGACCTCCACCAGGTTGTCCGTCACCGACGCGCTGCCGATCTGGGCGTTCAACAATCCGATCCGCTGCTTGTACGCCGAGATGACTGACACGGCCTCGGCGCGGTTGCCCGACTGGACGGCGGCGCTGACGCCCGTGCGAAGCCGGTTGTATTCGTCCTCCACCACGGACTGGCCCCACTTGTCGGCGTCCACCGAGGCCACGAACGCCGCCCGGTCGCCGGTGAGCTCCACGGTGCCGGCGTCGGCCACGACGGTGCCCACCCGCCCGTCCAGCTCTCGCCAGGTCAGCTCCAGGTCGCCCAGGTCGACGGAGGTGACGTCGAGGGAGGCGTCGACCTTCAGGGTGAGCCAGAACCGGCGGTCCTGGCCGGCGAACAGGCTGCCGATCCGGAACATGGGGCCACTGGCGTCGTGCTCGATGGGGTAGCCGGCGGCGTCGACCAGGCTCACGCCGGGCGGCAGGTCCAGGTGCACGGCGAGGCCGCTCGCCACCGTGTCGCGGGACGCGCCCAGCTCGTCGGAGAACACTCTCGCCAGGTCGTGCCCGCGGGTGGCCCAGTAGAAGTTGCCGGTGCCCGCATCCGCCAGCGCGGTCATCAGTCCTTCGTCGTAGTCGTTGCCGATGCCCACGGCCGACATGGGCACCTCGGCCACCGACAGGCTGCGGGCGCGCTCCACCAGCCCTTCGCGCTGGTTGGGGATGCCGTCGGAGATCAGGATCACCCTCCGTGCCCGGCCGGCCTGGGCCGCGAGCTGACCTCGGCCCGCGTCGATGCCCGCCTGCATCTCTGTGCCGCCGCCCGCGGACAGGCGGGAGAGCTGGCCGTGCCACTGGGCGCGGTTGGTGGGGGTGGCGGGGCTCAGCGGCCAGTCCACGGTGGCGCCGCCGGCGAAGGTCACCAGTGACATGCGGTCCTCGGCGCCGAGCTGCGACACGAGCTCCGAGGCGGCCGCCTTGGCGTCGAGCATCTTGTCCCCGCCCATGGAGCCCGAGCGGTCGAGCACCACCACGAGGTCGGTGGGCACCCGGTTCGTCTGCCCTTCGGGGTGGAGCGACTGGATGCCCACCTGCACATGCACGGTGCCGTCGGAGCCCCGGAGCACGGCCGAGCGGTCCAGCTCACCGGTGAACCGCACCGAGCGAACGGACGCGGCGGCGGTGGCGGGGGCCGGGTGTGCGATGTGGATCGGAGGCGGCGGAGGCGCCCCAGGGAACGAGCTGAACGCAGCGGGGTCTGGGGAGACCGCTGAGGCCAAGGGCGCTTTGGCGGCGGCGGCGATCATCAGCAGCACCACCGGCACGCTGCCGGCGGCGAGGATTCGGAGGGTGCGCTCGGATGCGGTCATGGGTGACTCCACGGTGGGCTGTTGTGCCGACAATCTATGGAGCAACCTGTTGTCTCGATGTATCCGCTCGGTAACGTCGCGGCGGTCGGTGGTTACACAGCGCTTACCTCCGGCGGTGCGCGCTGGGGTTAGGCTGGCCCCATGTCTGCCCGCATCCTGGTCGTCGAGGACGAAGCCGCCATCCGGCGGGGTCTGTGCGACGTGCTCGCGTTCCACGGCCACCAGCCCACCGCTGCCGCGACCGGCGACGAGGGCCTGCGCGAGGCCCTCTCGGGGGCCTACGATCTGCTCGTGCTCGACGTGATGCTGCCCGGCGTGGACGGGCTCACCATCTGCGAGCGGGCTCGGGAGGCGTTCCCGAGCCAGGCGATCCTGGTGCTCACGGCCCGGGGCGGCGAGGCCGATGTGTTGGACGGCTTCCGCCGCGGCGCCGATGACTACGTGACCAAGCCGTTCTCCGTCGCTCAGGTGGTGGCGCGGGTGGACGCGCTCCTGCGGCGGTCGGGGCATGGCCGGCAGCGGTTCGTGGTGGGCGGGGTGGCGGTGGATGGGGAGCGCCTGGTGGCGGGAGATGGCGGCGAGGTGGAGCTGTCCCCCCGGGACGTTGAGCTGCTCGCGTACCTGGTGCGGTCCCCCGGGCGCGCGGTGCCGAGGGACGAGCTGCTGCGCGAGGTGTGGGGCTATGCGCGCACCGAGGGTGTGCAGACCCGGTGCGTGGACATGCACGTGGCGAAGCTGCGGAAGAAGCTCGCCGCCCTCACCGATGCCCACGTGGTCGAGACGGTGCGCGGCATCGGCTACCGCGCGAGCCCATGAGGCGCGCCGCGATCCGACCGCTGCTGGCGCTCCTCGCGGGTCTCGTGCTGCTCGGTGCGGTCGGGCTGGTGGGGTGGTCGGCCTGGCAGGCGGCCGCCGAGGAGCGCTTGCGGCACGGCATCGTCGCCGAGCGCCTGTTCGATGCCCTCGAGGCCGAGCTGTCCGACCTGGTGCAGCGAGAAGAGCAGAGGTCGTTCCTGGAGTACCGTCACTACTACGTGCCGGGGCGTCAGGCGGTGGCGTCGGCTGTGGGGTTGGTGCGGAGCCCGCTCGCCGACCTGCCCGACCCTGCGGGGCCGATCCTCGGGTGGTTCCAGATCGACCCGGATGGGCAGCTCTACCTGCCCCATGCACCCCGGGAGAGCGAGGCGGCCCTGGCGTTGGGCGATGGCTGGACTGCCGAGCCAGCCCTCGACTCTGTACGCGCGGCTGTGCACACCGCAGTGGATGCGGGTGTGGGCCGACCTGAGCCGGCCCAACCTGCCAACAACATGGAACGGCAGGTGCCCCCTCCCGAGCCCGTCCAGGCTGCTGCGCCCCCCATGGCCCAGGCGGCGGACGCGTACAAGCAGACGGTGGGCAGCAGCCTGAACCGGGGCGTGAGCAAGCGCTCCGCCCGCACCTCCCGCACGGTCCAGACCCAGACCGCGAACCTGATGGGGTTCCTCGACAACCGGGCCGAAGACCTGCGAGAGGTGGTGGACCCGCCCCCCGCCCCCGAGGCGGTGCAGGTGCAGGTGGACGTGCGCGTGGAGCCGTTCCAGGGCGCCCGCGTGGCCGACACTGTGGTGCTCCACCGCCGGGTCGAGATCGCGGGCGAGCCCTTCGTGCAGGGGTTCGTGGTGGACCTGGAGCGGCTCACCTCCGCCCTGTCGGCCGACGTGCTCACCGGCGAGCTGGCCGACTTCGCCGAGCTGGCGTGGGATGGGCCTGCCCTCGTGCGGGTCCACGCCTTCGATCACCGGTTCGGCGCGCCCTTCGACGGCCTGTCCGCCTCGGTCTCCCTCGACCGTCTCCCTGGTGAGACCCCGGTCCTCCTCCCGTTGCTCGTGCTCACAGCGCTCCTCGGCCTCACCCTCGCCGCCGGTGTGCTCGCGCTCGACCGGGCCGTGGCCACCGAGCTCGAGTTCGCCCAGCGCCGCACCGACTTCGTGGCCGCCGTGAGCCATGAGCTGAAGACGCCGCTCACCGCCATCCGCATGTACGCCGAGATGCTGCGGGATGGCATGGTGCTCTCCGCTGCCCACCGGCAGGAGTACTACGGCACCATCGCGGCTGAGAGCGAGCGTCTGTCGCGCCTGATCGGCAACGTGCTCGAGCTGGCGCGGCTCGAGCGAGGGGTGGCCGGGGCGACCGTGGTGGGCGATGTGGGCCCGGTGCTCTCCGAGGTGGTGGACGTGCTCGGCCCCCACGCCCGCGAGCTCGGGTTCGAGATCGAGCTGGCCGTGCCGCCCGACCTGCCCACGGTGCGCTTCGACCGCGATGGACTGCTCCAGGTGCTGCTCAACCTGGTGGACAATGCCCTCAAGTTCTCCGCCTCGGCCGACGACAAACGCGTGACGGTCGAGGCTGTGGCGGTCGATGGTGCAGTGCGGGTGCGGGTGCGGGACCGGGGACCCGGGGTGCCAGCGGGCCAGCTCGACGCGGTGTTCGAGCCGTTCGTCCGGGGCGAGCGGGAGCTCACGCGCACCACCAAGGGCACCGGCATCGGCCTGTCGCTGGTGCGGGGTCTCGTGGCCCGGATGGGGGGCAGCGTGCGCGGGCGGAACCACCCCGAGGGCGGGTGGGAGGTGACCCTGCAGCTGCCGGTGGCGAGTGTGGGGGCGACCGGCGCGGGCCTCGGGTAGGCTCCCGTGGAGGGAGGGGGCATGCGGGCAGCGGTGTGGTGGGTGGCGGTGCTCTGTGCCTGCGGGGAAGGACCGGCGAACAAGGCCGACACGGCGCCTCCCGTGGTCGATACGGACACGGACACCGACGCCGACGCGGACACCGATTCGGATGCGGACGCCGATTCCGACGCGGACTCCGACGCGGACACGGACACGGACACGGACACCGATTCGGACACCGACTCCGACACCGACACCGACACGACGGCGCCCCCGCTCGCGTTCACCGCCGAGTGCGCCCCCGCGGCCGACAACGTGCTCCGGGCCAGCTGCACCATCGACGCCGAGGTCGAGGCGGCGTGGGAGATCACGCTCACCGCGGGCGCGGATGTGCTGGTGTTCCCCGTGGACGCCCTCGCCACAGGCACCGTGCCAGTATGGGGGCTGCTCGCCGACACCGTGTGGACCTGGACCGTGCGCCCCGTCGGCTTCTCCGGCGACGCCACCGGCGACTTCCTCACCGGACCCCTTCCACCGGATGCCGACGTGGTGTTCACCCTGTCCGGCGTGCCCACCTTCGACTTCTTCGGGTTCAGCTTCGGCTGCGACGGCGACACCCAGGTGCTGGTGGCCGATACCCGAGGTCGCATGCGCTGGTACCACGACCTGGACGCCCTCACCGGAGACCCGCGCCTGGGCCGGGTGCTGCGCGGCTTCCGCGACACCGGCGACGGGTCGTGGCTGGTGACCGTCGAGGGCGACTGGATCTGGGAGATCGGGTTCGACGGTGCGATCCGCCGGGCCTACTCGCTGGACGCCGGCGACTTCGAACACCCGATCCACCACGACCTCGGCCTGTGGAATGGCATGCTCTACGCTGTGTATGCCGAGGAGATCGTCGGTCCCGAGGGCGACCGGATGATCGTCGACGGCCTGTACATCTGGGACGCGGAGGGCGAGCGGCACACGCTCCGGCTCGCCGACCACATCCCGCTGGAGCCGGCCTCGGGCGGCATCGGCGGGTACTGGGCGGGGTGGTTCGGCCTCGGCGCGTGGGACTTCACGCATGCTAACGCCGTGTCGGTGGACGGTGACGGCACCGCCCACCTGTCGCTGCACAACCAGGACACGCTGCTCGCGATCCGCGCCGACCCGCACACGGAGGACTTCGGCGAGGTCGTGTGGACGGTGGTGGGGGGCTACTCGGCCGCCCTGTCGTCCTCCCTCGAGCGCCTGCCTGCGGGCCCGATCCCGGTGGAGTTTGCCAACCAGCACCACGTCGAAGCGCTGCCCGACGGTCGGCTGACGGTGTTCGACAACAGCTCGCAGCCGTTCAGCCGGGTGCTCGAGCTCGACCTGGACCTCGGCGCCGGCACCTGGACCGTCGGGGCCGAGCACCCGCTCGAGTCGGCATGTCCAGGTCAGTCCTCCGCGTTCTTCTTGGACAGTGGTCGCATCGTGGCCACCTGCGCCGGCCAGCACACGCTGTATGAGCTGCCCGGCGATGGCGGCCCGTTCGCGTGGAAGGCCACCGCGGCATGTGCTGGCGGGGGGCGCCCGGCAGAAGGGTTCATCTACCGGGCGCAGCCGGTCGATCTGCTCCCGTGATGGGCAGGATGACGTCGATGTCACGATCTGTCGGGGGCCACTGATCCATGAATCGGAGGATATTCGCGGTTTGACTGTTGCCGGTCGGGTTCCTGGCCGGGAGGGCGCGGTGGCTCGGAGCCCACCATGACATCGATGTCGCGGTTTTCGGTTCGATCGGTGGTCTGAGCGTGCGCCGAGGACGGGCCAACCATTAAAATCGCTCATTTTGCGATGTTGGCACGACCCCTGCATGGCCTTCAGGCCAGAGATGCAAGACTTTGCGGGGAGCGCCGGCTGTGCGCCCCACCGCCGAAAACGCCCGGCCCCCTATTGGGGGTCGGGCGTACTTCGTCTTGGCAGGCTACCCGAAGGCATCGTCAGGAGGCCGCGTGTTCACCGGCATCGTTCAGGGGCGGGCGACGGTCGCGGGGGTCACTGACACCGACGGCGTGCGCGCACTCACCCTCCAGTTCCCGCCCGGCGCGCTGACGGGGCTGACGATCGGCGCCTCCATCGCCGTGGACGGCGTGTGCCTCACCGCGGTGGCGTCCGACGCCGACCAGGCCCGGTTCGACGTGATCGACGAGACCCTCTCGCTCACCA
>JBLFXJ010000162.1:0-16958 GCA_047609825.1 Myxococcota bacterium
CGACCTCACCTGCAAACGGCATGATTGGTCGACCGGGCCGCTCCCCGATGGCGCGACCTACGACGTGGTGCTCGTGGACGCTCCCTGCACCGCGCTCGGCACGCTGCGACGCCACCCCGAGGTGCGTTGGCGCCGCCACCCAGGCGACTTCGAGGCCGCGGGAGAGCGCCAGCGCAGCATCCTGGAGGCGGTCATTCCCCATGTCGCCCAGGGTGGGCGGCTGGTGTACGCAGCATGCAGTCCCGAGCCCGAGGAGGGCGCTGCACATGTGGCCTGGATGGCGACCTTGCACCCCGAGCTCGAGCTGCAGCACACCTGGAGCTCTGCGCCCCCGACCCATGGCGAAGACGCGCACCAAGCGGTGGTGTGGCAGAGGAGGACTGCGTGACGACGCCGATGTTCCGGCAGTTCCACGCGTTGAAGGCCGAAGAACCTGATGCCATCCTCATGTTTCGGATGGGCGACTTCTACGAGATGTTCTTCGAGGACGCCGAGATCGCGGCCCCGCTGCTCGAGCTGACGCTCACCGCCCGGAACAAGCAGGATCCCAATCCGGTGCCGATGGCCGGCGTGCCCCACCATGCGGTGCACGGCTACATCCAGCGGCTGGTCGAGGCCGGATATCGGGTGGCGCTGGCCGACCAGGTCGAGGACCCGCGCTTGGCCAAGGGCCTGGTGAGGCGCGAGATCGTGCGGGTGGTCACCCCGGGCGTCGCGCTCGACCCCACCTCGCTGACCGCCCGGGAGCCCAACTGGCTGGCGGGTGTGTGCAGGCTGGCGGATCGGTGGGGGGTCGCATTGTTCGACGCCTCGACCGGTGATCTCCGCCTCACTGTCGCCGACGATGTGGGAGGCGCCGCGCTGGAGCTCTCACGGCATGAACCGCGGGAGGTTTTGTTCGCGCCAGGCTCGGACGACCCCGCTGTCGTCGAGGCTGCGAAGAGCGCCACGCGCAGCCTGGCGCAGCCCAGCGCGTGGGAGGCAGGGGAGGCAAGGCGTGAGCTGCACGACGTGCTCGGCGTGCACGACCTCGCCGGGTTCGGGGTCGTAGACGGCATGACCGCGGGCGTATGCGCCGCGGGCGCTCTGCTGCGCTACGTCCGCGACACCCAGAAGCGGGCGCTGGGGAACGTGCACACACTGCACGCCTACCAAACGACCGGCCTGATGGTGTTGGACGACACCAGCCGCCGAAACCTGGAGCTCACCCGTACGCTCATCGGCAGCCGTAGAAAGGGCAGCCTCCTCTGGCTCATGGACCGAAGCGTCACACCGATGGGCTCCCGGATGCTCAAGGACTGGATTGTCGCGCCACTGCTGGATCTCGCGCCGATCCTCGGCCGACAGTCCGCCGTCGCCGCGCTGGTCGATGCCCCGGCACACCTGGACGACCTCCGCTCGGCGCTGAAGTCCGTCGTCGACATCGAGCGCATCGGCACCCGGGTGGTGCAAGGCACCGCGCACGCGCGGGATCTGGCCGGCCTTCGCGCATCGCTCGCCTCCGCGCCGCAGGTCGCGCGGGTGGTGGCGCAGATGCGTGGACTGGCCGCTCACGCGGTGGGGGATCTGTGCGCCGACGTGGCCTCCGAGCTCGACCGTGTGCTCCTGGAGGACCCCGCAATCACCCTCACCGAGGGGGGGCTGATCCGAGAGGGCGTGAACGCCGAGCTCGACGAGCTCACGGCTCTCGCACTTCAGGGCGTCGACGTGCTCAACCGGTTCGAAGCGACCCAGCGGAAAGAGACCGGCATCTCCTCTCTGAAAGTCCGGAGCAACCGTGTCTTCGGATACTTCATAGAAGTCTCCCGCGCCAACCTGCACCGAGTCCCGGATCGCTACCTTCGCAAGCAGACCCTCTCCAACTGTGAGCGCTACATCACGCCTGAGCTCAAGGAGCTCGAAGAAAAGCTGGTGACCGCCGACGAGCGGCGCAAGGCCCTTGAGTACGACCTGTTCGTCACGCTCCGTGACCGGGTCGCTGACGAAGCAGCTCGGTTGTCGGCCCTCGCCCGTCGGCTCGCGGCGTTGGATGCCCTCGCCGCCCTGGCGCAGCTCGCGAGCCACCAGAGGTGGTGCCGCCCGGTGGTCGACACCTCCGACCAGCTGACGATCGTCGCCGGGCGTCATCCGGTGGTCGAAGCCATGATGGAGGACGCCGGCTTCGTGCCCAACGACGTCACCCTGGACCGCGAGGACCGACAGCTGATCATCCTCACCGGACCCAACATGTCAGGGAAGTCCACCATCATGCGCCAGGTGGCGCTGATCACCCTGCTCGCCCAGATGGGGTCGTTCGTCCCGGCGGATGCCGCCCACATCGGCATCTGCGACCGCATCTTCACGCGGGTGGGAGCGGCGGACGACCTCGCGCGAGGCCAGTCCACGTTCATGGTGGAGATGTCGGAGACCAGTGCCATCCTGCACGGAGCCACGCCAAGGTCGCTCGTGGTGCTCGACGAGATCGGGCGCGGCACGTCGACCTATGACGGGTTGTCCATCGCCTGGGCCGTGGCGGAGGACCTGGCTACCCGCATCCGATGTCGCACCATGTTCGCGACGCACTACCACGAGCTGTGTGAGCTGGCCGCGACCCGCCGCGGAGTGGTGAACCAGTCGGTCGCGGTTGCGGAACATGGCGACCGCATCGTGTTCCTCCGCCGGCTCAAGGAGGGTGGCGCCAGCCGGTCCTATGGCATCCAGTGCGCCCGACTCGCGGGCCTCCCGGAGCCGGTCATCGCCCGTGCCCGCACCTTGCTGACAAGGTTCGAGAAGCATGGCCCCCGCAATGAACAGCACCAACTGAGCCTGTTCGGCGCCGCGGGAACACCCGACGAGACCGAGGCTGAACCACCCGTTGTCGCCCCTGATGTGATTCGTGAAGCGGTAGCGAATGCCGACCCCGACGCCCTGTCCCCGAGGCAGGCCCACAGCCTGATATACCATCTCAAAGAGCTTTTATCCTCCGGAACCTGAGGTTATGCATGAGGGCCGCTATCGAGGGGTTCATGTATGATCTGAGGGTCGAGCGTGGCCGCTCGCCGAACACCGCAGAGGCCTATGCGCGTGACCTGGAGCGACTCACGTCGTGGCTCGAGGCGCAAGGGATCGACAGTCCGCAGGCGGTCGAGCGCCACCACATCTCGGAGTGGGTGGCGCACCTGTCGGAGACGGAAGGCCTTGGGCCGCGCAGTGTCGTGCGTGCCCGCTCGAGCGTGCGAGGTCTGTTCGCGTACCTGATGCGTGAACAGGTCGTCACCGAGAATCCGACCGCCCATGTCCCGGCGCCGAGGTTCGGTGCGCCGCTGCCCACGGTGCTGTCGAGTGAGCACGTCGAGGCGATCCTGGCCGCGCCCGATCGCGCGGTGCCGCTGGGACTGCGCGATGCCGCCATGATCGAGCTGCTCTATTCATGTGGCCTGCGCGTCAGCGAGCTCGTGTCACTGCCGTGGCGGAACCTCGACCCGCACGAGTCGATCGTCAGAGTGATGGGGAAGGGGAGGAAGGAGCGATTCGTCCCGGTAGGGGAGCAGGCCATCGACCTGATCCGGCTGTACGTCTCAGACGCCAGGCCGGCGCTCGATCCGACCGGCACCTGCCCCGCCCTGTTCGTCAGCCGGCGCGGCTCGGCGATGAGCCGACAGAACATGTGGGCTCGGCTTCGGTCCTACGCGCGTCAGGCGGGGCTCACCGGCAAGGTCTCGCCTCATGTTCTGCGTCACTCCTTCGCCACGCACCTGCTCGAGAATGGCGCCGACCTGCGCTCCGTCCAGGCGATGCTGGGCCACGCCGATCTCACGACCACGCAGATCTACACCCATGTAAGTCGCGTTCGACTCGCCCGAATGCATGCGCGGTACCACCCCCGCGGGGATGGCACCTGATTGTCAAACAGGCCGTTTGGGTCCTGGGTTAGTCGGCGCCCCTGACAGGGACAAAGAGCTCCGTGACCAACCCCCGATGGCAAGTCGCGTCCCGACACGGGCCGCTGATCCTCCTGTACGCCTACCTGTTCTTCCTCTGCATCGACATGATGGGAGGCGGAATGAAGGCGAGCTTCAAGCACGCACTGCAGGACTACCTGCAGGCCCACGCCAGCGACTTCAACGAGCTGGTGTCGTTCGTCATCGGCCTGATCGGCACCACGCTCGTACAGTCCTCGTCCACCGTCACGTCGATGTCCGTCGTGCTCGCCGCTGAGGGCGTGGTGCCGATGATGATTGCCGTCGGCATCGTGCACGGCGCCAATCTCGGCACGTCGACGACATCGAGCATCGTCGCCTTCATCTCCGAGACCCGCCCGCTCACGGGCAACATCTTCCGTGACGGCTGGAGCATGCTCGTCGATCGGCGCTCAGAGGGCTTCCACAGGGCCGTCTCCACCGCAGTGGTCCATGGCCTGTTCAACATCGTCATGGTCACTGGGATCCTGGTCGCCCTCGAGGTGCCGTTCGGCCTCATCCACCGCAGCTCCGAGTGGACCGCGCAGCTGATCGGTTCGCAGCTCAGCGCCGGCGGCATGGTGGTCGATGTGCTCGACTGGGTGTCCCCGAAGACCTACACCAAGCCGGTCGTGAAGGCGCTTCTCGGCTTCGGTATTCCTGGTTGGGCGCTCGTTATCGCAGCCCTCGGCGGCATGTTCATCTGCCTGCGCGGCTTCTCGTCCTCGATGAAGGGCCTGCTCCTGGCCGACACCGACCTCGAGGATGTCGGGGCCCTTGGCGCCAAGCTCATCGGGAACGCCCCGTTCGACACCTTCCTCCGCGGACTCCTGCTCACCATCATGGTCCAGAGCTCGTCGGCGACCACCAGCTTGGTCGTGCCGCTGGCAGGGATGGGCTTCTTCACGGTGCGACGCATCTTCCCGTTCATCATGGGCGCGAACATCGGCACCTGTGTCACCGCGTTGCTCGCCGCCGCCTCCGGAGTCGGGGGGGAGGGCTTCGAACTGGGCATGACCATCGCGCTGAGTCACCTGTTCCTGAACACGCTGGCCGTGATCCTGGTCGCGGTGGTGCCGGGTCTGCTCACCAGCGTGATCCGGCTCTCCGAGTGGCTGGCGGATGCCGCTGTCCGCTTGCCAGCCAACCTGATCCTCTACCTCGTCGCGCTGAGCGTCGTGCTGCCGGCGGCCGTCATCGCGCTGCCGATGAACGCCGCACTCGGGCTGCTCTCGCTGCTGGTGATCGCGATGATCGTGCTGCCCCATGTGCTGGGGCAGCGACCCGCCGCCGACTGACGGCAGAAGAGGGGGTCAGCCGATCGTGGCCAGACGAGCCACCATGTCGGGGATCTGGTCGACATCGAGGGAGCAGTAGGCGATCCGGAGCGCGTGGCTCTCGGGGAGGGAGATCACACCCAGCGACGCATCCTCGAGGAGGATGGTGCGAGCGGCTTCGGCGTCGAGCTCGGACGGAAGCCCGACCATCGCGAAGAATGCCGAGTTGAAGGGGTAGGGGACCAGGGTGGAGGGGAGGGTGGCCAGACCGCGCTTCAGGGCGCGGTACCGCCGCGCCAGTTCATCCCGGCGGATCGCGAACTCATCGTCCAATGTCGGGCTCTGCAGGGCGGCGTGCACCATGGCCGCCGCGGGACCCGAGACCGCACCGACCGTGCCACGCACGACGTACTTCAGCTTGCTCTCGAGAGCCGCGCAGGCATCCGCCGAGCCCGTGTGGGTGAGAAACGCGATGCGGCTGCCGAAGAACAGCAGCTCCTTGGTCGCCCCATCGACCTTCACCGGCAGCAGGCGTTCTGGATCGGAGCGCTCCGCGAGGTCCCAGAACAATGAGCGCTGCGCGCGGCCCGGCTCGTACACAAAGCCTTGGTAGGCGTCGTCCGAGACCACGACGCTCACGCCGGTGTGCGCACACAGCACATCCACGATGCCGTCGACCTCATCCGCTCTCGGCTGGTAGCCGGTCGGGTTGCTCGGGAAGTTCAGCAGAACGATGGCCTTGCGGCCTTGGGTGGCCTGAAGTCGGTCTGCCAGGCCTTCGACGTTGAACCGCCGCTCTCGGAAGAACGGGTAGCTGACGATCCGGGCGCGGGCGTGCAAGGAGAACAGCAGCTCGTAGTTCTCCCAGTGCGGGCTCGGAACGATGATGTCGGTCTCTTCGTCGGCGAACAGGGCGGCCAATACCGAGATGCCATGGGTGAGCCCATGCAGCACGATCGGGAGGCTGGTGTGTACGTCGGGGTTGCCGGCCAAGGCCCGCTGCCGAGCGATCCAGGCCTTCCGCAGAGCCACGGGACCAGACACCGGCGCGTACAGGAACACATCTGCCGGGTCGAGCTCCGGAACCAGGCGTGCGAGCTGCGGTAGCGGCATGGGAGCGCCAGCCCCGGTGGTGAGCTGGCCGATCGTGGCGTTGATCGCCGCTGATTTCGCCTGGGCGGCCTGAAACGGGATTCCGCGCGGGAACGCGGCCGCACGCCCGAGTGGCGAGAGGGCACGCGCCGCGGCGGGGAGGTCTCGCGACAGGATCTGGTTCAGTCGGCTCGCATCGCTCATCGGCAGGCAGTCCAGGCTGTGGTCCCCGGGAGGTACCACGCGCCAGGCCGTCACGCATGGGAATCGCGGGCCCCGTGTAGACGGGGAAGGCGCGGTTGCTCGTGCTATGTTGGCCTCTCGGGCCCGTCCGGATGGGCCACACCCACAGGGGGAGGACCAAGTCATGGCATACCCAGCCTATTCGCACGAACCCGCCGCTGCAGAGGCGCCCGCTGAGTCACGGATCCCGTTCCTGCGCCGTGTGGCGATGTTGACCTTCGTGGGCTTGACCACGTCAGCCATCACAAGTCTCGTGGCGGCTGGGGTGATCTCCGCGCTCGGCTTGTACTCGACGATGTTCCAGATGGTGATCCTCTTCGGGTCCTACGCCATCGCTCACTTTGGCGCTCGACGACTGGTGTTCAACGACAACACGGCCACGAAGTATGTCGGCTTCTTCGTGGGCTCGATCTTCCAGGGCATCGCCATGGGCTACCTCGTGCTCACGGCCGTGTTGATGTCCGCAGACCTGTTCGGCAATCCGTTCGTGCTGATCTTCCAGGCACTGTCCCTGGTCGGCCTCACCGCCGTCGGGCTCACGGCCTACCTCCTCACGGGACCGAAGAACCTGTCGTTCATCGGTGCAGGCCTGGCTGCGCTCACGCTTCCGATGCTCGCGCTCATGGTGCTCACGTTCGTGTTCCCGGTGAACGGAATCGCAGGACTGCTCCTGAGCATGTTGTTCGTCGGCGTGTCGGTGGGAGGGCTGTTGTACCAGCTGAACCAGATCATGCACCAGCTGCCCACACGGATGCACGTCGAAGCGTCCTACATGGTGATGATGGGAATCCTGGTCCTGTTCTGGAACATCCTGGTGCTGCTGATGCGCCTGCAGAGCCGCGACTGAGCCTCGGATGAGCAAGGCGGGGGATCAACCCGCCTTGTTCTTCCCACACGCTACTTTACATAATATTCATTATCGGCGTTTTGTGAGTGGGCCTGGTGAGACCTGATGACACCCGTCTGGCGTGTGCTGCTCGCCACCCACGCCGCACGCTAAGTGCTGTGGGTGCGTGTCGCGTTTACCCTCCCGCTGATTGCCATCGCCTCCGCGTGTGAGCCCGGCGGCCTCGCGGTGCGCGTTCCGTTGCTCGACGCGCAGAGCTCGCTCGAGATCATCGGCGTGGTCGATGAGACCACCTACAGCGAGGTCGTGCTCACCAACGTTGGCTCGGGACGCGCTGAGGTCACGGTGGCCATCACCGCACCGTTCGCCATCGACACGACCCGGTTCGAGATCGCCGAGGGCGAAGCGTCGGGTGCGCTGGTGTCCTGGCGCCCAACGGGATTCAACGACGCCCACGGACTCGCGATTGTCGCCTCCGGCTCGGACCGCCTCGAGGTCCTGTTGCTCGGGATCGTGCTCGAGGACGCCGACGGCGATGGGCACCGGGACCAACGCGCGGGCGGCGACGACTGCGACGACAGCGATCCCGGCGTGAATCCAGACGCTTCGGACGCCTGCGGCGACGGGGTCGACATGGACTGCGATGGCACAGACCCCATCTGCGACCACTGAGGCCGCGGGTCTACGTCACTCGGACGGCAGCGCCATCCTCGCGGAAGCCTCGTTCGCGGAGGGTACGGGCGCGAGCATGCTATGCAGATATCCGGCGTTCGTCAGGAACAACAGCTGACGGCCCGCTACGGTCGGCGCGGCAGTCACGCCCTGGAGCAGCATGGGCTCGTGGTAGGCCCACTTCTCCTTGCCAGTCTCCGGGTCCAAGAGCCACAAGCCGCCGGCGCTGGAGCCGATCAGCAATCCGGCCTCGGTGAGCACGGGCGTGCTGAGTGCGCCGTTCGATCCGCTCTCCCAGATCCACTTCTCGGCGCCCGTCAGCACGCTGATCGAGCGGAGACTTCCATCGGACCCTGGGTGGAAGATGACCGCGCGGCCATCGAGCTCTTCGACGAGCGGCGCAGACGCCGCACCGATGTCCAGGCGCCACCGGATGTTCCGCGATGCCACGTCCAGCGCGACCAGCGGCTGGAAGTAGCCAGAGGCAAACACATCTGCGCCACGAGCGACCGGCCCCGCGACGAGATCCGGGTACCTCCCCTCCCCGATTCGGCGGGTCCACAGCTCCTCGCCACTGCTGGCGTCGACCCCGACCAGCCCGCCGTCGCTGAACCCGAGCAGGACGGCCCCATCGGCGATCACGGCAGGAGGCGCGCCATACAGCCGGAGCTCGGACTGGCGTGCTAGGTCCTTGCGTGCCTGGTAGCGCCAGAGCAACTCGCCAGTGGTGGCATCCAGGGCCACCGCGAGGTCATCCACGTTCGTGATGAACACGCGTCCGGCGTCGATTGTCGGCTGGACCAGCACTGGCGCACGGCTCTGGTGCTGCCACTGGAACTCACCTTCGAGCGTATAGCACCAGGTGCTTCCACCGGTGTCGGCAAAGTACACCTTGCCGTTGGCCACCGCCGGAGCTGCCTCGACACTCTGTGCCGCTGGATACTGTCGAATGACGGACCCATCGCGGCGCGAGAGCAAGTAGAGGGCATCGCCCGATGCAGAGCCCACGAAGACTCCGCCCTCATGAACCGTGGGCTGACTGCGCTCCGTGTGGGATGCGCTGTTCAGCCTGCCGCCGGGCACGCGAACCCGCCAGTGCACGACTGGAGGCGACGCGAACGTGCCGTCGTAGGTCGCCGCAGGTGGAGTCGCCGGCGGATCGAAGGGAACACCCGCGTCAGGGCCTGCGAACGCGGCGGCCAGGACCGCCCACCACACCATCAGCCGGCACCGCCAAGCTTGGTCAACCGGGCGCTGACCTGCTCGTTGTACACCGAATCCGGGTAGCGGGCCGGGAACTCGGCGTACAAGCTGCGCGCTTCATCGACGCGACCGAGGTGCTCGTACATCAGAGCCAGATCCAGGGCCGCTTGTTGCGCAAGTGAGCCCTCACTGGCTTCCATCAGCGCGAGAAGCCTCGCCACCGCAGAGTCACTGTCTCCGGCATCGAGGTCCAGGTTGGCGAGCGCCGCCTTGGCCGTGAACCCAGTGACACTGGGGCCCGATTCTGCGACGGCCTCGAGCGAGCTCCGCTGCTTCGCCGTGTTGCCAGCGACGCGGTAGTACTCGGCCGACTTGAGGAGCGCCTCGATCCGAGCCGTTCCGCGGCCCAGCTCGGCAATCGCCACGAGCTCGTCCGCCAACTCGGTGAACACCTCGGGCGGAGGCTCCTCTTCGGCCATCAACACCCGCTTTTCGGCCTCGAAGATCGAGCGGGAGGTCTCTCGCTGATCTCCCTGGTACCAGGTGTCGTATTGCCCGTAGCCCAAGAAGCCGAGCAACACGAGGACCAGCACGGCCACGATGTGCCGCCAATACCCCATGAAGAAGTTCGTCGCAGCCATCTCAGCGCGGAATGCAACCCCGGCGTCGGCTGGTTCGAACTCGAGATCGTCGTCGTCGTCGTCGTCGGCCAAGGCCGGTCCTCCTCGAGACCGGGGCGAGGTAACCGCTTTCACTGCCGGTTGCCCACCCCGGGCTGTTGTATGGAGGGGGCCGCTTGCGCTATACGATGGGTGGCAGGGGGCGACGTGACACCGAGCAGCCCGGGATGGACTGTGCTGACCTTGGTGTGCGCGATCAGCTGCTCCAGTTGGCCCCGCTACGCCCACCTTCCGGATGAGGGAGGCCTCGTAGGGCCGAACCAGCTCGAGGGTCTGGCGTGGTCCGAGCTCGGCCAGGAGGTCGAGTCCAACGATTGGCCGAATGATCCTGGTATCTCGCCAACAGAGCTGGCCATCGGCGACGCCCTGACCCTGTCTGGGGTGCTCGACGGCACCGGCTATGCCGGAGGCGCCCCGGAGGAGCGGTTCGAGCTGGGGTGCGCAAACGCCCCCGCTCGCCGCTATCCCCTCGTCGACGGTGAGTACACGGGCGACGTGGACGCCGTGGTCGTCGTGGCCGCCGCCCCCGGCGTGCTCTGCGCCACGGTGCAGCTCGACGTCGACGTAGCCTTCGACATGCTGTTGTTGCCGCTGGATGACTGCGACCTGCCCGGTCAGCCCGTGTCGACGGCAGACGGCGTTCTTGGACAAGACCGCGGGGGCGGAGGCGCATCCTGGGCAAGCGAGCTCGAGTCGGGTTCGTACGCCGTTCAGCTCGCCGCGTGGGACCCCTCGGATCCTGGCCGTGCAGTCCCTTGGGAGCTGGCCATTGCACTCACCGAAGGGGACTGTTCAGCCCTGGGGGATGCCCCGTGATCAGAGCGCTCCCGCTAGTCCTCCTTCTGGCGTCTGCTTCGGCGAATGCGGAGGAACGTCCCGCTCAATACCGAATGCTATCCCTGGCGGACGGACGCACGCTCGTGGCCACAGTGCTCGCTACGGAAGCCTTGGGGGTGCGGATCGAGCTGCCGCAGGGCGAGATGCTGGTCGCGTTCGATCTGCTGAAGAACATGGCCTCGGTGGACGCGGAGGCCTACGCCTCCCAGCCCGAGTGGTCGGTGATCGTGCACGCACCGTCCAACAGCGACGTTGTTGGCATGCTCCAGGCGATGCCAGGGATTGCGGCCACCCGGGCTGGCGAGGTCGGAGGGCCGGTAGATGCCGCCGCCGCGTCCGCGATCGCATCGTGCGGCGGCGATGTCACCTGCATTGGCGACCACGTGCCGTCTGGCACCTGGGTCGTCAGTGCGCTGGACGGGGAAGACGGGCTCGACCTTGTCGGCGTAGTCGCCCAGACCCGCACGCGATCGATCGTTCGGGGTCGTGGCAGCAGCGGAGAATCACTGTGGGCCGGGCTGCACGACGTGCTCGACCTGCAGGTCACGACCAGCGCGCCCCGGATTCGGTCGCAGCGAGGTGGAGCCGGCCCCACCCAGCGAACATCTGGGCGAAGCGCCTTCGTTCCCCTCCCCGGCTACCCCGCCATGGGTGTCGATGGTGGGCGCGTGGCGGCAGCTTGGGGTGTCGCCCTCCCCGCGACAGCCTTGTGGGTGGGCGCGGTCGGCACCGCGGCGCAGTCACCAGCCGAGCACGTGGCGTTCGGGCTCGTCGGATTCTACGCCATCACCGTCGCCACCAACCACGCGCTCGCGCCCAAGGGCGACCGAGTCACTGCGTTCGTCCTACCCATCGAGGGCGGAGGCGCGACGGTGGGCGTCGGCGTTCGACGCTGAGCTCAGCCGGCCGTTGCTCGTCGAAGACGGCTGGTCGGAGACGGCTGGTCGGAGACGGCTGGTCGGAGACGGCTGGTCGGAGACGGCTGGTCGGAGACGGCTGGTCGGAGGCGGCTAGTCGGCGGTGAGGAGAATCCTCCCCTGCCCGTCCGTCACCACCACCTGCTGCACGACCTCGACCGGGTCACCGCCCGATCCGCTCACCGAGAACCGATGCTGCCCCTCCGTGAGGCGAACAGTCGTCGGCAGAGCGCCGATGGTCGCTCCGTCGACCTTGAGCGTGTCGCCGTCCCGGCCTGGGAAGAACACCATGAACTCCCCTTCCCTGGTGAACAGCGCGATCTCTTGGAGACGAACCGTAGGGAGGAGCGTGTCCGGTGCCGACACCGTGATGGCCTGCTCCAGCGCCGTGTGATTCGTCTTGCTGTACTGGACGGTGTGGGAGCCGTAGCCCAGCGTGACAGTGACAGGCGTGGTGCCGAGGTTGATTCCGTCCACCAAGATTGTCGCGCCGGCGGGCTCGGAGACGAACGAGACCTGCCCGGTCTGCTCTGCTGCGTTCGCGGCCGCTGGTGCGGGGTCTGGGGCCGGGACGGGCTCGGGCGCCGGTACCGGGGCGGGCTCGGGCGCCGGTACCGGGGCGGGCTCGGGCGCCGGTACCGGGGCGGGCTCGGGCGCCGGTGCTGGGACAGGCGCGGGAGCAGGGACAGGTTCGGGCGCTGGGGCGGGTGCCGGCACGGGCACGGGCACGGCCTCCGCCACCGGGGCGGGCTCGGGCGCCGGGGCCGGCTCAGGGTCGGCCGCTGGGACGGGCTCGGCCCCTGGTACGGCAACTGCGCCCGCATCTGTCGGCACGCCGCCCGGATCCGCTGGCTCTCCCTCTGTGGGATCTGCAGGCGGTTCGGGTGCGACCGCCGGGGCCGGCGCGGGCTTCGGCACAGGCCGGGCAGGTGGAGGGGCCGGCGCGCGCCTCACCTTCGCCGGCGTGGGCGCGGGGGACGGCGCGGGTGTGGGCCCCGACCCACCTCCCATCATCATGTACCCGCCACCCACCAGCAGGAGCACGACGACCGCCGCGATGCCGGCTCCGACGGCCATGCTCCCGCCCAAGAGAGCGACACCAGCCACTACGTCGTCGTCATCGTCGTCTGGCGCCGGGGAGGGATCAGGCAGAGGCGCGGCTCCGACCTCGTTGGCCGGGTCGGCCAAGGCAGCCGGCGCATCGGGCAAGGTCTCCGCGTTCGCCCAGCCCTCTGGCGGCTCCTCGCCAGACGCCGCAGCCGGCGTCACCTTGTCGTTGACCACAGGGGCATCGGCACCCGAGTCACCTGCAGGCATCTCGGCATCCGGGGACACACCCGACACCGACGGTGCCGGACTGACCGGACCCGCGGCGGTCGTGTCATCGCCCGTGGTCTCGTCGCTCGTGATCTCATCTCCAGCCCCGTCCGTGACGGGCGGCACCGGAGCGATGGACTCTGCCAGGCCTTGCGAAGCCGGCGGAAGTCGCTGGGGCGGGAGCGGCGCGTCGGCCGCGTCATCGTCGGTGAGGGCCTCGACCTCAGCGCTGTCGAGGTCCTCGAACTCCTCCGCGGCGGCGGCAGCCGGGGGCGGTCCTGGCCTGCCCTCCGGTCGACGCGGCGCAGGAGGGGCGTCGGTGGGGTCGACAGCGAACTCGTGCCGTGGTGGCGGCGGGGGCGCATCGAGCCACGAGTCATCCTCGGCAGCAACCGCAGGACCCGTGACCAACACTTCGCCGTCCACGAAGCAGAAGTCGACGAAGTCAGCGTACGCGCTGCTACAGTCCGGACACACCTTCATGGAATCATCGCCTCTCGGTAGCGACGCGTAGCTGCGAATCGCACGCTAGCAACCCAGCCGACAGAGTGGTGAGCCACCCGCACCCCCCCGGTTCCGCGCGAGTATAGACGCCGCGGCGGTGCGCGGGCAATGCGCAGCGGAACGGCGATCGACGCGAGTCGCCATCGTAGCGACATCTCGGTGGTTCATGCCGGCGACCAGCGCCGCTTCAGCGCCCGTGAGATCACCAGCCGCTGGATCTGATTCGTGCCTTCGACGATCTGCATCACCTTCGCGTCGCGCATGAACCGTTCCACGGGGTAGTCCCGCGTGTAGCCGTAGCCGCCGTAGCATTGGACGGCATCGGTGGTGACGGCCATCGCGGCGTCGGTGGCGACCACCTTCGCCATCGCTGCGGCCTCGCTGAACGGCCTGCCCGCATCCTTGAGTGCAGCGGCCTTGTGCACCAGCAGACGTGCCGACTCGGTCTGCGTCGCCATGTCGGCGAGCATGAAGCCGACACCCTGGAAGTCGATGATCGGACGACCGAACTGCTTTCGCTCGCATGCGTACGAGGCCGCCGACTCGAGGGCGGCCTGGCACAGGCCAACGGCGCTGGCGCCGATCGTGATCCGTCCCGAGTCCAGCGCGGTCATGGCCACCCCGAAGCCGAACCCCTCGGGGCCGATGCGGTTGGTGGCCGGAATCGCTACACCATCGAGCACGACTTCGACCGTGGGCGAGGCGCGCATGCCCATCTTGGCCTCTTTCTTCCCGAAGGAGAGCCCAGCGGCATCCCCCGGGACGATGAACGCAGACACGCCCTTCGCACCCGCACCCCCGGTGCGCGCCATCACGATGTAGATGTCGGCGTAGCCACCATGGGTGATCCAGAACTTCGTGCCCTCGAGCACGTAGGCATCGCCTTCGCGCCGCGCGGTGGTAGACAACGAGGCAGCGTCGGAGCCGCTGCCTGGCTCTGACAGCGCGAACGCTCCGAGCAGCTCGCCCGCGGCCAGGCCTGGCAGCCAGTCCTCCTTCTGCGAGTCCGTGCCGAACTGCGACAGGATCACCTGCGGCAGCCCCGTGACCGCCACTGAGACCGCATAGGAGGACGACACCTTCGCGATCTCTTCGAGCACGATGGCGTATTCGAGGTAGCCCAGCCCCAGGCCGCCATATTCCTCGGGAGTGGGGATGCCGGTGAGCCCCTGCTCGCCCATCGCGGTGATGAACTCCTTGCGGAACCGCTCGGCCTCATCGTCCTCGCGCAGCGTCGACCCGAGCAGCTCCCGACAGAACTCGCCAGCCGTGGCGGCGAGAGACTGTTGATCCTCGGTGAGCTCGTACACGCAGCCTCCGACCGGTGCGCGCTGGGGCGCCCCCCTGGCGGACTCCCCTACCCCACCAGCACCGCGACGGCGAAGACCACGCCCGTCACCCCGGCGAGCGCCGTCGTGTAGCCCAGGATGTCGCCCGCCCTGCTGCCCGTGATGCCCAGCAGAGGCAGCGCCCAGAACGGCTGGACGAGGTTCGTCCACTGATCCCCGTAGGCGAACGCCAGCACAGCTCGCGCGGGCGGGATCCCAGCATCCACCGCAGCTTGCATCAAGATGGGACCCTGCACGCCCCACTGCCCCCCACCGGACGGGATGAACACGTTGGCCAGCCCGGCACTGAGGAACATGGACAGTCGGAGCAAGGTGGGGTGCTCTGGGAGCGCTGCAGCGAACAGCGCCACGACACCTCCGGCGACGAGAAGGCCTCGGATGCCCGCATAGAAGGGGAATTGCACGAGAATTCCAGCGGTTGCACGCGCCGCGTCGGACGCCGCCCGCTGGTACGCAGCTGGGCTGCCCAGCAGGGCGAGCCCCACCGCGAGGAACACAAAATTCAGCTCGTTCGGTCCCATCCGACTGATGCCCCCTGAGCTCGCCCACCGGATGACCCACCAAGCCATCAGGCCCACGACCGGGAGCACGAGCCAAGGACCGCGGTCCAATGGTGTCAGCACGTCCACGTTGGCGGGCGCGGGCGCGGCCCCTGGCGGTGGAGCCACAAACGCCGCGGGATCGCGGGGCACCATGGCCGCACAGGTCGCCGGCACGACCACCAGCAGGATTGCGACTACCACGAGATTGTAGGGCGAGAGCACGGTCTCGGTGAGCGGCAGCTCACCGACACGCTGGGCGAGCTCCGCGCCGAGGACGTCGATACGATCCGCCTCCTTGGTCACCTTGAGCGGCGCGCTGCCGGAGAGGCCGGCGTGCCACACGCACATCCCGGTGTACCCGGCCGCTCCGAGGAGTGGGTAGTGCACCGGGCGCCCTTCGCGATGCATCGCGAGCCCGACGTCCCGCGCGAGCAAGGCGCCGGCGACGATCCCGAGCCCCCAGTGAACAAGCGCCAGCGCCATAGAGACGAACGCCACCAGCGCCGCCGCCTCGCCGGGCCCCCGCGGCAGCCGGGCCAGCGCTTCGATGGCGAGCTGCACCGGCCGGGTCGCTGCAACCGCGAAGCCGGTGACCAGGATCAGGCACATCTGCATCGCGAAACCCAGGTATGACCAGAACCCCGCCCCTCCAGCGGCCCACGCATCAACCAGCTCACCGGCGGAGGCCTCCCCCACGACCAGGGCGATGGCGAACGCCACGAGGGTCAACAACAGGGCGAGTGCGAACGGCTCGGGCAGGCGCACAGCAGCTCCAGGGACGGCGTGGGTAGACCTCAGGTGAACAGGCTACGACATCGGCGGAGGAAATGGATGATGCCGCTGACCCGGTCGCTGCTCGTGCTGTTGGCCTGCGGGTGCGCGCGCGGCGCCCAGACGAGCTGGCAGGCCTCTGGGCCCGAGCCGGTTCCCGTCGAGCGCATCGCGCTCGCGCCAGCTCAGGTTCTGGGGACCCTCGATGGCGCAGACCCGGTCCGAACCGGCACGGCCGTCGGACACGTCCTGTTCGGCGGCGGATATATCACCGAGGACCACCCCACAGGGCAGCAGAACGTGTCGGGCGAGGCCAAGCTCGACGCCACCAACCTGTACACTGAACACGCCATCGAGTGGGCAGAAACCTCCCTTCGGGATGCACTCGCCGTGTGGGGCGATGTGGAGCCGACAGCGCTGGCAGCGCCACCAACGCGGCCCCTCATGCGCGCGCTCAGGGGCGACTACGACGACCTCGGACGGGACAACCAACCCCTCCCCCGATTCGCCGTCGAACCGGTGGACCTCGAGCCCGGCACACTCCCGGCAGACCTGAAGGCCGACGTCGTCATCATTCCCTGGGTCGTTCGCTGGTACACCCACAACGGTGGGTGGTTCCTCGGTCAGACCTGGGGCAGCGCCGCCGGGGCCCGCACCCGGGTGATCATCGCCGCCCACGATGCGCGTGACGGTCGCGTGCTCGGCTGGTCCGACATCGAGGCCCACTGGATCCACGACGCCGAGTTCAACCCGAACTCCGCCGCCACCG
>JBLFXJ010000163.1:0-16943 GCA_047609825.1 Myxococcota bacterium
AGCGTCGAGGCGGCCGAGCGGGTAACGGTGCGCAGAGTGACCCGGGACACGCTCGAGCAGGAGCTTGGGCGAAACCGGTGGCTCGGCGCCTTCGTTCACGCGGTCGCCGAGCGGTTTCTCGAAGCAGATGCCCGACTCAGGGAGCAGGAATGAGGCGATGGGTTGTGCTGGCCGCGCTGATGCTCGGCTGCGAAGAGGGTGGCGACAAGCCGGTCGACACCAGCGACACCGCAGGGCCCTGTGTGGGCCTCGATCTGCCGGCGTGCCCCGGCGAGTGCCCCGACGACTGGCAGATCGACTGCGGCGAGGCGTGTAGCTCCGAGGGGCAAGCCTGCGGCAACAACATCGGCGATGGCCGCACCTGCACCGGCGGAGTGTGGGAATGTTCGGTGCACGCACCGCTCGATCCCGACGGCTGCAACCTGGTCTGCCAATAGACCGCCCGACTCCATCCCAACCCCCGCGAGGACCCCGACCATGCCGGTGAGCGACGACGACCTTCTCCTGCAGCGGTTCTACGGCCATGTCGCCACCCGCGGCGACGCGGTGTACCTCACCCAGCCCATCGGCGGCGGCGAGGTCCGCACCTACACCTTCGCCGAGGTGGCCGACCAGGCCCGCCGCATGGCCACCCACCTCGTGGGGCTCGACCTCCCGGCGGGGTCCAAGGTGGCGATCCTGTCGAAGAACTGCGCCCACTTCTTCATGGCGGAGCTCGGGATCTGGATGGCCGGCCACGTGTCGGTGGCGCTGTACCCCACGCTGAACCGCGCCACGGTGCGGTACATCCTCGAGCACAGCGAATCGCGCCTGCTGTTCGTCGGCAAGCTGGACGGCTGGGACACGGAGCTGAGCCACGGCGTGCCCGACGACCTGCCGTGCATCGCGTTCCCGCTCTCGCCGAAGACCGACTACCCCCGGTGGGATGACCTGGTGGCCGAGGCCGCCCCCATCGACGGCCCGCCCGTGCGCGCCGCCGACGATGAGTCGCTGATCATCTACACCTCGGGCTCCACCGGTCAGCCCAAGGGCGTCGTGCACACCTTCGGCACCATCTCCGCGCCCACGGCCAGCCTCGCCAAGACCCTCTCCGCCACCGCCGACGACCGCATCCTGTCCTACCTGCCGCTCGCCCACGCCATGGACCGGTGGTTGTCCCTGTGCTTGTCGCTGTACACCGGTCTGCAGATCTACTTCGCCGAGTCCCTCGACACCTTCGTGAGCGACCTCAACCGCGCCCGGCCCACCCTGTTCGTGTCGGTGCCGCGCCTGTGGCTCAAGTTCCAGCTCGGCGTGTTCAAGAAGATGCCGCGCAAGCGCCTCGAGCTGCTCACCCGCATCCCCATCGTGTCGGGCATCGTGAAGAGGAAGATCCTCGGCAACCTCGGCCTCGACTCGGCCCGCTTCGCCGGCTCGGGCAGCGCGCCCATCCCCGCCGAGCTGATCACCTGGTACCGCAACCTCGGGCTGGAGCTGCTCGAGGGCTACGGCATGAGCGAGAACTTCAACTTCTCCCACCTCACCCGGCCCGGTCACGGGCGCGCCGGCTACATCGGCCACCCCCACCCCGAGGTGGAGTGCAAGATCTCAGACGCCGGGGAGATCCTGATCAAGTCGCCCGGCAACATGAAGGGCTACTACAAGCAGCCCGAGGCCACGGCTGAGGCGTTCACCGAAGACGGCTGGCTGCGCACCGGCGACCGCGGCACCATCGACGCCGAGGGCCGACTGCGCATCACGGGCCGGGTGAAGGAGCTGTTCAAGACCTCCAAGGGCAAGTACGTCGCGCCGGCGCCCATCGAGAACCACATCAACAACGACGAGCACATCGAGATGTCGATGGTGTCGGGCTCGGGGATGGCGAACACCCACGCCGTGGTGCAGCTCGCCGAAGACTGGGCGGCCAAGGTCGGCGACCCCGCCGTGAAGGCACAGCTCACCGAGGCGCTCACCGCCCTGTTGGCGTCGGTGAACAACAAGGTGGAGGCCTACGAGCGGCTCGGCTTCCTCGTGGTCGCCAACGCTCCGTGGACCATCGAGGGCAACCACCTCACGCCCACCCAGAAGATCCGCCGCACCGTGCTGGAGGACCAGTACCAGCCGAAGTTGGAGGCGTGGTACGCGTCGGGCGACAAGGTGATCTGGGAGTAGGATCCCGGGTTCACCGCCGGCGGCGCCACCACAGCGGCAGCAGGCCGAGCCAGGCGAAGGTGGCGCTGCGCCCGGTGTTGCACCCACAGACCATCTGGGTGGACACCGGCCCGTCGGACCCATCTCCGGTCACCTGGGCATAGGCGCGCTCGGTCCACTCCATCCGGAAGGTGTAGCCGAACTGCTCCTCGGGAACGACGGTCTGTGGCGTCGCGGCCACGACGAGCACCAGGTACAGCTCGTTGCCGTCCGAGGTGTAGTTGATCTCGCCCACGTCGCCGTCGGTGAGCACCGGCAGCACCCGCACACCCTCGTCCTCCACCACCACCAGCGCGGCTGACAGGGTGGTGGGCGAGCCCTCGGTGCCGGTGGCGTAGGCCTCGACCCCGACCGCCAGCTTGCCGCCCGGCGGGTCGCGCAGGATCACGTGGTTGTAGCCGTAGGCCCACGGCCGGTTGCGGTTGGGCACTTCATCCCAGCCGTCGGTGCCATCTCGGGACACCCTGGCCGCGTGGCGGCGGTCGTCGTCGCCGTAGAACTGGGCGAACAGCTCGGTGCTGGCGGCGTAGCGATCGCCGTGGGCGTAGTCGTCGAAGGTGACGTTGCGCGTGGCGAAGTCGAGGTACGCCTCCTGCAGCGAGACGTCGCGCTGACCGAGGGAGATCGCCAGCGACTCCAGCGGGATGTCACCGGGGCTGGAATCGAACCAGAGGTCCTTGAGCAGCACGTCGTCCGCCGCCAGCTCCGTGAGGTAGGCGAGGAACACCTCCGCACCGTAGTGGTGCGACTCGATCAGCGTGCCTTCATCCGGGTAGTCGAAGTGGTCGACGCTCACGTGCGGGAGCAAGGCGTAGGCGCCCACGGCGTTCCCGATGGCGGCACTCTCCGGGTACACCCGCGGCACCACCCACTCGGCCGACGCCTCCCACACCCAGCCCGCGCGGTCGAGGTACACAAACCCACCGAGCGTGGTCTGGATGGTGTGCATGAACTCGTGGGCGAGCACGGCGGGCACGCTGTCGGTGTCGCCCCAGTCGTAGGCCACGAGCAGATCGGGCGACACCACGATGTAGGGGTAGCCCTGCTCATCCACGGTGACATAGGCCGAAGCGCCGACGATTATCGGCGTGCCTCCTCCGCTGTTGCCAAAGTACACGTTGAGCTTGAACGCCTCGGTGCCGGTCGGCTGGGGCCACCCGAGGCGATTCACCTCTGCATCCCAGATCTCCTCCAGCGCAAGTGCAACGTGGTCGACGGTGGCGGTGGAGAACGACAGCTCAGCACCCCACCGGATGGCGAAGTGCTCGGTGGTGACCAGGTTCGGACCGGCATCGAACGGGTCGCGGAGCTCGAGGGTGCCGTCGGGCGGCGCGAAGGAGACCGGCGGACGGGGCGCGCTGGCGATGGCGTCGAGGTGGTCCAGCGTGCCGCACTCGAACGCCAGCGCCGCCACCGATGAGAACAGGAGCACAGCCACCTCCCCGCAGAACCCCAGGATGACCCAGCCTGCCCGGCGCGTCCACGCGTACTGTGGGGGTGGGACTGCACGCGCGTCTGTTCACGGTGCCGACGTGACGCTGAGCCGAATCACGTTACCCGGCGTGGAATGTGACGGGGACCGAATGACATTCCAGGAAACACTGGCCGCCCAGCTGATGGAGGTCGGGCTCACCCGCAACGAAGCGCTGGCCTACCTCACGCTCCTGGCCGACGACACCAAGCAGGGGCTCACCGGCTACGAGGTGGCCGCCCGCTCCGGCATCCCGCGCAGCGTGGTGTACACCACCCTCGGCAAGCTCGAGAACAACGGGGCGGCATTTGCCTGGGGCGACAAGCCGGCGCGGTTCGTCGGCACCGACCCCGAGTCGTTCATCGAATCCCGCCGCCTGGAGACCCGCACCCGTCTCGACGCGCTGGCGGAGTCGCTGGCCAAGCTGCCCAAGCGGGTGCGGCCCGAGCCGGTGTGGATCCTGTCGTCCTATGACGAGGTGCTGGACCGCATCGACCAGCTCGTGCGCGGTGCCGAGCGGTCGGTGTACCTGTCGCTGTGGCCGCGGGAGATCGAGCGCCTCGCTCCGGCCTTCGCCGCCGTGGCAGACCGTGAGCTCCACGGGGTGCTCCACTGCCCCACCCGGCTCGCATCACCCCCCGCCGGGTTCGCCTGCTGGGCCGACGCCACCCCGTCGAAGGACACCAAGCACGGGTGGTCGCACAAGGCCATCGCGGTGGTCGACCGCTCCACGGCGCTGATCGGCGGAACCGAGCTCGACGCCGACAACCAGGCGGTCAGCTCGTCCAACCCGTCCATCGTAGACGTTGCGACCAACCACCTGATCCTCGACATCACGCTCATGAGCGCGATGACGGGCCGATCCTGCGACGCCGACGTAGCGCCGATGATGCGCCCGCACCTGCGGCCCGAGCCCAAGGCTCAGTCCGGCTCGAGGTAGCCCAGCGCCTGGAGCACCTCGCGCTCCTCCTCGCCCATCTTTCGCACGGTAGGCGCCTCCTCGGGCGCGGCGTACGCCTCGGCCAGCGCCTTCACGAGCGGGTCGGCCGCCGGCGCGCGCCCCGCCCGATCGCGGGTCTCGTCCGGATCGGCCGGGATGTCGTACACCTCGGTCACACCGGCGCGACGGTCGTCGATCACCTTCCACCGCCCCTTCACCAGGCTGCGCAGGTCGGCATAGCGTCGGGTCTCGCCGAGCACGGTGCGGTCCTCCAGCGGCTGGAGCACGCCGTCGGTGACCGGCCACGGACTGCCCGTGAACCCGGACGGCGCCGCGACCCCCACGAGATCCAGCAGCGTGGGTGCCAGATCCACGTGGCCCACCGTGCGGTCCGAGCGACCGGCCGCGAGCCCGGGCCCGCGCACCACCAGCGGCACCCGAATGAGCTCGTCATACAGCGCGACCGTGTGGAGGTTGTAGCCGTGGGCACCGAACCCCTCGCCGTGGTCGGCGGTGAACGCCACCACCGTGCGGTGGGACAGGCCGGTGGCCTCCAGGTGGTCCAGGATGCGCCCGATGTTGCGGTCGGTGAACGCGATCTCGGAGTCGTACCGGTCGATGTCGGCGTCGCCGAAGTCGTGCTTCGGGTGGTCGAGGTAGGTGTCGTGCGGGTCGAAGAAGTGCGCCCAGAGGAAGAACGGCGGCTCCCACTGCAGGCGGTCCAGGGCCTCGATGGTGGCGTTGGCGACCCGCGCGGAGGACGAGATGTGGTGCGGTGAGCCGCGGCCTTCGTAGGCGGAGGTGTCGTACACATCGAAGCCGTGGTGGAAGTTGTTCCACTTCGGGTCCAGCGCGTGGTGCGACACGTAGGCCTCGGTGCGGTACCCGGCGGTCTTCAGGGCGCCCTGGAGCGTGTCGAGGTCCGGGTCGAGGGCGTGGTCCCAGTCGTGCACGCCGTGGTCGCGGGGCAGGCGGGAGGTGAGCAAGGACGCGATGGAGGGCTTGGTCCACGGCGCGTGGCTGTAGGCCCGGTCGAACACCATCGCATCGTCCGCCCAGGCGTCGAGGGCCGGCGAGGTGGCGCGCTCGTAGCCATACAGCCCCAGGTGGTCAGCGCGGAGCGTGTCCACCACGATCAGCACCACGTTCGGCGGGCCGTCGACCGGCGGGCGGGAGCAGGTGCAGGAGGAGGCCAGCAGCGCGACGCCGACGAGGAGCCCGGCGGCCCACCGCCCTCCGCGACGGCGGCCAGCGGGAGCGCAACCCCGGAGGGCGGTCAGCGGATCCAGGCTCTGGCGCATGAGCAGGGCTAACAGGTTGGAGCCACGCCGCGTCCCCCGCCACCGGTGGCTGCCCATGCTCCGCTCCCCCCATGACCGTAACATCTGGCGGATCGCGCTCCCCGCCCTCGGGGCACTGGCCGCCGACCCCCTGGTGTCCCTGATCGACACCGCCTTCGTCGCCTGGCTCGGGCCGGTGCCCCTCGCCGCGATGGGGGTCGACGCCGCGCTGTTCTCGCTGGCATTCGTCGTGTTCAACTTCCTCGCCTATGGCACCACCCCGCTCATCGCCGACGCGCTCGCCCGGGGTGATCGGCGCGCGGCCGGGCGGGTCGTGGAGCAGGCGCTCACGCTGGCGTTGGTCATCGGCGTGGTCGGCTCGGCGATGTTGTTCGGACTCGCCGAGCCCGCGTGCCGAGCGATGGGAGCCACCGGCGACGTGCTCCAGCCCGCGGTCGACTACCTGCGCATCCGGGCGCTGGCAGCGCCGGCGTTGCTCGTCGTCACCACCGGCCATGGCGTGTTCCGCGGCCAGCGCGACACCCTCACCGCCTTGTGGGTGACGCTGGCCCTGAACGCGGTGAACCTGGTGCTGGATCCGCTGCTGATCTTCGGCCTCGGGTGGGGACTCACCGGTGCTGCGTGGGCGACGGTGGCCGCGCAGTGGACCGGAGCCGCCCTGTTCCTCTGGTTGATCTTCGGCCCCCGACGGGAGGAACTCGGTGTTGAACCCCGGATCCCCGCGGTCCGCGAGCTGGGGGCGTTGCTCGGCGTGGGCTCGGTGCTCTCCCTGCGCACCTTCGCCCTGATCGGCACGATGACGGTCGCCACCGCAGTGGCCGCACGCCTCGGCGTCGCCCAGGTGGCCGCACACCAGGTGGGCATCCAGCTGTGGACCGCCCTCGCCTTGCTCGTCGATGCGCTGGCGGTCGCAGGCCAAGCGCTGGTGGCGAGCCACCTGGGTGCCGGCGACCGGGTGGCGGCGCGGGAGGTGGGCGACCGACTGCTCTGGCTCGGCCTGTGGATCGGGGGCGTCCTGGCGGCGGCGATGGCCATGGCCCAGCCGCTGATCCCGCGGGCCTTCGATGCGGGCCCCGAGGTCGGCGCCGCCCTGCGGCAGCTGCTCCCGATCGTGGTGCTGATGCAGCCGCTGAACGCCTTGGTGTTCGTGTGGGACGGGCTGTTCCTCGGCCTGCGGGACTACCGGTTCGTCGCCGGCGCCATGGTGGCGAGTGCCGCGCCGGCAGCCATCCTGCTGCTGTTGGTGCGCCCCCTCGGGCTCGGCCTCATGGGCGTGTGGGCGGCGCTGGTCCTGTTCATGGTCGCCCGCGCAGCCACGTCGGCCTGGCGCTGGGCCGGCGCGCGGCGGCGACTCGTCCAGAGCCCCGACCCGACAGACCCGGCCCCGGCGGCGGGTTAGGTCGACCCCGGGGAGGGACGCGATGCTCCGGTTGACCTTGATGGCGCTGTTGGTGGGCTGCGGCGGCAGCAAGGATGGCGACGGCGGGGACGACACCTCCCTGTTCACGCCCGGCGGGCTGCCCGCGACCGGCGGAGGCGGCGGCGGAACCGGAGGCGGCGGCACCTCCACGCCCACGCCCACCGACTGCGTCGACGACGGCTTCGACCCCATCCGGCCCCTGGTCGAGCCCGAGCAGGGCGACTTCGAGGGTTTCCCGTGGATCCGCCACATCCCGGAGTCGCCCAAGGCCGTCGTGTTCCTGTTCCACGGCTCGAGCGGCGAGATCGGCAACCTCACCGGGCTCCACTACATCCGCACCTACAACGCGTGGACCGCCGCCGGCATCGGCTACGTCGCCACCGAGAGCACCGACCGGCGCACCGGCAGCTGGGATGGGTCCACCGTCGACCCCGACCGCAACGACGACATGCCCCGCATCGCGGCCCTGCGCGACGACGTCATCGCCAACACCGCCATGACCGAAGACACCCCGGTCTTCGGCTGGGGGTTCTCCAACGGCGGCGGCTACTCCGAGGACTTCGCGATCATGGCCGAAGAGCTCGGCTGGCCGGTGCGCGGGTTCATGGTGCACAGCAGCAGCGCGCTGCGCGGGGCCGAGCTGCCCGGCCTGTTCACCTCCGGCGAGAACGACGACATCACCCCGTCCACGCGAAACTCCTACGAGCGTCACGACGAGCTGGGGCAGCCATCCGAGTGGTACGAGCACCTCGAGGTGCCGTTCACGCCCCAGCACGCCATGCTCCACGCCGCCTACGACGCCGAGCTCGCGCAGGATGTGTTCGACGACATGGTGGACTTCGGGCTCATCGACGCCGATGGTACGCGCCTGGTGCCGCTGAACGAGGTGGAGAGCGCCATGCGGGCCTACAGCAACAACTCCCTGGTGCCAGGCGCAGACCGCGTCACGCCGATCATCCGGGTGGCCTGGGCAACCCACCGCCCGTCCAGCGAGTTCGCCTGCGAAGAGCGGGACTTCATCCTCCGGCATCGGTAGCGGGCGGCGACCCCGACACCGAGTACAGCGCCATCGGCAGCTCCTTGCCACGGAGCGACACCTGGCCGAGCTCCACGAGCGGCCACGCCTCCCGGAGCGCCGCCCGGGTGGCCTCGGTGATCACGATCTGTCCCTCCGTGGCCACTCCACAGGCCCGCGCCGCGACATTGGTGGTGTCGCCGATCGTGGCGTACTGCACATAGGCGTCGGTCCCCAGCGCCCCGGCCGCCACCAGCCCGGTGGACAGCCCGATGTGCACGACCATCGGCGAGCCATCGGGCCGCGACACCGTACTCGCGGCAGCGCGGAGCGCAATGGCAGCATGCAGCGCCTGATCGGCGTCGTCGGGGTTCTCGAACGGAGCCCCCCACACGCCGAGCAGCGCATCTCCGATGTACTTCTCGAGGGTGCCGCCGTGGGCGAGCACCACGTCCGACACCCGCGGGAAGTACACGTTGAGCAGGGCGAGCACTTCGGTGGGGCGCATGGCGGAGGACATCGCTGTGAACCCCGAGATGTCGGCGAACATCGCCGTGACCGTGGCCTCCACGACCCCGAGCGCTTCCGGTGACGACAGCACCTTGTCGGCCACCTGCGGCGGAAAGAACCGCTGCAGCGTGCGCCGCGCCACCGCCTCCTCCCGGAGCTGGCGCTGGATGGCGGCGTGCTCGAGCGCGATGCCGGCCTGGGTCGCGAACGCCGAGAGGAACGCCAGATCCTCTTCATCGAACGCGTTCGATCGCGTTCGACTGTCCACATAGAGCACGCCAAAAGTGGCATCTCGCCCCCGCAATGGCGCACCCATCGCCGCGCGGATCTTGCCGAGCATCACCGACGCCGCGTTCTCGAGCCGAACATCGCGCAGCGCGTCCCGGTACAGCGCCGCCTCGCCCTTCTCCTGCACCCAGTCCGCAACGTGGCGGCTCCACGGACTGTGCCGCGACAAGCCCGGCAGGCGCTCCCGTCGCACATGCGCACTGAGCGTACCGTCTTCGTCCACCAACACGCAGCCGACATCCACCTCGAGGATCCGGAACGCGAGGTCGACCACCCGGTCCAGCACCGTGTCGGTGTCGCCGGGCTCTGCGAGCAGCTGACCTGCCTCCAGGAGCACCTCGAGCTTCGCCTGCGTGCGGTCGGTGCTGCGCAGCGCGCGGCGCAGGTCCGCACTGTCCACATCGCCGAGCCAGGTGCGCCCCTCCGACGGACCGCCGGAGCTGGTCACCACCGCCCCACCCACCGGGTGGAGCCGACCCGTTGAGCCGAGCACCTCCACCACGAGCGCGCCCAGCCGCACGTCGTCTCCCGGCGCGAGGATGTGCGACTTCACCCGCTGCTCGCCGACCCAGGTGCCGTTCTTGCTGCCGAGATCGCGTACCTCGACCGTGTTGTTCCCGGGGATGAACACCGCGTGGTGCCGGCTGAGACCGGCCCCGGCCAGGGTGAGATCGTTGTCGGGGGCGCGCCCCACCCGGCAAGGGCTGTCGAGCCTCAGCTCCCGTGACGTGCCGTCCGGCGAGCGCACCATGAGCTTGAACATGCCGCAGTATACGCACGTCGCGCACCGACCGGACCCGCCTGGGGTGATACGTCAGCGCATGCGTCAGCCCCGCCGCCGGCTCGTGCAGCACGTGCGCCTGGCCCAGTTCGATGGCGTTCTCGACCGAACGCAGCACACGGTGATCTCCGTGGGCAGCGGCCTGCCGGTTCGGTTCCGCGATGGCCTGGCCACCCGGCTCAAGCACACCTTCGGTGCGGAGCTGCAGCTGCTCACCGTGGACCGCCGGGAGATCCCCGATACATTGTGGTTCCACGCCCGGTTTCGCACGTCCATGGGGCCGGTCGGGGCCGTGCGCGAGGGGTACTACCTGTTCGACTGGGACCGGGTGATCGGGTTCCACCCGCACCTCACCCACCTGCTCGACGACGCCGCCGCCACTGAACAGCTCGTGGCCTACCTCCGCGAGCGGATCGAGCTGGCGAAGGTCGACGTGGCGCCATTCATCGATGAGCGGCCTCCTCCCTACCAAGGGCCACCGCCACGTGATCGGCCGACCGCGCGTCCCCGCATCGACGCCTACGCCGTACTCGAGGTGTCCCGCGCGGCGAGCGACGCAGACCTGCGGGACGCATACCGCCGCGCCATGCGGCTGAACCACCCGGACAAGGTCGCACACCTGTCCCGAGCCATCCAGGACTTCGCCCTCCAGCAGACCGTGCGCATCCAGCACGCATGGGAGCTCGTCCGCGCCGACAAGGGTTGGTGACCCGCCCGCCGCCGCACTAACCGTGCACCGATGGACGACGCAGCACTGCACTTCCTCCCCCTCGGCGGGACGGGCGAGATCGGGATGAACCTCAACCTCTACGCCCACGACGGGCGATGGTTGATGGTCGACTGCGGCGTCACCTTCGAGCGCAGCCGCGACCCCGGCGGCCGGGTCCAGATGGCCGACCCACGGTTCATCGCCGATCGGCGCGACCAGCTCGACGGGCTCATCCTCACCCACGCCCACATGGACCACCTGGGGGCGGTCGCCGACCTGTGGCCCGTGCTGCGCTGCCCGGTCTACTGCACGCCGTTCGCATCGTTCATGCTCCGCGACCGCCTGCGTGAGCTCAAGCTCCACCGCAAGGTGCCACTGAAGGTGATGCGCCCCGGCGCGAGCGTCGACATCGGGCCGTTCTCCATCCAGTTCGTGCCGATCACGCACTCCACCCTCGAGTGCAACGGCCTGGTGATCCGCGCCGGCCGCACCACCGTGTTCCACACCGGCGACTGGAAGCTCGACCCGGAGCCCCTGGTCGGCGAGCGCACCGACGAGAAGCGTCTCCGCAGCTTGGCCGACCTGCCCATCCATGCGCTGATCGGCGACAGCACCAACGCCACCCGCGAGGGCACCACGCCGTCCGAGGCCGTGGCCCGAGACGCCCTGCTCCGGCTCGTGAAGGCACAGACCAAGCGGGTGGTGGTCACCTGCTTCGCCAGCAACGTGGCGCGGGTCGCCACCCTGTGCCGGGTGGCCGAGCAGTGCGGCCGTCACCCCATCCTGGTGGGGCGGTCCCTCGAGCGGGTGATGGGGGCCGCGCGCCGGGCGAAGTACCTGCGCGACCTCCCCCGGGTGGTGCCAGCGCGCGACGCCGGCTGGCTCCCCCGCGAGGCCACGTTGGTGATCGCCACGGGCTCCCAGGGCGAGCCCCGCGCGTCGCTCTCGCGCATGGCCACCAACAGCTACCGCGACGTGTTGCTCGAGAACGGCGACACGGTGATCTTCTCATCGAAGGTGATCCCGGGGAATGAGCTGCCGATCCAGCGCCTGAAGACCCAGCTCCGCGAGCTCGGCTGCGCCGTGTTCGACGAGTTCACCGACCCCGACGTGCACGTCTCCGGCCACCCCTGCCGCGACGACCTCCGGCGAATGTACGGCCTCGTACGTCCGAAGTGGGTGATTCCGACCCACGGCACGCCCCGGCACCTGGCAGCACACGCCGAGCTCGCTGCCGACCTGCCGGGGGTGGGCGCGCTCCAGTGCTTGAACGGCCAGATCGTGCGCGTGGGTCCTGGCCCACCGCGGATCGTCGGTGCCGCGCCCGTGGGCCGGCTGGAGCGCAACGAGTCCGAGGGCACACTGGTGCGGGTGCCCGCTCCGAGCCCGCCGCCACGACGCCGCGGACCCGCGAAGGGCTGAGCTGCGGGAGGACACCCCACGGCTTACGCGCGAAACACGAACCGCGTCTCGCCGGTCTGGACCTCGTCGCCATCCATCAGCTCATGGTCGCCGGTGAGCGTCTCGCCGTTGACCTGGGTGCCGCGGGTGGAGCCAAGGTCGGCGATGTACCAGATGCCGTCGACCTCCCACAGGCGCGCGTGACGCCGCGACACCTGCGCATCGTTGCGCACCTGGATCTCGTTGGTCCGGTTGCGCCCGATGGTCGCCTCGGTGCCCTCGAGGTGCTTGACCTCCTCCTGGAGGGTGTCCTCTTCGTACACCAGCCGAGGGGTGCTCTCGAGGGTCGAGCTGCCCGCCTCGAGCACCTCGGACGCCTCGGCCTCGCGAAACTGGACCCGCTGCTCGGCCTTGGTGAGCCACTCCTCGTCGGGGTCCGGCGGGATGCTGCCCACGTCGAAGCCGCCGCGCTGGGCGCGCTCCATCAGTGACGTGAGGCGCTCCCGGCGACGCTGATCGAACAGGCGATTGCGCCGGGTGTCCTCGTCTTCGTGGGCGTACAGCCGCTCGTGCACCTTGAGCTCGGCCCGCGCGATCCAGTCCTCCGTCGGGAAGGGCGGGATGGTGCCGATGTCGACGCCGGCTGCGCCCACCAGGTCCAGCAGCGCCCGCATGCGGTCCTTGCGCCGCGAGGCCTTGCGCGACCGCTCCGCCCGACGGGCCTCACGCCGCTGCTCGAGCACGTCCTCGAGCGCCGCGGCCGTGGTGACGACCCACTCCTCGGAGGGGTTCGGCGGCACCCGGCCCACATCGAGCCCGGCCCGGTCCGCCCGGCGGATCAGCTCCGCGACCCGCGCGCCGATGGCCTGCTGCTCTACGGCCTCCGAATCGATGGCCGACGGCACCGCCCCCGTGGCCGGCGCCAAGCCGTCCATCGTGGCGCTGGGGTCCATGCGCTCCTCGGCGCGGACCGGCGTTGCCGTGGGGTCGGGCGGGACCGGCAGCGTGCGGCTGCGGGCGATCTCCGTCAGCTTCTGATCCAGGCGGTCGAGCCAGCTCTCGCTGGGGGCCGACGGCACCTTGCGGATCCGCACCCCGAGCGCACGAGCGCGGGCGAGCAACGAGGCCAGGCGCGGGCTCTCGGCGTCGCGCGCCATCCGGGCCGCAGCGCGCTTGGCGATGGCGGCATCTACCTTGGCCTTGGCCTTGTCGAGCCAGGCCTCGGTGGGCAGCTCGGGCACGTTGCGAAGCCGGATGCCCGATGACGTGGCGTGCTCGACCAGCGAGTCGCGGCGTGCGCGAACGCGCGCATCCCTGACCGCGATCGCCTCTTTGACGCGGCGATGGGCCTTGTCCAGCCAGCTCGCGCTGGGGTGCTCGGGCACGTTCTTCAGCCGGATGCCCGCGTCGGAGGCGAGCTCCAACAGGGCCGCACGGCGAGCTTCGACGGGCGAGGACATTGCGGAACACCGGGGGGGTTGACGGGCGGACGATATCCGACCTCGCCGGCCGGCGCAGGGGAATCCAGCGAGAAGTAAGCAACCGTTCACGCCCAACTACCTCGGAGAACGCCGCGATGCGGACGAGCAACCAGACGACTGCGGCAGTACGCCCTGCGCACAACAGACGGCCTCGCCCCCACACCGCACGACAGGACCCGAACGCGCATCCGCCCCGGCCCGGATCGGCTGCGGCGGCGTATGCGGCATGCACGGAGCCCGATCGCTGCTGCGACCCGCGGCTCAGCGTCCGATCAGGCCCCCCAGCGTGCTACGTGACGCCATGAATCCACTGCTCGACCTCCAGCCCGACCTCGACCTCGGCGGCCTGCGCCCCGACCACCTCCGCGACGCCATCCCGGCGCTGCTCGTGCAGCTGTCCGCAGCACAGCACGCGCTCGCAGCCGCTCCGACGCCGAACTGGGCGCACGTCGCGGCCCTGGATGCGGCCGACGGGCGCCTCGCTGCCGCGATGGCGGTCTCCGGCCTGGTCACGTGGACCACCTCCGCGCCAGAGCTCGAGGCCGCCTACGATTCCGTGCTGGGTGACGTCGAGGAGGCGCGGACTGAGCTGTGGGCCGACCCCGCCGCGCTCGCCGCGCTCGGCCGCACCGACCGCTCCGGCCTCAGCGCCGATCAGGTCCGACACCTCGACCAGGCGATGCTGCGGCTGAAGCTCGGCGGGGCCGACCTCGACCCCGCCGATCGGCGCCGCCTCGTGACGGTGGACCGGGCGATCGCCGAGGAGTGCGTGGCGTTCAGCCGCGCCGTCCGGACCGACGCCGGTGCGTGGTCGCTCGACCTCACCGAGGCCCAGCTCGCGGGGCTGCCCGATCTGGTCGTGGAGGCCGCGGCAGCCAACGCCGCCGCCGCCGGAGTTCCGGGCTGGCGTCTCGCACTGAACGCGCCAACTTACCGTGACGTGCTCCGCAGGGCGGCAGACCCCGAAGTGCGCCGCGCCGTATGGACCGGATGGTGGCGGCGGGGCGCCGCCGAGAACGCCGCCCGGATCGAACGCATCATCCTGCTCCGCCGAGAGCGCGCCGCAATCCTTGGGTTCGACGGCTTCACCGACCTGGTCACCGCCGATCGGATGGCCGGAGATCGGCGTCAGGTGGTCGATTTCCTCGACACCTTGGCGAGCCGGGCACGGGATGCCATGCAGACCGAGCATGCCGCGCTGGTGCATGCCGCGGGCCGGCCGCTCCGCCCGTGGGACATGTTCCAGGAGTCGGAGCGACTCCAGAGCGCCTTGTACCAGCTCGACGCCGACACCTTGCGCCCCTGGCTGCCCATCGACGGTGTGCTCACCGGGGTGTTCGAGCTGGCCAACCGCCTGTTCGGGGTCACCGTCGAGGAGCGCGCTGCCGCCGGCTGGGCGCCCGAGGTGCGCACCTTCGACCTGCTCGACGACAGCGGCACCCGCCTCGGCCGATTCCACCTCGACCTCCACCCCCGCCCCGGCAAGCGGGCTGGCGCGTGGATGTCGGGCCTGGCCAGCGGAGCGTGGCATGACGGGCCGGCGCTCGCGGCCGTGTGCGCGAACCTCACCTCGCCGGTGCCCGGCCGGCCCACCTGCATCACCCACCGAGAGGCCGTCACGGTGGCCCACGAGGTCGGCCACCTGCTGCACTACCTGCTGTCAGAGGCCCCCTCTTACCTGCTCTACGGCACGGCCGTGCCCCGCGACTTCGTCGAGCTGCCGTCGCAGCTGCTCGAGGAGTGGCTGTGGACCCGTGAGGGCCTCGATCTCGTGGCCCGCCACGTAGACACCGGCGAGCCCCTGCCGGATGTCCACCTCTCAAGGCTTCGCGCAAGCCGGTCGTTCCGGGCGGGCACCGCCATGATGCGGCAGGTCGGCCTCGCCACGCTCGACGTGGCCCTGCACGAAGACTGGGAGCCCGATGAGGCCGCCGTCACGTTCGCCCGTGGCGTAGACCGGGACTTCGGACCCGTGGACCTGCCGGAAGACTACGCCCAGGTGTGCAGCTTCTCCCACCTGTTCTCACATCCCATCGGCTACGCCGGCGGCTATTATGTGTACAAGTGGGCCGAGGTGCTGTCGGTGGACGCCTTCGGCGCGTTCGAAGAGGCCGGCGTGTTCGACGCAGACACCGGCCGGCGATTCCGCGAGACCGTCCTCTCCCGCGGCAACACGGTCGACGTGCTCGAGCAGTTCACCGCCTTCCGCGGTCGGCCTCCGAGCCTCGATCCGCTCCTGGCCCGGCTCGAGCCCACGCCGCCTCCGGCCTGAGCCCAGCCACCCTCACCCCACCGGCGTGGTGTCGCACACATCGCCCACCCCGTCACCGTCCAGATCGCCCTGGTCATCCGACCAGGTCTGCGGTCCTGCGAGGGAGGTGGCCACATCGGTCATCGGGGTGCCATCGAGCCCGCGCACCCGCATGCGCACGCCCCACCCGCCGCCGCCGTCGAACACCTTCACCAGCACCCGGTGCCAGCCGGCGGTGAGCGCCACCGGGTACACATAGGAGTCCGTGCCGACGCCGTGGCAGCCCGGGTCTCGCCCGATCTCAACGCCGTCGAACCACACGACATGCCCGTCATCCGAGCCGAAGGTGAGCTCGCCGTCGCGGTCCTCGGGCACCTCGAGCCACACCGCCGCATAGGCCTCCCGTGGGGCATCCGGCGCGAACCACTCGAGGAAGTTCACCGCCGTGCCCTCGGTCTCGCCCGCCAGGTGCGCGATCCACGGCACCCCGTCCGGCGCATCACCCAGCACGGGCATGGCGGCAGCATCCGACTCGGCAGCGAAGCTGTCCGGCGACGGCTCGCAGTCGCCGGGTGTCACCCCGGTGGTAAATGCCCCGAGCACCAGCCACTGGCGCACGAAGCCCTCGTCCCAGGTGGAGAATGCGTACTCCATGCCCACACCATTCGGGGTGAGCGGACAGTTGTCGACCGTGTCGGGCACGCCATCCTGGTCGTCATCGTCGTCGCACACATCGGCGAGGCCGTCACCGTCCGCGTCCTGGGATGGGTGGGGCTCCAGCGGCGGCAGGGCATCGCAGCTGTCGGCCGTGTGCACGCCGAGGGTGTAGGTCGGCACGGGATCGCCGAACGTGCCCACGACGCACGCGGTCATCGTTGTCGCCGACAGGTACCGGGCGAAGGTGTCGGTGTCGGGGTCCACCGTGGGGCAGCCGGTGGCCACGTCGGGGAGCGCGCTGGTGCGCTGGGCCCCATCGGCGTCGAACACCGACAGCGCCATCGCCGCATCGCACCGACCCTCGGGCCCGCTGACCGACACCCGCACCGACCCGCGCTCCGGCACGGCGACGGCGTAGCAGTCCCGGTCTGACGGCAGCAACGAGGCCGTCACCGCATCACCCGCCGCCAGCACCTGCGCCGTCTCTACGGTGTCGTTCGGCTCGGTCTCCAGGGTGCCCAGCTCATA
>JBLFXJ010000164.1:0-16914 GCA_047609825.1 Myxococcota bacterium
CCTTCTGGCCCTTCTGGCCCTTCTGGCCCTTCTGGCCCTTCTGGCCCTTCTGGCCCTTCTGGCCCTTCTGGCCCTTCTGGCCCTTCTGGCCCTTCTGGCGCCTCTTGCTTGGCTCTCCCCCCGCTCTGGGAAAGTCGGCCTCAGCGATGAGGTCGTGGACCTTGATGGGGAACATCGCCGGCAGCGACTCAAGGTTGAGGCTGCCAGTGTGGGGGTCCCGGGTCACCGAGACGAAGAAGGAATCGTTGAGCACCGCGGCCTGGAGCGTGGTCCCCACGAACATCACCGGGTTGCCGACCGGCCCGACCGGGAGCGCGCCGTTCATCTCCGTCTTCATGCCACGCTCTGTGTTCTCGTCGGTGTACCCTTCGGCATCTGCCAACCCCTCCAAGGGGATGATCTGAGGCTGACGGCTGAGGTTCGTCAGGTACAGATACTCGCCACCGCCAGCCAGCTTGTTGTGGAAGGTGAACATGTCAATCGGCTGGCCGTTGCCGACATCGCCGATTGTGCGCCCCTTGATCGCGGCCCCGTCGCGAATGTCCTGCAGGGGGATGAGAACAACCGGAGTGCAGGTGTAGGAGGCGATCAGGTAGTCGGTGCCGCCCAGGTTCTTCGCTTCCATGGCCCGGATCGGCGCGCGCGTCTCCCAGGCATCGTGTGCGACATGGAAGATCTCGACGTGTGTCGACCCATACTCCCCAGTGAAGGGGTAGGGCAGGCGGCGAAGAGTCGACGCGAATTCCTCGTTCGAGATGCCGCTGACGAACAACTCGTCTCCGTAGTATTCGAGGTCCATGATCGCGAGCAGGTTCATGGGCTGTTGGGCCTTGGCCACCTCCTTGGGACTCGGTGGCTGACCGAAGAAGCCTCGTACCTGGAACCCCTGCGTCCCGTCCGGAACATCGTGGAGCGGCTGTCGTGTGACAGGCAGCGCCGCCAGCGGGAGGTTGTGCACCTGGCCGGAGTGGTCCACCTTCACTAGCGCAGGAAGCGCTCCGGTGGCGTGGCCGCGGCTCACTGACAGGTAGACCTCCCGGGTAGTGGGATGCACGGCCATGTCGTTGATGGTGATCCGGGAGGGTCCGACGCCCAGCGCACCTCCGATCACGACGTCGATGTCGTCGATATCGATGGGTTTGTCGGCGGCAGGGGGAGACCCGGTGCCCACTTCGATGGCGAACACCGCCCCACCGACGTTGTCTCCGACGAAAAGCACGCCTTCAGGCCCGAACTCCAGCGCTCCGGCGAACTGAATGGGGGGCTCAGGATCCGCCGCGGCCGCCGAAAGGGAGTGCGTGGACAGGCCGAGAGCAAGCAGCGCAAAGGATGCGCGGGTGAGTAGTGATTGCATGGAGTCTTCTCGCGGTGGATGGGGTTGGCCAGCAGGGCTGCTGGCTGGTCAAGGACGTGTGGCGGCACGCACGGCGGCGTACTGCTCGGGAGAGTCGGCGAAGGCCTTGGCGGCGAAGGGGCACCGCGGCCAGATCCGGAAACCGCGCTCACGGGCCAGGGCGGCGGCCGCGTCGACGAGCCTGCCGGCGATGCCCTGGTGTCGGAGTGGAGCGCGCACACCGGTGTGCGTGATGACCATCACTCCCTCGGCCCAGAGCCATGTCATCTCGGCTAGGAGATCGGGCTCGGATCCCGGCTCGTTGCGGATGATGAAGGCGCCTTGGCCGCCGTCTTCCAGTAGCTCGATCTCGACTGGGTTCGGCATGGTCGTCTCTCCTTGGGTCAGCGCAGCTCGGCTTCGATGGGCCGCTTCGTGAACGGCCCCAGGCGATGAACGAGGCGATGGGTCCGCGCGCTCTCGCTACAGGCCTCACAGGTTCGAACGGATGGCACATGCCAACAGCCAAGGCGACCTCGCCGGACCGGCCGCGGTAAGGACGCCCCCGGGTTTGAACCAGTCCCCGAAAGCGACGACCGACAACTTCTTCGGCACAGCAAACCAGGCCACGGAACCACCTGCGCCGGCGCCTATGTATCGGGCGTCAGTATCGCTGGGCCGGATTGGGAATCCGGCGATGCTGTAGATTGAATCGTTGACATTGGTGCGCCAGAGGAAGGTCGCCTTCGCGGCCACCCGCACCCGCGGGTGTGGGAGAGCGTTCAGCCCTGGAACGAAGCCGTAGGTGTTTCCGGGTGCGATCTGGGTCACCGCCCCCAAGACTCGAGGGTCCGGATAGGGAGCGCGAAACGTCCCCATCGGTGTGGCGGCGCTGTCCCCGCTCGAACGGCCTGCGTCCAACGTCGCGGTGAGCCTCATGGGCAGCCCTGTGGGCACACCGACATGGCCAGCCACGCCCCAAGCGAGGATTCTTCGTTCCGAAAACTGCCCGAGTTGCCCGTGAAGGTCGAAATGGAAGTCGACGATCGGATCGCTGTCGGGACGAGCCGGCTGTCGAGACCAGCCGGTGCCGACCGTGTGCCGTGTCTCCTGCCCCATGCCCGACGCGTAAACAGCCTCGGTCCGGGCGGTGCCCATGTAATACATCGTGTGTTCGGTGGTCGTCACTGGGCTGACGACCTCCCACCAAGACGCCCAAAACAGGCTGTCCGTGGAGGGCACATCGTCGAAGACGCCCGGCTGGACCGCGACCTCTGCGCCAAAGAGGTTCTCTACTCGGACGCTGCCTGTGTCGATGACCAGTCGGCCGCCGTCGAAGGCCCGTTTTACGTTCGGACCCTCCCGGTCACTCACGAGCAGGCCATTGCCGAGCTTCCACTCTTGGCGTCCGACTGTGAGGGCGACCGGCCCTTCCCGCACCGTGACGAAGCCCTGCTGCAAGTGGAGGACGTCGACGTCGAGTGGCTTGGGTCCCGGTTGCGCGCCCGCCTGAGTGGCGCTGTTCAACTGCAACACGAACTCTAGATGTTCGCCGACAGCGAGTTTGGATCGGCCGAACACACGCAACTGGCCTGCGCCATTCGGGTCCGCAGGGGCGTCGCCGAAGCCTGGATTTTGGACTGCGGCGTAGACGACCCGGGCGCCCGCCTCGAGCTGGAGGGTGGCCCCGTCGCCGAGCGCAATGGGCTCGGCGGCTTGGGCGGCGATGGCAAGGGCGAGGGCTAGCATGACGCGTTTCCCGGTTCAGTTCGACTAGAGCGCGACAGATGCAGAAGTCCGTTGGTCATCCGCACTGCGTCCTGAAATGGGCTTGAACTTGGTGCGCCCCACGGCCACGAGCACCGACAGGTGCATCAGCACCACACTTGGAATGATGGCCCCAAACGGCTCACCCAAAGAGAGGTGCATGGGAATGGCCAACGCCATGACGGTGGCCAGCCCAGCGGCGGCGAGCGGGGTCAGCCAAGGGAGGATTCGTGTCGCGGAGGGAACAATCAGCCCGATGGCACCGAGAAGCTCCGCGAAGCCAATGAACCGAACCATCAACGCCGGCACCTCGTTGACGAAGGACATGTTGACGGCGAGTTCCTCGATCGGCAGCATCAGCTTGGAGCCGCCCGCCATGAGGAATACTAGGCCGAGAAGCCCCTGAATGATCCAGAGTACGATGTGCATGTTGTATGCTCCTTGTGTGCCCACAATAGAACCCATACCTGCAAACGCAACCAGACTGTCATTTCGGTATGCTAAGTTGCGCTGAGGCAACGAAAATGAACTTGGTGGACCTTCAGACCTTCGTACACGTCGCTGAGCTTGGGACACTGGCGGCGGCGAGCCAGACCCTGGGAATTCCTAAATCCACCATCAGCCGCCGCATCAAGCGCCTCGAAGACGAGCTGGGCGTTGCACTCGTGCTCCGCGGGGGGCACCGCTACCGCCTGACGGACGAGGGCGGCATTTTGCATCAACGATGTTCGCCCGCACTTCGTGAGATTGCTGACGTCGAAGCCACTCTGGGAGATTTTCGGGTCGAGCCGAGCGGCGTGCTGCGCATCACGGCGCCCAACGACGTGGCCATCTCTACGCAGTTCGCCGTACTGATCGGAAAATATCACCGGCAATATCCCGGCGTTCACGTGGAGATCCAACTCACCAATCGGGTCGTGGACCTCATCGAGGAGGGCTTTGACGTGGCCTTGAGACCCGGTCCAGTGAGAGGGCCAGAGTCTGGACTGATGTCTCGCTCACTCGGCGCGAGCGGGATGGGTCTGTACGCCGGGACGGCCTATCTGGCTGCGCGCGGAACGCCGGCCTCACTGGAACAGCTCGCCGAGCACCGATGGATCCTGCACACCATGATGCGGCAACATTCGAGGCGGCCAGAGAGCCTGGCCCCTTGGCTGCCCGAGACCGCCAACATCTATGTCAGCTCCCATACAGTGATGTGCAAGCTGGCCGTTGCCGGATGCGGTATCGCACTACTGCCCAATGTTGTCGCGACGCCGGACGTGGAGGCCGGACACCTCAGAGCACTGTTACCGGGACTGCTGAAGCAGACCGCACGCATGCGTCTCGTCTGGCCGGTGACGCGGTACCTGTCGCCCCGGGTTCGCGCGTTCATCGACATCGCTGTGGAAGAGATGGGACCGCCTCAGGCGGTAAAGCCCACCGGGAACGGCTCTCCTGAATCAGCTCGGTAGAACCCATGGTTGCTGACCTCGGAGTAACATCGAGGATGGGGGAGGTTGTACCGGGTTGTACCCGGTACATCTTCTGCCCCCTGTGAGCTTGGCGTCTCGAAGGACGACAAACGTGCCGCAGAGCTGTACAAGAAGGCCTGCGACGGCGGGGATGCCAACGGCTGCACCCGCCTGGGCTACAAGTACGAAAAGGGCCAGGGCGTCTCGAGGGACGACAAGCGAGCCGCCGAGCTGTACGAGAAGGCCTGTGACGGCGGGGATGCCGGCGGCTGCAACAACCTAGGCACCAGGTACCACAACGGTCAGGGCGTCTCGAAGGACGACAAACGTGCCGCAGAGCTGCTCAAGATGGCCTGCGACCAAGGGAGTGCCGAAGGCTGTCGCAACCTGGGCACCAAGTGCGCCAACGGCCTGGGCGTACCCAAGAGCGCCAGCCAGGCTCGCATCCACTGGAAAATGGCGTGTGACCTCGGCCACCAGGCCGCCTGCGACCAGCTCGAGTAGCGCCCAGCCCAACGAGCCCGACCACGCCTGCTCGCCAGAACAGCCAGCACAACTGGGGAGAGTTGGCGTCCCTTGCCACATGTGCCTCGACTCGGGACGCCCTCACGCCGCGGACGACGCCACCGGATTAGGGGGGCGCCGCCACCGCCGGTCCCCTCAGTGTCCCGGAGACGACCATGAGCCTGTACTCGGACTACCTCGACCAGATCCAGACGCGCGAAGCCCAGGGTCTGCACCCCAAGCCGATCGAAGATGCGGATCTCGTCGACGAGCTGGTCGCCCTGATCAAGGACGCGCAGCACGAGCACCGCGCGGGCGCGCTGAACTTCTTCATCACCAACACCCTGCCGGGCACCACGAGCGCCGCAGGGGCCAAGGCGGCGTTCCTCAAGGACATCATCCTCGGTGGAACGGTTGTCGACGAGATCCCCCCGACCTTCGCCTTCGAGCTGCTGTCCCACATGAAGGGCGGCCCCTCGATCGAGGTGCTCCTCGACCTGGCCCTCGGCGACAACGCCTCCCTCGCGGCCCAGGCCGCGGCGGTCCTCGAGACCCAGGTGTTCCTGTACGAGGCCGACACCGATCGCCTCGAGGCCGCCCACAAGGCCGGCAATGCCCTCGCCACGGCTCTGCTCGAGGGCTACGCGAAGGCCGAGTTCTTCACCCGCCTGGGCCCCGTCGACGAGACCATCCAGGTGGTGACCTACGTGGTCGCCGTGGGCGACGTCTCCACCGACCTGCTGTCCCCCGGCAGCGATGCCCACTCCCGCTCCGACCGCGAGCTCCACGGCCAGAGCCTGTTCGAGCACGACAAGGCAGCCCAGAAGGTGCTCCTCGACCTGAAGGCGCAGCACCCCGACAAGCGCGTGATGCTCGTCTCCGACAAGGGCACGATGGGCGTGGGGTCGTCGCGCATGTCTGGCGTGAACAACGTCGCCCTGTGGACGGGCATCCAGGGCAGCCCGTACGTCCCGTTCATCAACATCGCCCCCATCGTCGGCGGCACGAACGGCATCTCCCCCATCTTCCTCACCACCGTCGGCGTGACCGGCGGCATCGGCGTCGACCTGAAGAACTGGGTCAAGAAGCTCGATGCCAGCGGCGCCCCCGTCCTCGACGACGACGGCGAGCCCGTGCTTGAGCGGCTGTTCTCCATCGACACCGGAACGGTCCTCACCATCAACACCCGGACCAAGAAGCTCACCAACGAGGATGGCACCGTCGAGCTGTGCGACATCTCGGCGGCGCTCACCCCCCAGAAGCTCGAGTTCATCCGGGCCGCTGGCTCGTATGCCGTGGTGTTCGGCAAGAAGCTCCAGACCATCGCCGCGGGCATCCTCGGCATCGACGTGCCGCCGGTCTACGCCACCTCCAAGGAGATCAGCCACGAGGGGCAGGGGCTCACGGCCGTCGAGAAGATCTTCAACGCGAACGCCGTGGGCACCACGCCGGGCAAGGTGCTCCACGCCGGGTCCGATGTGCGCGTGAGCGTCAACATCGTCGGGTCCCAGGACACCACCGGCCTGATGACCTCCCAAGAGCTGGAGATGATGGCCGCGACCGTCATCTCCCCCACCGTCGACGGTTCCTACCAGTCGGGCTGCCACACCGCCTCGGTCTGGAACTCCAAGGCCCGCCGGAACATCCCCAAGCTCATGGGCTTCATGAACAAGTTCGGGCTCATCACCGCCCGTGACCCCAAGGGCGAGTACGACCCCATGACGGACGTGATCCACAAGGTCCTCAACGACCTCGCGATCGACGACTGGGCCGTGATCATCGGCGGCGACTCCCACACCCGCATGTCCAAGGGCGTGGCCTTCGGCGCCGACTCTGGCACCGTGGCCCTTGCGCTGGCCACCGGCGAAGCCACGATGCCCATCCCGCAGTCGGTCAAGGTGACCTTCAAGGGCACGCTGAAGGACCACATGGACTTCCGCGACGTGGTGCACGCCACCCAGGCCCAGATGCTCAAGGCCTTCGGCGGCGACAACATCTTCCAGGGCAAGATCATCGAGGTGCACCTCGGCACGCTGCTGTCCGACCAGGCGTTCACCTTCACGGACTGGACCGCTGAGATGAAGGCCAAGGCCTCCATCTGCATCTCCGAGCCCGACACCCTGGTCGAGTCCCTGGAGATCGCCAAGGGCCGCATCCAGATCATGATCGACCGCGGCATGGACAACGACAAGCAGGTGCTGCAGGGCCTCATCGACAAGGCGGAGGAGCGCATCGGGCAGATCCGCTCCGGCGAAAAGCCGCCCCTGACGCCGGACTCCAACGCTGAGTACTCGGCGGAATTCGTCGTCGACCTCGACCAGATCGTCGAGCCGATGATCGCCGACCCGGACGTGAACAACGACGACGTGTCGAAGCGCTACACCCACGACACCATCCGCCCCATCTCGTTCTACGGCGGCGACAAGCCCGTCGACCTCGGCTTCGTGGGGTCGTGCATGGTGCACAAGGGCGACATGAAGATCATCTCCCAGATGCTCCGGAACATCGAGAAGATGCACGGAACCGTCGAGTTCAAGGCCCCACTGGTCGTGGCCCCGCCGACCTACAACATCGTCAACGAGCTCAAGGCGGAGGGCGATTGGGCGGTGCTGGCGAAGTACGCGGGCTTCGAGTTCGACGACGCCGCCCCCAAGACGACGGCCCGCACGGCCTACAAGAACATGATGTACCTCGAGCGCCCGGGCTGCAACTTGTGCATGGGCAACCAGGAGAAGGCGGCGAAGGGCGACACGGTCATGGCCACCTCCACCCGCCTGTTCCAGGGCCGCGTGGTGGCGGACAGCGAGGAGAAGAAGGGCGAGTCGCTGCTGGCGTCCACGCCGGTGGTGGTCCTCTCCACCATCCTGGGCCGCACGCCGAGCCTCGACGAGTACGTGGCCGCGGTCGATGGCATCAAGCTGACCAACTACGCGCCGCCTCGTCGCTGACGAGGCCGGTCAGGTGTCGCTCGGCCCGGGAATCGCTGGGTGACACCGCACGTCCTCGTGCGGCGAGTCGCTCTGACGGCGGCATGGGCCCGGTCCAGCGGTCGTTGGCTCCTCACCACCCCGTTGACTACTACCCAGTGGTGCGAGCCAGCGCGGCCCTGCCGTTCGTGCACTTCGTGTCTGTGGACAACGCCATTGCAGTGCGCTCAGTCACACTAGATGACCTCGGCGGAGATGCCGAGCCGGTGATCGCGCGTCCAGGCGGTGTCCTCGTGCGGGTGAGGACCCAAGGAATATCGAGTATATCTGCCCGGTCCGACGCCTGCGCGAGGGGGCCGCATGGGCGTGCGAGGACGGTTCGGAAGCTGCGTTGAGGTCATCTAGACGAGCCTGCACACGGCGACCCGGCAGACCGTATCCTCGCGGCCACGGCGCGCTACCTCGGCTTTCACGGGTCCGCGAGAGGGCAGGATGGTCGGGATGCACCGACCAGTGGTCTTAAATTGCCTGTACTCGAACCGGCACTCCGGCCGTGGGAGGTCCCAGCTGGCGATGGCGGTCAGCTCGAGCGACACGTCGACGGCGTCGGACTCGGGCACTGCCGGGGCGGACGGCATGCCGTCGAGGTCGGTGGCGGCGTCCTGGAAGGCCACGCCGCCGCGCAGGCCGGCGTCGAAGCCGGCGTCGGCGAGCCAGCCGGCGTGGGCGGGCAGGGCGACAGTGAGTGCGATGGCGGCGGGGAGGAGGGTACGCATGGTGACTCCGTGTGCGTGGTTACATCCACAGAGTGCGCCCACCGGGGCTGGCGATCCTTATCCGCGTACTACACGCCGCCGTCGCGGTGTTCGGCCTGCGGTCGTCGGTCAGCTGGCGTCGGGTTTTCTGGAACGTCCGCCGCGCCCTGCTGTCAGACCCCCAGACGTGGGAGGTCCGACATGCAGATGCTGTTCCTGCTCGCCGTGGTTGCCCAGGCACAACCCCGGGTTGCGGTGGTGGTGGTGGACGAGGGTGCGCGGCAGGAGGGCTACACTCTCCAGCTGGACGATTGGGTGGCCGACGACGCACTGCCCGTGGATGTCGCCGAGGGGGAGACCGTTGTCCTGGTGTCTCCGGATGGGAGCCTCGACCCATTGGATGTGGCGCCCGGTGAGGTGTGGGAGATCACGGGGCAGAGCGGAGAGGCCTGGATGTCCCTCCTCGACGAAGAAGTCCGGGCAGATGTGATCCTCGTTCGTGGACCGGTCTCGGCGATTCGGGCCCTCGCCCGGAGCCTGGATGCGGAGATCGTGGTCGACGATGGCAAGGTGTGGCTCTCGGGGCCCGACATCCTGCTCGCCGCCCCATGGGTGGAGGACCCGCTCGCCCGCGAGGTGCGCGCCCTGGAGCTGGTGCGGGTGGAGCCCGACGATGCCGACCCAACCCGGGACGCCCCTCCCACGCTGCGGTCCCACTCGCGGATGGAGCGCCCGGTGTCTGCCCCGGTGCCGGCTGTAGCCGCTGTGCACAGCCCGCCGGTGGTCGAGGCCGTGTCGGCTCCCAGTGGCAGTGCTGCAGCCGTCGCCTCCGAACCCGAGGCCCGCGTTCGGACCGAGGCCCGCGTTCGGACCGAGTCCCGCGTTCGGACCGAGTCCCGCACCCGAACCGAGCCCCGGCGCAGGGAGGTCCAACGACAAGCGCCGTCGCTCGCCCCCTATGCAGGTATGCACCTGTGCCGCGACCAGGTGCTGTACCTGCACCCTGCCGGCGTGTACGCCCTCGGCACCGCCCAGGGCAGCTGGACGGCGGTGGCGCCCGGCGTGGTGCGATTGCTCTCGCCGTCTGGAGAGCTGTGGTACCGCGCTGCGATCAACCCCAACACGGGCTGGTGCAGCGCCGTGTGGTGACCCCCTGCAACCAGGGGTCGTGCGCGGGCCGGTCGGACCTGACCGACCAGCCATCGCCGTATGAACAGGTCTGGCCTAGAAATCCGGCTCGGCATCCGGCTCTGGGTCCGGCTCTGGGTCCGGCTCTGGGTCCGGCTCTGGGTCCGGCTCTGGGTCTGGCTCTGGGTCCGGCTCTGGCTCCGGCTCCGGCTCTGGGTCCGGCTCTGGGTCTGGCTCTGGGTCCGGCTCTGGCTCCGGGTCGTCGCAGTCTTCGTCGACATCGCCGTCACAGTCGTTGTCGATCCCGTCGTCGCAGACCTCGTCTGCTCCGGGGTATGCGCCGGCGTCGCTGTCGTCGCAGTCCGACGGATCGTCGCTGGTCCCGTCTTCCGGGCACTCCACGACCTCACCGAAGGGGTCGCCATATCCGTCGCCGTCAGCGTCCGGGTAGTAGTCGCCGGCGAGGGAATCGCCGTGGGCCAGGTGGGCCGGTACGGAGGCCTCGCTCACGTTGATCACGATGATCTTGGTGGGCCCGGCGTGGTGGCAGACGTCCACCTTTGCACGGCCAGCATCGGCCACCGAGGGGGCCAGGGTGGTGATCGCGAACAGCGCTGCGATCAGTGGCAAGGGGGCTGCGAACCGCATGTTCACTCCATGGTGAGGACAGACTACGGAAGGAAATATACGATGTCAGGGCGTAGAAAGATAGACGATGCTGACGTCGTGCACCCGATGTGGGTTGCGCACTGGATTCAACGAATCCGGCGTTGAGACCGCCCCTGTTCGAGCCGCCGACGGCGTCGGGTCGGCAGCGCTGGCCGACCGATCCAGCCGGTCCGAGGGGCGATCATCGCCGGCCGAGCACCACCAGGGTCTCCACGATGTCAGGGCGCGGGTCCCCCTCTCCAGCACCTACCGCCGTCCGGGCGCGCTGGGCCGACCAGATGGGCAGGCCGTCCTCCGGGTCGAGCACGACCTCGGTGGCTGTGCTCCCGGTCGCGTGCATCCGGCTTCCGTAGCCGTCGATCCGAAGGAGCCCGCCCAGCGTGACGGTCGCGTTCACGGTCAGCCGAGGGCAGGCGCGGCCGTCGATGAGGGTCCAGCCGTCGAACCGTGCCGTTTGGCTGAGATCGAGCTGGAGCGTGCCCTCCACTTCGTCGGTGGCGATGGGCAGAGCGGCGTTGCGGGTGTGGGTCCAGCTGTCGCCCGGCGACACGCGCTTGGGCGGCGCTGGCCACTGCAGGGCCGACCCCGTTCCCACCGCAGCCTGCAGCGCGGCCGAGGGGTGGGACAGGTCCAGCGCCGTGACCCCGGTGACCTCACCGCTCGCCTCGACGGTCCACCGCAGGCCGGGCGAGCGCAGCGGCAGGGCCGACAGCTCCTCCTCGGGCACGAGGCCGTAGCCGGTCTGCACCACTCGGTCGGCCACTTCGTCCCGTACCGTGATCACCCGCCCGGGGCCGGCCTTGTCGACCACGATGTCGACTGTGATCCGCTGCAGCACCTCGGTGTCGCGGTCCATCTCCGTGCGGGTGCTCCCGGACAGGCGCAGCGCTCCGACCGCAGGGAGCGCGGGTCGCCAGGCCTGTGTCTGGGTCGGGTCCACCGGGAACGCTGGCGCGGCGAGCGCGACGCCGAGCACGACTGCGAGCATGGCCACAGCCTATACTGGCGCGTGTGGTTCCTCATCGCCGTAGCGCTGGCCGGAGAGCTCCCCGGGGTCTGTGAGCCCGGGACCTTCCTGGCATCCGACGGGCGATATACCGGGTCTTACTCCCCGTGGCGGGCGGGTGGCATGACCGAGTGGTCGCCGCTGAGGGGCGGTCAATTATTGAGCTTTGTCAGCACCTTTGGGCCGAACCTCGCCAGCGGGGGGCAGCGTGGCGTGGCCGTGCTGGACCCTACGACGGGTGCGGTCTGGTCGGTGCAGCCGCCGTTCGCTGGGTCTGCGGGCCGGTCGCTCGACCCCGACGACGCCAGCTGGGTGCTGGAGCATCCGCTCACGGCTGATGGGGACGGCCGGTTGCGCAGATTGGACCTGATCCACGGAGCCTGGGAGGACATGGCCAGCCACCCGGCGCCCAGCAGGTTCTGGACCGCAGTTCGGCTGGACGAAGGCGGTATCCTGGTGCTCGGCGGCGTTCGGGGCGAGGCCTACCGGGCGGATGTGTGGCGCTATGACGACCGTGCTGACGCGTGGTTCGAGGAGGCGCGGCTGCCCGAGCCTCGTGCAGGTGCCGTCGCGGTAGCGATCGACGGCGGCGTGCGGGTGTGCGGCGGTCAGGCCGAGGCGGGACCCGTGCGCGGCTGCGTGCAGTGGGACGGCGCATCGTGGGCATCGGCGGCTGATCCACCGACGGGTCGGCGGCGAGACGGGTGGTCGCCGTCGCACACGTTGCCGGACGGGCGGACCCTGGTGGAGCAGTTCCACCGCGCGCCGCAGATCGGCGACGTGGACCTGGAGCTCGGGCTGTTCCCCGTGGCCGCACCGGTGCCCGGAGGTGGGCTGGTGGTGGTGGGCGACCGCGGCGTGTGGGTCGACGCGGACGGAGGGCTGTCGGCGCTGCCAGCTGTCCCCGGCGATCCCCATGGGCCGGGGATCGCCGTGCTCGGTGAGACCGTCGTGGTGGTCGGGGGGGCCAGTGATGGTCCGTTGGACACCGGTTGGGCGTGCACACGCGACGGGACGAAGTGGACCGCGATCCCGCGAATGCTGGAGGCGGTGGAGACGCCGGCCCTCGAGACCCTGCCGGTGGTGGCGCATGCGGGCCGGGTGTGGGTGTTTGGCGGCGACGAGACCTCGGCCGCGTGGTCGTGGGCACCGGGTGAACGCCGGTGGCGGGACCATCGGCCCGCGCCGGTGCATGGGTCGGTCGCGGTGCCGGTCGGGGACCGGATCTGGGTGCTCGGACGTCCCGGCGAAGGAGCCGCGTGGATCGATCCTGCGGGCGCGTGGACAGCGGCACCCGGCCCACCGGTCTCCCTCGTGACCCCCGCGGTCGTGGAGCTGGGGGATGGCGACCTGTTGGTCGCCGGCGGGACGGTCTCGGACGATGCCAGCGCTGCTGTGTGGCGGGTCGAGCGGACCACCGGTGCGTGGTCCAAAGAGCCACCGCTCCCCGATGAACACACCCAGCCGTCAGCGGTCAGGCTCCCGGACGGGCGCGTTCTCCTGGCTGGCGGGGATCGGGCGCGGGCAGCGATCCGGGGGCCGGATGGCGTGTGGGTGTCCGCGGCGCCCATGCTCCGGCATCGGCGCCTTCCCGTGCTCGGGGTGCTCGCGGATGGGCGGGTGGTGATCGCGGGTGGCGGCGGATCCGGTGGCGCGAAGGTCGAGCTGGAGTTCTACGATCCCAGTGGGGCCTTGTGGGACTTGCCGACGCTGCCTTGAGCGCCGGTGTCGCACCCGTCAGTAGAAGTCGGAGTGGTCGCCGTCGGCGCTCTCGTTGTGCGGGTTCAGCGTCCCGTCGTTCGGCGAGTTGTCGCGGCCGTCGCCGCGGCCGGGGTTCGTGCCGTCGCCCAAGCCGGAGCGGCTCTTGCCGTCGCCATCGTCGGCATCGTCGCCGCCGTCATCGTCGCCCCCGTCGTCGCCAGGGGTGGGCTCGCTGTCATCGAACACGGCGCCAAGCATGCCGAAGGTGCTGTTCACGTCTTGCCCGAAGCCTCCGATGAAGCTGATTCCAAGGCCGGAGATCAACATGGCGATCAGGGCATATTCGAGCTTTACTGCACCACGACGCGCTGCTTGGGACATTTCGCCCTCCAATCGGTAGAAATTTACTCCTCCAGGAAAAATTTTCCATAGTTTTTGTGTCGGGGGCGCCAGCACCGCTGACTGTCGTCTGTAAAAACAAGGTGTGACCGTAACTGTTCACGATTCGGGTCATTTCGGGGGTCAGCCCCACTGCCATGTGACAGGGCGATCCGCGGCGTCGAAGCAGCTCGGCACTCTCGAACGCAGCAGGTGGTTTCGAGACGGGCCCTCAGCCGACGGCCCGTGCTGGCCGTAGGCCGTGAGTCCCCGACTGCCTCGCGGAGGTCGACGCCGTCTGTTGCGCCGAAGAGGGTGACGCTCACGACGCGGTGGCGGCGGGCTGGCCGGGCGGACCCACCTCACTGTGCGTCCGGGTGGGCGCCCGAGCGAGTGACCGTGATCGACCGCTCGTCGAACTCCTCATGCCCTGGCCCTGCGGGTCCACAGTGGCATCCTGTGCGCCGTAGCGGGCGCGGGCCACCACAGCGGGGGTGACCCGCGCCCGCGCCCGCGCCCCGCACGCCTACTTCACCTTCACGACCACGCGGCCGTGTGCCGCGTTCACCCCGGGTGCGTTGGCCTGCTCGGCGCCTTCGTTGTACGAGCCACCGCCGCCGGCCTGCCCCGAGCCGGACCACGTGCCCGAGGCGCCGCCGCCCGAGTATCCACCCCCGCCACCGGGCAGCAGCCCGCCGCCGCCGCCGCCGCCGAAGCCGCCGACCGAGTACTTCGCGTGCCCGGTGGTGTTCCACCCGCCGAGCCCCCCTGAGAGGAACGACTGGGCGCCCTGGCAGCTCACGCCCGCTCCGTCGCCCGAGTACCCGGCGCCGCCGCCGTTGTAGCTAGAGGCGGCACCGCCCGCGCCAAGGTCGCCAGCGCCGGTATTGGTACCCGCGGTCTCGACCACAGCATCGTGGCCCGCGCCCTGGCCGTAGGTGCTGCTGCCGCCTCCGCCGCCGCCGCCGGCGATGATCAGGGGCAGATCCGCTGCGTTCACCACGAAGGTGCCGCCGCCGCCGCCGCCCGGCTGGTGCGAGTAGTACCCGCCGTCGTTGCCTTCCTTGCTGCCCCGCTGCCCGACCACGACCGTGATCTCCTCGCCGGCCTCGAAGCCGAAGTCGCCGCGCATCCGGGCGCCCTTGCCCGGCCCCTGCCAGCTGCTGTGGGTCGGGCTGGCGCAGTCGGAGCACCCGCCCGAGCCCGCCGCGCCCCACGCCTCGATCCGGTACGTGCCGGTGATCGGCAGGCGGAGGGTCTGGTAGCCGTCGACGACCACGGCCGTGCTCAACAGGCCCTGGTCGGCGTAGGCCTCGTCGCACTGGTCCTGACCCGGGCCGGTCATCCCGCGGTGGCCGCAGGAGGTGAGCGCCGCCGGGGAGGCCGAGTCGCTGAGGTGGGTCCACCCGCCGCCCGTCATGTCGCACCACAGCTCGTACGACATGCCCTCGATGTCGATGGTGTACACGCCGTCGCCCACCGAGTCACCGGCGTCGAGGATGTGCAGGCAGCTGAGCGCGGGGTTCGTCCGGGAGCCCAGCCGGGCGATGTCCATGGTGGCCCACTCGCCGTCGATGCAGCCCTGGTAGCGACCCTCGGTGAACCGCAGGGTGCCCTGGAGCTCGGCGTCGCACGGGCGCGGGTCGTCACCGAGGGTCAGGCCGCCGCCCACCGTGACGTTGTCGGTGACGCCCAGGTCGCCCCGCACCTCCACGGTGTGGTTCGACACGTGCTGGAACTCGATGGTCCAGTCCACCACCTCGCCGTCGAAGGTGTTGTTCAGGTAGTCGGTGTCGACCACGACCAGCGACCACTCGCCTGCCGGGTTGCGGCCGATCCACTCGGTCAGGTCGCCGGTCAGCGTCTCGTCTACGTCGGGGAAGGTGAGCGCGAGCGCGTCGCCGCCGCGGCCTCCGTCGTACAGCTCGTAGCGCGTGCCGTCTGGGGCGATGAGCTCGAGGTGGATTCCCGACACGTCGCTGTTGTCGATCCACACCTGGACCGTGAGCCACTCCGCGATCCCCAGGTCGGGCACGTCTTGGGCCACGGTGACGCCGATGGGGTTGTTGTCGGGGATCGGTACGCCGCCGCGTGACACGGACTCGACGAACTGGTTCGTGATCACGCCGTTGGTCACCTCGTCGATGCCGTTGAACGGCAGGCCGGCTTCGCCGACGACGAAGTCGGCGACGACGGCCTCCACCAGCGGCAGGCCCCCGAGCATGCTGCCAGGCCCGAGCTCGAGGTCGGCGCCGTTGACGATCGACAGGACCGCCGGCCCCGACAGGGTCTGGTCGGCGGCACAGACCCACTGCCCGCTGGACTCCTCCCAGGCCATCAGCTCCCCGTCTTCGCACGCCTCGACCGGCAGCAGCGACCAGAAGTACTCGTGGAGAGTGGCCAGATCATACGCCGTGTTCGCCTGCTCGGCGATGCAGCGCACGTACGGGGCGGGCGAGCCGTCGAAGACACAGGGATCGGCGTGGGCGACGTCGGCGAAGCCGAGCGCGAGCGTTGCGAGGAGCGTGCGCTTCATGGGGATTCTCCAGGGAGTGGTGGTGCGATGAGCGTACCACCGGGTGCGCGCCGATCGGTCTCCCGCGTGTCGAAAAGCGGGCTGCGGCGGCCCCTGGGATCCGGTCCGACCTGCACCTGTCTGAAGATGCGGTGCACGACCTGGAGCGCATGACGGGCTCGATCGAGCTGGGACCGGCCGGCCGGGTGCCGTTCAGCCAGTTCCAGGTCGAGGCGGACCTGGGGTGCCAGGCCACCGCATGGCCAGACGGGCGCGCTGCCCTGCAGTGCACCGTGGGAGACGCCGACGTGGCGTCATTGGAGGGCACCGGTGCTGCCGATCTCGCCATCGTGGACGCTGTCGCCACGCGGTTCGCACAGGCCGAGGTGACGCTCAGCCTGTCACCGGTCGGTCGTCTGCGGGGCGTGGATGTGGAGCTGCCCGGCCCTGGCGATGAGCTGGGCACAACTCCGCAAAGCCGAGCAAGAACCCGCCTCTCCCTAAAACTGAAAATTCTAGGTGGGGCTGGTGCGGCGGTGAGAGTGGGCGTTGGTTGGTTGGCGGAGGGGCACTGAACCGCTCCTGACCGCTGGTGAGCGCCCGATGTGGGTACCGTACCCGAGTGCTCGTCGCAGGATGTCGTGCCGCCAACGTGATGCAGAGCCAGCCGGCCCATGTCGGGCTTGAAGGGCAGGGCTCACTCGCCCAGCACCAAGCCCGGCCAGCCGCTGGCCTCCCTCTCACACCGCCGCTCCCAGCGGCCGCAGGTTCGCATAC
>JBLFXJ010000165.1:0-16867 GCA_047609825.1 Myxococcota bacterium
AGCGCGTCGTTAGCACTCAGCGCCGCCGCCGGATCCAGCGCAGCGTCCAGCCGCTCGAGCGCTACACCCGCTGCCTGGGACAGCGCCTCGGCCTCGCCGGTCAGCGCAGTCAGCGATGGGTGACCGTCGGCCTGTGCCTCCTGCAGCACCCCCCGCAGTCGGACGAGGTGCGCGCGCTCCTCGGCGGTCCCGGCCCGTGCCGCAGCAAGCGTCTCCGCCGTCTGAAACGCCTTGAACGCCTCGTCGGCCGCATGGCCCGCAACCACGGCCGCATCCACTCCGATCGCCTCCAGCCGGTCCAGCCGAGCCACACGATCCGGCAGCGCCGCCGCCGCGTTCACCTGCGACCGGACATCGTCCACGGCCGCGCGCGCTGCGTCGACGGCATCCGCCAACGCTGCAGCGGCCGGCCCTGCACCGGACTCGACGGGTACTTGTGGCAAGTGCGGCAGGCTCGCGAGCAGCGCCTCGCTGCGAGCCTTGGCGGCAGCATCCAGCTCACCGACGATCCTCTCCACCGCCAACGTCGCCGTCGCGATGCCCTCGGTCGCTTCGCGCAGCTCACTACGCGTCCGATCGAGCCAGGCCTGCAGCTGCGACAGAGGCACCGGGGCGGCCTCCGGGCCACTCGAACTCAGGGCCACCGCCGACAGCTCCTCTGATGCGGTCGAGCCCGCTGCCCCCAGACCCTCCAGCTCTGTGGTGAGACGCGCGGCATCCGCGACCGCGTCGTTCCACGCAGCGGACAACCCATCACGCGCGGCTGCAAGCTCGGCGTACTCGACCTCCGCCGACGCCACAGCAGCCTGGATGGAGTCGGCTGCCCCCCGCAGCTGATCCACCAGGGCCTCGGCCTCATCCGTCAGTGCGGTGGCCACCTCCAGCGCGCCGTCCAGCGCCTCCAGATCGGCCGATGGATCCCACAGTGCGGCAGCCTTCGCGCCGAGCGCGGACAGCGCATTCGCCAGTGGCGCCCAGGGCGCTGCATCGACGGTGTCGAGGCTCGGCGGCACCACCGGCTCGTCGGGACAGGCGGCCACCAGGCCGTCGATGGTCGCCAGCGTGTCAGCCAGCGCGGCACCCCGGGTCGCCAGCGCTTCCGCGGCCTGGGCGGCCTCGCGTTCCTCAGCGAGGGCGGCTGCCTCGGCGGCCTCGAGCCCGCGGGCGGCCTCCCGGGCCCGCTCCTGGGCGTCGGTGACCACGGACGGGTCGATCCGCTCGAGCCCGCGAACGCGATCCGCCGGATGTTCCCGACCCAGCGCCTCGGCGACGGCACTGCGGAGGTCTGTCGCTGCCCCGTCAGCGGCCGCGATGGCGGACTCCAGGGCCGCGTGCGCGTCAACGGCCAGGCCAGCTGGGGGCACGCTGGGGAGCGTCGCGGGGGCAGCGAGCAGGTCGTCTGCGAGCGCCTGCGCGTGTCCCGCACGCTCCTCCAGCCAGGACGCGTTCGCTGCCTCGACCGTTCGCGCCGCAGCCTCGGCAGCGGCGACCGTGCCCACCACCAGGTCGGCGGCGTCTTCTGCGGACTGCGCAGCGGCTTCGAGCTCCGCCACTCCGTTCGGCGGCGGCGGTCGCTCGTCCCAGCGAGACCGGGCTGCGGCGAGCGCCGACAGCGCCACCTCCCAGGCACCGAGGGGCTCGTCGAGATCGGCCCCCTCCTCCCATCCACCGACGCTGGGCGTCGGAAGCGCATCCACGCGGGCCGTGGCCGCCTCGATCGCAGCACGCGCCCGCGCCGCACGTGCGTCGGCCTGTCCCTGGGCCGCCTCGAGCTCAGCCCAAGCCCCCTCCCAGGTCGCTGCGAGGGACTGGACGGACTCGGCCGCGGCCTCGGCGCTCGACGCGGCGGCGTCGGCCGCCACCAGGTCGTCATCCGCGCCTGCATCCTGCACGGCAGCGATGGTGGAACGCCATGTGTCTGCGAGCGCGTTCAGGTGCGCGAAGGCGGCCTCCACCTCGGACGAGGCCTCGCCAGGCTCTGGAAGTCCCGGCGGCTCCGACAGCAACGCCAAGGCCACACTGCGACGCGCTACGCATGCGTCGATTGCGCGCCGTTCCGCGGCCAATGCCTCGGCGGCCTCGCGCGCCGCAGTCTCGGCAGCCTCGCGCGCTGCAGTCTCGGCGGCCTCACGCGCGGCGACCTCGGCAGCCTCGCGTTCCGCGGCCTCACGCGCCGCAACCTCGGCAGCCTCACGTTCCGCCGCCTCGCGCGCACCAACCTCGGCAGCCTCACGTTCTGCGGCCTCGCGCGCCGCCACCTCGGCAGCCTCGCGTTCCGCGGCCTCGCGCGCCGCAACTTCGGCAGCCTCGCGTTCCGCAGCCTCGCGCGCTGCCGTCTCTACAGCCTCGCGTTCCGCAGCCTCGCGCGCTGCCGTCTCTACAGCCTCGCGTTGCGCGGCCTCGCGCGCCGCAACCTCGGCAGCCTCACGTTCCGCAGCCTCGGCAGCCTCACGCTCCGCCACCTCGGCGGCCTCGCGAGCAGTGGCCACACGCTCCCGCGCCTCCTCGACGAGCGCATCCGCCTCAGCCAACGTCTCCGCGGCGGCGACACCCGCGATCAGGTCGTCCAGGGCCACCCCAACACCGTCGCCGAGCGCTTCGATGGCCTCGGTGCGAGCGGCAAACGCCGCCTCGACCGCCGCGTCCGTCGCCGCATGCGCCTTCTCTGCCGCGGCCGCCACGGCGTCCTCCGACGCGGCCGCCTCGTCTGCGGCAACCTCGGCAGCGTCGGCATGCCCGACCGCGTCCGCCAACACCTCCGTACGCTCGCAAGCATCCGCCGCCGCCGCCGCACGCTCAGCCGCCTCCAACGCCGCATCAGCGTCGGCGTCGGCTTGATCGAGCAGCGTCGCGACACCCTCAACCGTCGGGTCTGCTCCCTCCCGCGCCCGGTCTGCATGGGTGCCCGCCGCATCCGCCGACTCGCGGGCGGCGACGCTCGCCGCTTCGGCCCGCGCAAGAGCCGCGTCGAATGCGGCGTCCGTCTCCTCATCGTCATCAGCGCCCGCGTACTCCATCGCGTCCGGTGCAGCCGGCGGCACAACCAGCAGCGGCACCATGAGCGGCAGCTCGCTCGGGTCGTCGAGGTCCAGCTCGCACGGCGCCGCGAACTCGGCCATCGACTGCACCACCTCCGCGAGGGTGGGCCCCTCGGCCACCTCGAGCGCCGCCTCGATGGAATCGAGGAACCCATCGATGTCGGCGTGACGATCCTCGGGGTATGCAGCCAGCGCAACGGCGAGCACCGCGTCGAGCAGCGACGGCAGGTCCTCGGGGAGGAGTGAAGCAGCATCTCCGGCCTTCACCGCCGCGAGCACATCGTCGAGCCCGCCCGCGTACACGGGCTCGCCGAGCCACAACTCGGCGGCGGCCAGCGCGATCCGGAACCGATCCGTGGACTCGTCTTCCGCCGCTCCCTCCACACTCTCCGGGGGCGCGTACTGGAGCCCCGTGAGTGGCGGAACCAACTCGGGATCGGCGACGAAGTCGAGGATCTCGACCTGCGGCACGCCCCAGGTGAGCACACTCACCCGCCCGCTCGGGGCGACGAAGACCGTGTAGGGGGTGAGCCCGCCGACGCGGCCAAGCTCGGCCTCGCCCGCCGCGATCAGGATCTCACCGAGCTGCAGGGCCAGCTCCAGCGCCGCGCGGTCCCCGGCACCGCCGTCCGGCTTGCACAGCTCGGCGAGCTCCTTCACCGATCGCGCCCCCTCCACGGCGGCGTAGACCAGCACGCCGGGCACGCCGTCGATCAGAGGCGCCACGCCAGCCACTCCGGGCTCGGCGAGCGCCTCGGGCACGACCAAGGCGCCTTCATCCGCCCAATCGGGCGGGTACACAACCGCCATGCCCAGCCCGTCGGGGTCGCGCAGCTCTACCAGATCGGCCAGCGGCCCGCGGATGCGCCGGCCCGTTGGCCGCCACCCGCCGCCGCTATCAGCGGGCATCGTTGAGGGACCAGTCGAACTCGTAGAACCCGTGCGGACACCCTCGGTCGGCCAGCGCACGCAGCTCGGACGCCTGCTCCCCGTCGGTGTGGCGCGCGGCGATGGTGCACAGGTCGAGGCCGGCGGAGAAGAAGTGGAAGTCCCGGCGGTACCAGTCCATGATCGGGTTGAACATGGCGACGCCGTCCACGATGCGAACGCCGCGCTCGGGGTCGCTGACCCACCGCTTCATCGACGTGCGAAGCTGGCTGTGCAGCGCGCCGTTGCCGTACAGCTCGGGTGACATCGGCGGCCCGCCCCGCGCACCGAACACCATGGCACTGTGGCTACGGTAGTCGAGCTCGAACTGGCGGATCCGCTCGTCCCGGATCTCCTGCAGCGACAGGTGGTCGAGCTCGATATCGAACGCGGAGGTCATGAAGAAACCGCTGCCGGCCAGCGGAATCCACCCCTGAACGTCCAGCACCGAGGCGGGACGGTCATTCTCGAGCACGCTGTACATCACCAGCGCATTGAAGGCGTTGAGGTAGAAGCCATGCCTGTGGGCGGTGATCTTGTCGTCCACCCACTGATCATCCCGTGACAGCCACACGACGTAACGGTCGAGTGCATCACGGTTCTCCGCCAGCAGCTCGTAGTCGACATAGCCGTCTTGCGTGACGACCTCGGCCAACACCTCGGCCCACTCGTCGGTGGGGTCTTCCGCCGGCATCGCCACATCGGGCATCAATGTTCGGCGGCAAGCAAACACGAGCAGGATGGCGGGGGTCATCAGTTCCCTGAGGCCTCGGAGTGGGCCGCCCCCGTAACGTGCTCATCGTCGGGAAGTGAGCCGTCGGGTGCGCGACCGAGCAGGGCCCCGACCTCGGCAGCGTCGAGCACACCCAGCGCCGGGTGCACCTGACCCAGGTCACCGTCGTAGAGCCACCACAGACTCGAGCCGCTGGTGACGACGGCGACGACCAGCACGGTGATGAGGCGTGTCATGGGATGATCCGGGAGATTGCGGCAGACGGCGGACCGCGCGTCGAGACCGGTGAGCTTTGCCCACGGTACGAACAGCACAATACCAGATCTGGTCCAAGCCGGACGAGGAGGTGAAACATCACGATGCCCCACAAGTACAAGATCAAGGATGGGCAGGTTGTACAAAACGTCTCGGGTCGCGCAGATGCCATCGCAAAGGCGAAGGAAGTCAGCGGGCGAACCTGGCGCACCGTGGGAGTCGAGCGAAACGATGGTCGGGTGAAGATGCAGTTCGGGCGCGGTAGCCTGCAAGTCTACCGGTTCGACACCCACGACCGCCCCTGAGGGACTGGCAACAACTCCGCGGTCGCGCGCTCTATCGAGCGCAGCCGAGACCGCAGGCGGTCTCGATGATCGCCGCCCTCACCACAGCCCGGTGTCCGCCAGCTCGGCGTCCACGCGGGCTGTGCGGGTCTTGGCCGCCGCGATCTGGTCCGAGTGTGCCTCCGCGACGCGCCCGCCCAGGCCTTCGAGCGCACCAGCGGCTCGCCGTGCAGTGGAGTCGTGGCTCGACCCCAGCGCCCGTGAGAGCGCCTCGGCCGCCGCGGACGTACCCATGGTCTGCAGCGCGGAGACCGCCGCTTCGCGCACGCGCTCATCATCATCGTCCACGGCACGTTCGATGGCCCGACGCAGGTCCGGCCCAGCCTGCCACGCAGCACCCTGGATCGCCGCCGCACGCACCTCCGGCACCGCATCGCCGTCCGCCAGCTCCACCAACGCGGCCCGCGCATCCGCCGAGCCGATGCGCTGAAGCCCGCTGATCGCCCGCCAAGCCACGGCTGGATCCTGCGCCTGCCGAGTCAACACCTGCACGCCAGCCGGACCAGCGACCTCCGGGAGGGTGTCGAGCGCAGCGCCACGCACCTGCGGGTCGGCGTCCTCCGCGAGCCGGAGCAGTCGCGCCACCGCCTCCGGTCCGCCGCTGCGGGCGAGGGCCTGAACACCAAGGGCCCGCAGCTCGGGCGAGTCCTCGTCCAACAGACGCTCAGCCACACCTTCGGCGCTCGCGGAATCGCTCCACATCATCGCCTGGTACAGCCGCTGCCGGCGCCGGGGCTCCTCCGTGCGGGCCAGGATCTCCTCCAGAGCCTCCATGTGGACCCGAGCGCCGCTGTTGGCGAGCGCGTTGATGGAGGCATTCCACTCCTGCCACGTCCCGTGGCGCGCAGCGTCCACCACCGCCGTGAGCCCCCGGGCCGACCCGGATGCGATCAGGGCCTGCTCCACGGTGCCCTGCGTGCTTTGACCGCTGCGCATCCGCTCCAAAAGGGCTTCTTCGAGGACCGACTCGTCTCCGACCCGATCCTGCAGCGCGCGCACCGCAGCGTCCGCCACCCGCACGTCCGGATCCTCCACGAGCGCCACCAGCAGCTCGGTCGCCCACGGTCCTGGCTGATCGCTCAAGCTCTGGATCGCCGCCGTCCGCGAGCCGGTGGACCCATCGAACAACGCCTCCTCCACCCGCCACCGGTCCTCCGCCTCGCCGTACTTCAGGAGGAACCCGAAGGCCTGGCCGGCGAGGGCATGGTCCGATGCGGCCATGGTCCGGGCCAGGTCCACCACATCCAACGGCGCACCGCCGGCCCACTCAGCCGCGAACAGAACGCCACAGGCGCGCTCTCGCAGGGGGCGGGCGCGCGCCGTCGCCGCATGCAGCAGTGCCCCCAGCGCCGGCTCACGTCCCGGCATGGGAAGGGCGTAGATCGCGTCCCCGGCGGGACCGGTAGGGCCCTCGCGCACCAGGTGTGCCAATGCGCGTTCACCGCGCCGATCCAACCGGCCCAGCGCCCAGATCGCTGCCCCACGCACGCCGCGCTCCGCGGTCGCGGCCGTCTCCACCAGGAGTGGCACATCGGACGGGTCACCAAACGCCCCCAGCGCCCTCGCCGCCCGCAGCCGACGAGAGGCCGGACCTGAGATCAACTCGTCGCGGAGGCGCTGGTGCACGATCGGATCGCCGACCTGCGCCAGCACGTCCGCCGCCGCCCGCTGCTGCGGCGTGCCCCGCGCATCGAGCGCCCGGTGAAGCAGCCCTCGAGCGGACCGGTGATCCTCGCCGAACTCCGAGAGAGCGGCGGCCAGCGGCATGAGATCCGACGAGCGCGCCCGGACGAAGGCGGCTCCGACGAGCGCCGCCGCCTCGTCGCTCCCGTGCCGGGCCAACGCCGACGCCGCCGAATCGACGGTCCCGGGCCGCCGCAGCCAGACCTCGAGGACGGGTAGCGCCAGCTCGTGCCGGGTCTGGCCGAGTGCCCGCAGCAGCTCGGCCTGGTCGGGCGGCCCGGCGCCGTCGAGCGACCGCGCGAGCACAGCCACCGACAACGGGCTGCCGATCCGCCCGATGGACTCGCGGGCTGGGTCGGTGAGCACTGGATCCGACTGTGCGGCGAGCAGCTCCAGCACCGGCATGTCGGCGTCCTGCCCAACCCAGCCTAGGAGCTCCACCGCATCGGCCAGCTCGCGAGACCCCTCGGCGCCGTCGAGCACAGCCAGTGCCTCGGCGCGGAGCGTGCCCGCCTGGGCCGACGCGCGGGATGCGGCCAGGGCCTCGGTCCAGGGGCGCTCCGACTCCGCCATAGGCGCGATCACGACCGGTGGGTCCGGCTGCGCAAACCACGTACCGGCGCCGAACGCCCCTCCCAGAGCAAGTCCGGTCAACACGACCCTCAGCGATGACGCCATCGGCCCCCCTCATCGCCCGAACGCTGCCGGACACGTGCGCTTACAGACCGCAGCGCATTCGCAGCGGTTCCAGCCCGGTGAGCAGACCCATTCGTCAGCGCGTCAGCTGCCACCGGCCGTCGTGCTCGACGGCGAGGCCACGCTCGACCAGCCACACCAGGTGTGCGGTGATCTGCATGGCCGCCAGGGGCGCGATGGCAGCGGGCAGGTCGGGGTACACCTCGGGCACCAGATCGCGCGGTGTGCTCGCGCCGCCCTCGTCCAGCGCCCGCCGGATCTGGTCGGTGCGCCCATGCCTGTGTGCAATGTACATCGACAGCACTGCCTCGGGCGGCGCGAGCGGCGGCCCGTGGGAGGGGAGGAGCACCGTGGCGCCCATGTGGCGCATCGCCTCCAGTGATGCGAGGTAGTCCGCCAGGTTTCCCTCACGCGGATCGATGGCGATCGTGCCCACGCCCGCGACCATGTCGCCAGCGATCACAGCCCCACTCCCGCCGTCCACGAACACCAGGTGCCCGGGCGCATGCCCCGGGGTGAAGTGCACATGCAGCGTGCGCCCACCACACATCAGGATGTCGCCGTGCACCAGCGATTCGTCGACCCGGATCTGCCCCTGGACCAGCGACGCTGTGACCGGATGTGCGGCGATGGGCACATCGGCACCGAGCGCCGCACGGAGCGCCTCAGCGCCCGACACGTGGTCGTGGTGATGGTGGGTGAGCACGATGCGCTCGACCTGCTCCCCCGCCGCGATCCGCTCCTGAAGCAGCGCCGCCAGTCGTCGCTGCTCATCCTCCCACGGGGACGCCGGATCGAACACCGACATCGCCCCCTCGCCCACCACATAGGTGTTGGTGTGGGTCGCGGGCGGCAACGTGGGCGTGCGCACCGGGACGGTCTGGATTCCTGGGGTGGCGGGCGTGCTCACGAGAGCCGCACGATCACCCAGATCACCAGCAGCAGTAGCATCGCCGCCACCAGCCAGGGGGCGACATCCTGGATCGGGAACGCGGATGTGGCAACTGCCGGCGCGGTGGGCACATCTGGGTCCGAATCCCCGCCGGCCATCGAGGGCTCGGCCGCGCCCGGATCGGACACGCTGGACATCGACCCCAGACCGGGCTCGTGCTCGAGCGACGGCGGGTCCGCACTGCTGGGAATCCAGTTGCTCTGAGTGGGATCCGAGCGGGGTGGTGAGTCGACCGAAGGGTCCTCCGCCCCAGTGGCGCGAGAACCGGTCACAGGAATCGCAGTACCGCTCGTGGACACCTCACCCGGATCGGTGTCCTCGAACTGGACCTGGGCCACCAGCTTACCGGCGGTGGCGAACACCTCGGACCGGTTCATCTGGACCGTCGGGCCAACCTCATCGTCGGGGTGAGGCGGCACCGTGGGCGGGTCCATCGGATCCCGCGCCATGGCCTCGAATTTCCCGGGGAGACCGAGCCCACCACCGGCCTGCGAAGCGGAGTCCAGCGTCATCGCCCGGGCGGCGATCTCGGCGGAGTCCATGAACACGGTCGCCTCGGACGGCTCCAGATCGGCCTCCCGCTGCGGTTCATTCTCCGCGAGCCGCGCCCTGACGGCCTCGATCAACGCCGGGTCCAGCGGACGGGTCTCGTCCTCGTCCAGCAGTGATGACGGCTCGGCCACCGCGGCGGACACCTTCGCCCCCGGATCCGTTCCGAGGCGGGCAACCGGCAGGTCGTGCTCGGCACCAGCCGCCGGAGAGACCACGTCGAACTCCTCCGCGGGAAGATCTGGCGCTCGCCGCTGCCTCCCCGCTGGAGCGTCATCCTCCTCGACGGACGCCACGGCGAGCGATGGGGGATCGGCATCGTCGGTCGGCCCGACCTCCCGCTGAACCGGAGTGTTCGTGGCGACTTCGGTGGGATCGAGATCTGCGCCGCTGCTCGGCGGATCATCGCGTGGCGGAGGCGGCTCGAGATCGTCGTCGTCCAACACTGCCGGCGCCTCGCCCGGATCGGTAGACGCCGCGGCCAAGCTGGTGTCTGGACTCCCATGGAGTGCCGAGAGCGCCGCACCGAGCTCGCGTCGGGCGGATGCGCTCCCGGCCTTGCGGGACAACGCGAGCAGCTCCTGACGCACCGGGTGCAAGCTCGCGAACCGGTTCTGCGGATGCGGGTCGAGCATGCGACGGAGCAGTCGTCCGAGCGCTGGCCACTGGCGCTCCACAGGCGCGATCATCGACTCGGGATCCCCCCGCCGCGCCTCGGCCGCAACATCCTCGCTGCGCCACGGCGGATGCCCGGAGATCATCGACGCGATGATCGCTCCCAAGGCCCACTGGTCGGCCGCCATCGCCGGGGGGTTGCCGCGCGCCCGCTCCGGGGCACACCACCGCTCCTGCGGCTCCTCGGCGGCGCCGGCGAGCCCAAAGATCCACACGCGACCCTCGGGGCCGAGCCAGATGATCTCGGGCGACAGGTGCCCATGGTGGCGACCGCGATGGTGCAGTCGCTGCAGGGTCTCTGCCAGCTCCAGAGCCAGGTCGAGCAGGGTGGCGGGCGTCATCGGGATGCCGCCGTGGCGTCGACCCTCGATGGCGCGACCCAGCGGAACTCCGTGCACCAGTGCGATCGCCATCGCACCGGACCCCTCGTAGAACGCCACGGCCCCAGGCACCCGGGGGTCATCGATCCCGCGCAGGGACTCGAAGTCGCGCTGAAGCGCCGCCCGATCCTCCGCACTGGCGTCCGGCGGCAGGACCCGGAGCAGCACCTCGGTGGGCTGACGCCGCGTGATGCCGGTGCGGCGTGCGTGGAACCACTCGCCCGGCTCCGGCACGCGAGCGTGGTCCACGATTTCGAAGGGCCCGACGCGGAGCCCGAGCATCGACATCGACACCTCAGGATCCGTCGGACCGTAACACGCCGGGTCTGGCCCACACCGACGGGTCGGCGGAGACGGCCACACACCGGGCGTCCGATTCGTCACCGCCGCCGCGCTGGGATGACCCAAGCCGCCAGACGCGGTACGCAACACCGTGACGTGGCCCACCCGTCGCACCGAGGAGCCGTGCTGCGGAGCGCATGCGCCATCACCTGCGGAATGCTGCTCGCCTGCGCGCCGCCGGAGCCGGCGGACACGTCCACTGCGGCAGACACGGCCACAGCGGCCAAGACCGAATCTCCCACCTGGTACGCCGACATTGCGCCACTCGTCGCGACGCACTGCAGCGCCTGCCATACCCCGACGGGCATCGGGGGCGCGGTAGACCTCTCCTCCTCGTCCGCCGCACAATCCTGGGCGCCGCTGGTGGCCGCGCGTGCAGCGGATCGGTCCATGCCGCCGTTCTACGCCGCCGAGACCGACCTCTGTCAGCCGCGATTCGACTGGAGCCACGACCCCCGGCTCGACGCCGAATCGCTGGATCTGCTCGCAGCATGGGCCACCGCGGGCGCGCCCCTCGGCGACCCGTCCACGGCCAGTCCCGCCGAGCCCAGCGTCGGGGCGAGCCTCGAGCACTACGACCTCGAGCTGGCTCCGATCGCCGCATACCCGGCTACTGAGGGCGACTACCAGATCTGCTTCCCCCTGGCTCTCCCCATCGACGCCCCCACCTGGATCAAGGGCATCGAGGTGCTGCCGGGCAACGGAGCGGTGGTGCACCACGTGCAGGTGCGGCTGGACACCGAGGGCACGAGCGCCGAACGGGCGGAAGGCGAACCGTGGTACCGGTGCGACGGCGCTCTCGATGGCGACGAGATCGGCGGGTACCTCCCGGGGTCGCCGCCGGTCGTGTTCCCCGAGGGCGTCGCGATGCCCGTGGAGCCCGGCGCAGTGCTGGCGATGCAGGTCCACTACCACGTGCTCGGCGAGGGCCCGTTCGAGGACCTCACCCGGGTGCGCGTGCAGCTACAAGCCGAGCCCCCACGGTACGTGCCGCGCCTCCTGCGTGTAGGCAATGCCGTCGGCATCAGCTCCCTCGGCGGTATGGTGCCGGGACCCGGCGGCGACATGGAGTTCATCATCCCGGCGGGGGCCTCGCACCACGAAGAGTCGTTCCTGGCCCGGTTCGACACCCCAGGCACCTGGGCCGTGTTCCTGCTCGCCAACCACATGCACTACGTCGGCACCGACGCGCGCCTGTGGGTGGAGCGCCCCGCGGCCGAGCCTGCGGCCGAGTGCCTGTTGCACACGCCACGGTGGGACTTCGACTGGCAGCAGCTGTACACCGTCGACACGACGGGAAAGACGGCGCCCCTCCTACGCGCCGGCGATCATGTGCGACTGACCTGCACCTACGACAACAGCCCCTCCAATGAGCACTGGATGGAACAGCTGGAGACCGAGGGGATCGACGCGCTGTACGACGTGCGGCTCGGCGAATCCGCTCTCAACGAGATGTGCTCGGCGTTGATCGGCGTGTTCGACGTGAGCGATGATCCGGACTGGAGGAATCCCTGATGGAGTTCGTGCTGCTGCGTCATGCGCAACCCTCGTGGTACACCGACGGCACGGGGGAGGACGAGCCCAGCCTGACCCCCCTCGGGCAGGCTCAGGCACGCCTGGCCGCGAAGGCCCTCGTGGATGACCGCACCGACGCCGTGTGGTGCTCGCCTTTGCGCCGCGCCAGAGAGACCGCGGAACCGCTCGTCGAGGCGCTCGGCCTCACGCCCAGCACGTGCGACTTCCTCGAGGAGGTGCACTCGCTGCCCGTCACGGGCAAGACCCAGGAGGAGGTCAACGCGTACTACCGGCAGGTCACCAGCCGCCCCGTCGCGGACTGGTGGGCCGGCTACGCGGGCACGGAGCCGTTGACGGGGTTCATCGCGAGGGTGGAGCAGGGCATGACCGCCCAGCTGGCGGATCTCGGCGCCACCCCGGTAGACGACGACGGTGAGCGCCTGTGGTGCGGTCTGAATCGGGATTCACGCATCGTGATCGTCGCGCACGCCGGCACCCTCGGCACGGTCATCAGCTTCCTGCTGGGTGTGCCTCAAGCGCCTTGGGCGTGGCGGCGGTTCGGGCTCTCACATGCCGGATATGCCAGGGTGACCAGCTTCGGCGTCGCCGGCGCCCGGGCGTTTGGCCTGCGTGCCTTCGACGATCTCACGCACCTGCCCAACGAGCAGCGGACGCGCTGACTCCCTCGGTCAGGTCTCTTGGCCGACGTTGGGCAGCCCGCCCCCGCGTTCGGGAACGTTCCTGATCCAGCGGGCGGCTACGCCTCGAGCCGCGCCTTCGCGTGCGCGATGCGTCGGAGCACGAGGCGCGCGGCCTCGCTGCCGATATTCAGCGACCCGAGCTCAGCCTCGGCCTCGGTCAGATCGGCCTTCGCCTGGTCCTTGTCGACCTGGTCGGCAGGGATGCACGACTCGGTGAGAACCGTGACCCGGGTGGGCCCGATCTCGGCGAAGCCGCTGTCGAACACGTACCGGGTGCTGCCTTCCGCGGTGAACACCGTGGCGATGCCGGGCTTCACGAGCGCGAGCAGCTGATCGTGATCCGGGAGCACACCCAGCTGCCCCTCCCACGCGGGAAGGAGGATCTGCTGGGCCTGCCCGGACCATGCGGCCCGCAGCGGAGTGACGATATCGACCTGGAGTGAGGTGGCCACTTGGCCCTCCCTTTGGTGCGGGGGCTCTGGATCAGGCGTTCGCTGCGGCGATACGCTCGGCCTTGGCCCGCGCCGTGTCGATGCCCGCGACCATGTAGAAGGCATCCTCGGGCAGGTCATCGTGCTTGCCGTCGAGCACCTCGCGGAAGCTCGTCACGGTGTCTTCCTTACCGACCAGCACGCCCGGGAAGCCCGTGAAGACCTCTGCGACGTGGAACGGCTGGGAGAGGAACCGCTCGATCTTGCGCGCGCGGGCGACGGTCTGCCGATCGTCGTCCGACAGCTCGTCCATGCCGAGGATGGCGATGATGTCCTGCAGCTCCTTGTACCGCTGCAGCACTTCCTGCACGTCGCGTGCGGTCTGGTAGTGCACGTCGCCCAGCACGCCCGGCTCGAGGATCCGGGACGTGGAGTCCAGCGGATCGACTGCCGGGTAGATGCCCTTCTCGGAGATCTTACGGTTGAGGACCGTGGTGGCGTCGAGGTGAGCGAAGGTCGTGGCCGGCGCCGGGTCGGTGAGGTCGTCTGCGGGGACGTAGACGGCCTGGACCGAGGTGATCGAACCCTTCGTGGTCGTGGTGATCCGCTCCTGCAGCATGCCCATCTCGGTGGAGAGCGTGGGCTGGTAGCCGACAGCAGACGGGATTCGACCGAGGAGTGCGGACACCTCGGAGCCGGCCTGCGTAAACCGGAAGATGTTGTCGACGAACAGGAGCACGTCCTGGCCCTCCACATCCCGGAAGTACTCGGCGATGGTGAGTGCCGAAAGAGCGACGCGGGCGCGGGCCCCAGGCGGCTCGTTCATCTGGCCATACACCAGGGCGGCCTTCGACTCCTCGGGCTTGCCCGGGGTGAGCACGCCGGCCTCGGCCATCTCGTGCCACAGGTCGTTGCCCTCACGGGTACGCTCACCGACGCCAGCGAACACGGAGAAGCCACCGTGCGCCTTGGCGACGTTGTTGATGAGCTCCTGGATGAGGACCGTCTTGCCGACGCCGGCGCCGCCGAACAGGCCGATCTTTCCGCCACGTGCGTAGGGGCAGAGCAGGTCGATGACCTTGATGCCGGTGACGAACATTTCGACCGCGCCCTGCTGCTCCGTGAACGCAGGCGGGTCGCGGTGGATGGGGCGGAACTCCTCGTTGCCGATCGGGCCGAGCTCATCCACCGGCTTGCCGATGACGTTCAGGATGCGACCGAGGGTCTGGCGACCGACCGGCATCATGATCGGGCTGCCCGTGGCGGTCACGACCATCCCACGACGAAGGCCGTCGGTGGTGTCCATCGCGATGGTACGAACAGTGTTCTCACCGAGGTGGCTCGCCACCTCGAGCGTGAGGTTGGCCTCGGTGTCGTCGATACGCGGGTTCGTGGCAGTGAGCGCCGAGAGGATCTCGGGGATGTTGCCGTCGCTGAACTCCACGTCGACGACCGGACCAATGACCTGCTTGATCTTGCCAGTTGCGGCGGACATGTGGGTCTCCTGAAGCGGTGTGGACGAGGCGCCTACTCGAGGGCCTGTGCGCCCGAGACAATCTCGATGAGCTCTTTGGTGATCGCAGCCTGGCGCGCTCGGTTGTAGTCGAGCGTGAGGTCCTTGATCAGGTCGGACGCGTTGTTGGTCGCGTTGTCCATGGCCGTCATGCGCGCGGCGAACTCGCCTGCCTCGGTCTCGAGGAAGGTCTGCAGTACGAGGGTTCGTACGTACAGTGGGAGCAGCTCACCCAGCAGCACATTGGCGCCGGGCTCGTAGCGGTACTCGGCGCCGCCGCCAGTGTCGGCGGCGTCGTCTTCGTCCAAGGCCATCGGCAGGAGCTTCAGGTAGGTCGGCACCTGGGTGATGGCGTTGACGAACTCGTTGTAGACGATCCACACCTCGTCGTAGGTGCCGTCCACGAAGCCAGCGACCAGCCGATCGCACAGCTCGGCGACCATCTCGCCCTTCTCACGCCCGCCCCACTCGATGACATTGTCCGATTCCGGGATGCCAGCGCGGGCGAAGAACCCGCCGCCCTTGCGCCCGAACACCGTGAGGGCGAGGGATTCGCTCCTGCGCTCGTTCGCCCAGGCCAGCGTCTTGCGCAGCAGGTTGTTGTTGAACCCACCACACAGGCCGCGATCGGAGGTCAGCACCACCACCGCCCGGCCGTTCACCTCGGCGCGCGGCTCCAGCAGGGGAGCATCGACCGTGTCGCCCGCGGATGCAGCGACCCGGCGGAGCACACCCTCGAGACGCTGCTTGTACGGCTTGGCGGCCGTGGCCGCGTCCGTCGCACGCTTCAGCTTCGCCGCCGCGACGAGCTTCATCGCAGAGGTGATCTGTCGCGTCTTCTTGACGGACCCGATCCGGGTCTTGATGTCCTTCAGATTCGGCATGGACCAGCCTGTTCCGTGGAGTGCGCGATGCGGGGACGCAGGGCGCCGAGGCGCCCGGGCGTCACGCGGAGTAGGTCGACTTGAACGCCTTGATGGCGTCGATCAAGCGACCGCGGAGGCCTTCCTTCTTCAACGTGCCGCGGTCCAGGATCTCCTGGAGCATGGCGCTCTCGTTCGCGATGAAGTGATCCTTCATGGCGTCGACGAAGGCGAGCACGCCACGCAGCTCGATGTCGTCGAGCAGACCCTCGGCGCCGGCGAGCAGCGTGATGGTCTGGAGCTCGACATTGATCGGCTTGTACTGCGGCTGCTTGAGGATCTCGGTGAGACGCTCGCCCCGGCTCAGCTGACGCCGGGTGGCCTCATCGAGGTCGGAGGCGAACTGCGAGAACGCAGCCAGCTCACGGTACTGGGCCAGGCCGAGGCGAAGCGAGCCCGCGACCTCCTTCATGGCCTTGGTCTGGGCCGCGGAGCCGACGCGAGAGACCGACAGACCGACGTTGATCGCCGGTCGCTGGCCCGCGTTGAACAGTGCGGTCTCCAGGTAGATCTGGCCGTCGGTGATCGAGATGACGTTCGTGGGCACGTATGCGGACACGTCGCCAGCCTGGGTCTCGATGATCGGCAGCGCGGTCAACGAGCCGGCGCCCATCGCGTCGCTCATCTTGGCGGCGCGCTCGAGCAGGCGGCTGTGCACGTAGAACACGTCGCCCGGGTAGGCCTCGCGACCCGGCGGACGCCGGAGGAGCAGGGACAGCTGGCGGTAGGCCACAGCGTGCTTCGACAAGTCGTCGTAGATCACGAGGGCGTGCTGGCCATTGTCGCGGAAGTACTCCCCGATCGTGCAGCCGGTGTACACCGAGAGGAACTGCAGCGGCGCCGGGGCCGCAGCGGGCGCCGAGACGATACAGGTGTACTCGAGGGCGCCGTGCTCGCGGAGCTTCTCGACGACCTGGGCCACCGTGGACTGCTTCTGCCCGACCGCGACGTAGATGCAGTGCATCTTCTTCTTCGGGTCGTCCTTGAACACCTTCTGGGCGATGATCGTGTCGATCGCCACTGCGGTCTTGCCGGTCTGGCGGTCGCCGATGATCAGCTCGCGCTGGCCACGGCCGACCGGCGTCATGGCGTCGATGGACGTGAGCCCCGTCTGCACGGGCTCGTGCACCGACTTGCGGGGGATGATGCCCGGCGCCTTGTTCTCGACGATGCGACGCTCGACGTACTCGATGGGGCCGAGGCCGTCGAT
>JBLFXJ010000166.1:0-16719 GCA_047609825.1 Myxococcota bacterium
GGCGACCGCCCTGTCGGACGTGGTGTGCGTGGAGTTCTGCTCCCGCGACGATGGCGACGGCGATGGGCTGTGCGACGAGTACGACCCCTGCTTCGGCGACGACGATCTGGACACCGACGGCGATGGCGTGTGCGACGACCGCGACACCTGTCCGGGCGGCCCCGACGACGTGGACTCGGATGACGACGGGGTGTGCGACACCCTCGACGTCTGCCCTGGGTTCGATGATTCGTTCGACTCCGACGCGGACGGCACGCCGGATGGGTGCGAGGCCGGGCCCTCCATCCCGTTCGAGTTCGACTACCCGGATGCCGGCGACACCTGCCCCGACTTCACCGACTGGCGCGCGGCGCTGCCGACCTCCGGGCTCACGGGCGTGCGGATGTACGGGACCTTCGATCTGGTGGGGCTCAGCTGCTCCGACCCTGGGGTCACCCAGGCCCTGGCCGACGCCATCCGCACCAACGTGGCGTACCTGGGGTTCTGCGATGGCCACGAATGGTCCGTGTGCGATCGGTACACCGGTGAGATCTGGATCGACCCGCCCGCGCTGTGCTCCGGCTCGAACTGCCCCAGCCCGGGCTACATCATCCGTCCGTGCATCGGCGGGGGCTACCCCGTCCCGGGTGCGGTGAACTCGGGCACCTGCAGCAACATCCCGCAGATGATGGGCATCGAGTTCTACTGACGCGGATGCACCCGCTGGCGCCGCCGTCGGAGCGCCAGCGGGAGCAGCGCGAGCCCGATCCACGCCTTGCTGCCATCGCCCCCGGAGCAGCAGCCCCCGCCGAGGTCGACCGTGCGGTCCTCCTCGGCGTAGCCCAGGGCCTTGAACCCCTCGGTGAGCGCCCAGCCGGGATTGCCGTCGCCGAGGTAGCTGTAGGCGCCCGCGTCTGGCGCGGTGCCGTCCCGCGGCACGCCGTTGAAGTCCAAGGGGGGAAGACCGCTCTCGGCGGAGCGCTCGCCGGCGTCGAGCATCGTGGCCTGCGGTGCTGGGTACAGGTCGCGGCCCTCGAAGCTCGCGAAGTCGTCGTAGCCCTCGCCCTCGATCACGGCGCCGACGAACCGGGACTGGGGCAGGTCGGCGGCACCGGTCACCACGTTCGCCACCAGCCGGTTCGCCGTGAAGTCCCGCGCAGGAACGTCGGGGTACCACAGGCCGAACGAGAACGGGTTCGCGATCACGTTGCTGGACAGCACCATGCCCTGGGCGTCGGGCCAGTCCTCCAGATACACGGTCCAATCACCTGAATCGGCCACCGTGTTGTAGGCGATCACCACGTCGCCGAGGCTGCGGCGCGCAGGGTCGTCGGCGGTGCGGATGGCGGAGCCGCCCACCGTGAGCACCACATTGTTCCGCACCCGGGCGGCCCCCTGGACGAAGATGCCGTGCTCGCCGATCTCCCACAGGGCGTTGCCCTCGATGCGGTTCGGCTCGCCGTACTCCGTGGACCCAGCGGTGATGCCGCGGAACGCCAGATGCGCCAGCACGTTGTCGGCCACCGAGATGTCCTGGGAGCCGTGATGCAGCAGCACTCCATGGGCGCCCTCGCCGGTGAGCCGGCCGATCCAGTTGCGCCGGATCTGCCCCCGCTCGAGCCAGCAGCTGGCGTCCCAGCACCCCACCTCGATGCCGTGCCCGCCGGGCATGTCGAGCACCGCGTTGCCCACCAGCTCCACGTCGCGACAGTCGCCCTCCACCCGCAGTCCGGTGCCGGTGAACCCGGTGACGGTGAGGGTGTCGATGCGGATCCCGCGGCTGGACAGCACGCGCAGTCCGCCGGACCAGAAGCCATCGGCGGGCTCGGGCGGGCCCTGCAGCGTGAGCCCCTTGACCTGTATGAACTCCGTGCCCTGGATGTCGATGGCGTAGTCGGAGCCGGAGAGCGCGAGCACGGGGGTGGCGCCTGGGGCGGCCCGGATCACGATGGGCGCGTCTTCGGTGCCAGCCGACACGATGTCGAGGCCCAGCTCCAGCGGATACACCCCGTCGGCCAGCTCGAGCACGTCGCCGGGCAACATGCCGTTGACGTAGCCGGACAGGTCGGCGCCGGGCTCCACCTGGCTCGTCGCAGCCAGCGCGGTGACGGTGAACAGCAGCAACAACAGAGCGCCTCCTGCGCGGAGCGTACCCCAGGTCGGGAGTGTACCGGGTGTGACAGCTGCGTGTCCCAATGCGGAACAGTTCGCTAGAGCAAGCTCCGCGTGTGGCATACTCGGGGCTGGGGGTAGAACCGAAAATGTGGATCCTGGCAGGGCTCGTCGCTTGCGGCGGCTCCAGCGATGGCGGCAAGGCGGGTGGCGCGACCGCCCCGAGCACCACCTCACCCGTGGGCACGGCGTGGACTACCACGGGCAGCACGACATTCCCGGTCGACACCGCCGATCTGCGCACGGACCAGGTGCCCGGCCGCACGCTCAGGGTGTCGCACCGCGGCTACTGGGATCTGGCCCCGGCCGGGGGCCCGTGGACCACCGCCACCGGTCGTCTCGTCATCCAGGAAGGCGTAAATGGGGTGGTTGCGCCGCCCGCCGACACGGCCTCCGACACCGGTGACACCGCAGCACCTCCGGGCGACCCCCTGTTCATGCCCGACTGCTGGGCCCGGTTCGATCTTTCCGCCGTGCAGGCAGAGGTGCGCAGCTGCCCAGGGTGCACCTTGGCGCTCGAGGTCACCCATCGGCTGGTGGCCGGCAGCCTCGACGACTGCGTGCAGCCCGATCTACCGGAGCCCGATGACGTGCGCACCTACGGGTGGGATGCCGCAGGCGGCGTGTGGCTCGACTACGCCGATGCCGACGTGTGGGTGCGGGTATGGGATGGCGAGCTGGACGGTGACCGCCTGCGCTGGGCGTGGACCGAGCTGTTCGCCATCGAGGGCCAGGACACTGGCGACACGGGGGTGATGCCATGATCCTGGGGCTACTCCTCGCATGCGCCACCCCAGATGGGGCGCCGCAGAAGAAAGACGCCGCCACCGAGGCGCCCACCCTGCCCGAGGTCGACCTCAGCGGCACCGAGCCCGGCACCTTCGTCGCGGCCCTGGAGCGGGCGCTGGCGCTGCAGGCCGGCGTGGTGTTCGCGGGGCATCAGCTCACGCTGGACGAGGGGCAGCCCGGCTGTCCCGACAAATACCTCGGGGAAGTGGACGAAGAGGACATCGACGGCGGTGCTGTGAGCTGGGTGGACTACTGCCAGACCGCCGGCGGGCAGGCCTATGAGGGGCACCTGCGGTGGGAGGGCACCGTGGCTGTGGAGGGCGATCCCAGCACACCGGAGGGCCAGAACATCGACGCCGAGCGGCAGCTCGAGGGCAACGCCACCGTGAAGCAGGGCGACGCGCTGCGGTTCGAGTTCGTGGGCGACGCGAGCGAGTCCCTGTCCGAAACGGAGGGTGACGGGTACCGGCGGTGGACCTGGTCGAGCGAGGTGGATGCCTCGGTCGGGGGATCGGCCGTGATCGATCCCAGCGGCCCCACCCCCGATGGCTGGCGGGTAGACCTGCTCACCTTCGCGGTCGGCGGCAACGAGACCCGCCTCGAGGTGCGCGGCAACGCGTACTGGTTCGGCCCCCACCTGGCGGGCCGGTTCGACTCGGTGGACGTAGACCTGGAGATCCTCGGTGCCGGCAGCGCGGGGCCTGACGACTGCCTGCAGGAGCCCCGGGGCCACCTCTCGATCCGCGACGGCGAGGCGGTCTGGTACGATCTGGTGTTCCTGCCGCGCACCCTCGACGATCTCGAAGATTCGCCCTGGCCGAATGACCCGCTCAGCGTATGCGACGGGTGCGGTACACTGTATGTGCGCGGCGTGCCCCAAGGTGAGGTCTGTCCCGACCTGATGCAGTTCGCCGATGGCCGGGCCGAGCCGCCCACTGTCGACCAGTTCGTGTTTCCGTTGCGGTCCCCGTGAGCCCTGGAGGTCCCATGCGAGCCTGGTTGCCTCTCCTCCTCGTGCTCGGGTGCAGCGGGGATGCGCCGTCGTCGGATGACCTGGAGTTCCTGCAACCTCGGGAGCAGCTGATCCGGCTGTCGGTGGACCTGCGCGGTGTGCACCCCACCGAGGCCGAGCTGGTCGCGTTCGAGGGGGGCTCGTTGTCGTGGCATGCCGCGGCGGATGCCTGGCTCGACGACCCGCGGTTCCTCGACCGCGTGGAGGAGGTGGTGAACGACCGCCTGCTCACCCGGGTGGACGACACCTACTTCGACGCGGACGAGCTGGGCGTGTCGCGGGTGGACGAGGGCCGCTTGGTGGACGCCATCGGCGGCGAGCCGCTCAAGCTCGCCCGGTGGATCGTGGCCAATGACCGGCCCTGGACCGAGCTGGTCACCGCCGACCACACGATGGCCTCGCCGCTGCTCGCCGAGCTGTGGGATATCGAGCACCCCGGCGGGACCGGGTGGCAGCCCGCGCAGTACCGCGATGGCCGGCCCCACGCCGGCATCCTGTCGATGACCACCACCTGGCAGCGCTACCCATCGATGGGGGGCAATGCCAACCGGCACCGAGCGAACGCGATCTCGAAGATGCTGCTGTGCGACGACTACCTCGAGCGGCCCATCGTGCTGAACCGCGCCGCAGTGGACCAGCTCGTCATCGACCCCGAGCAGGCCATCGCCACCAACCCCACTTGCCAGTCGTGCCACTCCACGCTCGACCCGCTGTCGGCCAACCTGTTCGGGTTCTTCACCTACGACGAAGAAGACGGCATCGGCCGCACGGTCTACCACCCCGAGCTCGAGGAGGGCTGGCGCGACTATGCGGGCCGCGAACCCGGGTATTTCGGGCGTCCGGTCGGGAACCTGGTGGAGCTGGGGGCGGCCATCGGCGACGACCCCCGGTTCGTGGACTGCGCGGTGCAGACCTTCTGGGAGGGGTTCACCCAGCGCACACTCGACCCGGCTGACTGGTCCGAAGTGCAGCGCCACCGCGAGGTGTTCGAGCAGACCGACCTGCGGGTGAAGGAGCTGGTGCGCAGCATCGTGGCAGGGGCGGAGTACCGCGCGCGCCGGTCCACCGACCCCGAGCTGGATGCTCGCCTCGCTGGCGTGAAGACGGCCACCCCCGCGCAGCTCGCGTCGATCATCGAGGGGCTAACCGGGTATCGGTGGGCGTTCGACGAGCGTGAGATGCGCCACGACGCCCGCGGCCTGGCGGTGCTCGCTGGCGGCGTGGACGGGCGGTACGTGACCGAGCGGTCCTACGCCCCGGGCGTGGGCACGGCGTTCACCCACGAGCGGCTGGCCCAGGCGGCCGGCTGGCATGTGGCCCGCGCCGACCTCGACCCCGAGCGTGTGCTCCCGGCGAAGCTGTTGGTGCATGTGGACCGGCAGATGGTGCCCGACGCCTCGCCGATCGAGTTCCGGCAACAGTTCGACCACCTGTACCTGACCATCACCGGCCTGCCCGCGCCCGAGGGCTCTTCCGCCGCCCTCGATGGTCTGTGGCGGGCGATCTATGCCGTGGATGCCGACCCCGAGGCCGCGTGGGCCGGGGTGGTGTCGGCGGTCCTTCGCGATCCTCGCGTCCTGTTCTACTAGGGAGGTCTCATGCGCACTCTCGACCGCATCGCAGCGACGCGCCGGGCCTTCCTCGGGGGCAGCGGCGCCCTGTTGGGGGCCTCGGCCTTGGGCTGGCCCGGGCGCGCCCGGGCTGCCGCACCCACCGAGCGCAAGTTCATCTTCTTCTACGCCGGGGGCGGGTGGGACCCGCTGGCGGTGTTCGACCCGCACTTCGACAGCGACGGGTCCGACATGGACGACGACACCGAGCTGGGCGAGGTGGGCGGCCACCGGTTCACGGCCGGCGTCGAGCGCGACGACGTAGCGCGGTTCTTCACCCGCTGGGGGCGGCGCACGGCCATCGTCAACGGCGTCGACAACCACACGGTCGGGCACCTCTCGGGCAGCCAGTTCGCGCTGACCGGCACCTCGGCGAGCGGGTTCCCGGACTGGCCCACCGTGCTCGCTGCGAACAGCCCCATCGAGTACCCGCTGCCCCATGTGGTGTTCAGCGGGCCGTCGTTCCCGGGCAACTATGGGCAAGCCGTGGTGCGGGCCGGTGGCGGCACGCTGCTCGGGCTGATCGACGGCAGTCTCGTGGGCCAGGCCGACGCGCCGCAGCCCGTCACCCCGCCCACGACGGACCGGCTGATCGACAGCGTGGTCTTCGACCGGGTGGCGGACTTCGCGGCCGGGCAGACCGGTGAGGGCCGGCGGCGCGCAGACGCGCTGGTGCGCAACATCGAGCGGTCCATGGAGCTGGAGGGTCGGCGGTTCGAGGCCTCGCTGGATGACCTGGGCAACACCGTGCTCGACCAGGCGGTCAAGGCGAGCGAGCTGATGCGTCTCGGGCTCACGCGGTGCGCGATGATCAGGATGGACGGGGGCTATGACACCCACGGCGGCAACCTGCCCCAGGCGATCAACCAGAACGGCTTCCTCGCGATGCTCGACGACCTGTACGCCCACCTGGCCAGCTCGCCGGGGCAGAGTGCGCGGTGGCTGATCGACGAAGTGGTGGTGGTGGCGCTGTCCGACTTCGGGCGCACGCCACGGCTGAACGGCGCTCAGGGGCGCGACCACTGGCCGTTCACCACCACGCTGGTGGGCGGTGCGGGCGTGGTCGGCAACCGGGCCCACGGGGTCACCGATCCGGGGCTGGTGGGGCTGCCCATCGATCTGGCCACCGGGCGCGCGTCGGAGAGCGGCATGATGCTCGGGTGTGAGAACGTGGGCGTGTCGCTGCTTCAGCTCGGCGGAGTGGATCCGTCGAAGGTGCTGCCGGGCATCGACCCGCTGCGCTCCCTGGTGCGTGCGTGAGGCTGTGGCTGGGGCTCGGACTGCTGGCACTGGCGGGCTGCGATGACCACGTGTTCGTGCAGACGAGCCATGGCGACGTGGACTGCGACCGCGAGCCGCCCCGCACGTGGGAGAACTATGGCCGCGGCGAGATGGGGCTGACCTGCGCCGGCTGCCACAGCTCGTTGTACACGGGCGTCCGACGAAATGGCGCGCCCGAAGGGGTGGACCTGGACACGCTGGACGGCGTGGTGCTGTGGGTCGACCGGGTGCTCGATCGCACGATCGACCAGCGGGACATGCCTCCCGGCGGCGGCCTGAGCGAGTACGACCTCGCCGCCCTCGAGGAGTGGCTCGTGTGCGACGTGCAGCCGCGTGCGGACGCGGTCCGCTAGCAGCTCGGCCGTTCGGGTCGAAGCCGCTGGCGGGGACAGCCGTCCGGGCATGGGCCGTCCCGGGGGTTGGAGCCGCCCGGGCATGGAGCCGCCTGGCATTGCGCTACCACTCGTGGTTGGAACCGCCCGTGGTTGGCGTCCGCCCGGGCATGCGCCGTCCGGGGGATGGATCCGCCCGGCCATGGAGCCGTCGGGGCCTGGCGCCGCCCGCCGGTGCGCTTTCGGGGGTCTGGACGCAAGGTGTTACATCTTATTCTTAGGGCCCCACGAAAGACCCGTGGTGGTGGCGTGGCGCGTGCTTACCCACTGGGGTGCGGAGGCTGCGTGACCGATCCGGTTCGACACCTGGCGCTCCGTGCCGCCTTCGATGCGATGCTCGCAACGGGTGATCACGAAGAGCTGGTGGCGTTGGCCGCAGCGGTCCCGGTCTCGGAGCTGCTGCCCACGCTGACCTGGCTGTCGAATCACCTGTCCAGCGGCTGGCAGTATGGACACCCGGTGATGTTCGCGGCGCGTGCATCCGCGGTGCTGGGCCGGGCGTCGATCGCGGACCGGCACGCGCTGGCGCTGGTGCTCACCGCGCACTCCGTCGGCTACCTGCGAGAGGCTGGATTACGCGCTCTCGCAGCCGATGATCGGGCGGCCGTCGCGCTGGCGGTGGCAGCGGACGACCACGTGCCGCAGGTGCGCGACCTCGCCCGCCAGCGCCTTCGAGCACTCGAGGTCGACGCGCTCGCCTACGCCGCCCAGACCCTGCATGCGCCTGCGCGGCGCCCGTGGGGGAGCGACTGGCGAGCTGGGGTGCGGGAGCGCCTGGCCGCCCCAGCCGGTGGGCGGGCGTTGACCCAGGTGGCCCTGACGGAGGTTGGCCACCTGGCGGCTGCTGCGTGGTCCGTGGCCGTCGAGCTCGGCCATGAGATCGACGCATCCGGGGCGCGCGAGCCCCGTGTTCGCGGGATGGCGGCGCGTGTGGCGACCGGGGCAGCACGGCTGAAGTTCCTGGGGGACCGGCATCCGAGCGTCCGATTCACCGCAGCGACTGCCGCCGACCCAGCAGACGATTCGATCCGGGCCGCGCTGGTGCCGTTGCTGCTCGACCGGTCGCGCCGTGTGCGTCGGGTGGCGGCGCTGCAGCTGCGTCACGCCGACGACGCCTGGCCACGCGCCCTGGAGCTGGCCACGGGGTCGATCCACCGGATGGCCCGCCTGGTGGAGAGCGCCTGTGTGGCCCGGCGCCCCGAGGGCGTCGGGATGGCCATCGACCACCTCACGTCCGAGACACCTCGACTGCGGCGCGCCGCGCTGATCGGTCTGCTCGAGCTCGGGGAGGCGGATGAGTCCGATCTCCGGGTGTTGGCGACCGATCCGGCGACCCGGCGGGTGGCGGTGCAGGCCTTGTTGGCGCGGGGGCGGCTGGATGGCGCGCTGCTCCGAGAGCTCGTGTCGGATTCCGCAGCGATCGAGGGGTACTTGCTGGCAGCGGCGGGCCAACGCGGGTTCTGGGCTGGCGGCGCTGTGCTCGTGGCGGCGGCCGCAGGGGCGGGGCCACATGCTGAGGCGGCCCAGGCGCGACTGCTCCAGTCGGCGCGTCGGGCCGCCGTGTGTGGATGGATCGAACCCGAGCCGGCCGACCGCCTCGCGGTCCACGAGGCGTTCGCCCGGCACCGGGGTGCGCTCGCGCCCGAGCCTGCCGCAGCCGTGGCCCGGGTGCTGGGGGTGTTCGAACGGTGACCCCTATGGGGGCAGGCGTTGTTGCGTCATCGGGGGCCGGCGGGGTTACCCGGGCCCATGATCAAGTGGGAGCACCTGGAGGCCGACTCCGTGCCCGGCGGCGGCCGCATCGAGCTGCACCGCCGGGGCGAGGAGTATGTGATCCGCGTCGACGGGTTCGAGCTGATGAGCAACCGTCAGCACGGCTCCGAGGATGCCCTGGCCGACCTGGCTTTCGACGCCCTCGGCACCCGCACCGCCGCGACCCGGGTGCTCGTGGGCGGGCTCGGCATGGGGTTCACCTTGGCGCGGGCCCTCGCCCGGTCCAGCCCCGACAGCGAGGTGGAGGTCGCGGAGCTGGTGCCCGCCGTGATCCGGTGGAACGAGGGCGTGCTCGGCGAGGTGGCCGGCCACCCGCTGCGGGATCCGCGGGTGGTGCTGCACGAGGGTGACGTGGGCAAGCGCATCCGCGCGGGCGGCTACGACGCCGTCCTGCTCGACGTGGACAACGGCCCCACAGCGCTCTCCCACCCCGAGAATCACTGGCTCTATGGGCGAGGCGGGCTGAACGCCTGCCGCAGCGGGCTGCGCAAGCGGGGTGTGCTCACCGTGTGGTCGGTCTCCCACGACGATGGGTTCACCCGGCGGCTCAAGTCGGCCGGGTTCCGGGTGGAGGTGAAGCCGGTGCGCTCCCGCGGGCACAAGGGTCAGCGGCACGTGGTGTGGGTCGCCACGGTGGCCTGACCCGTCACTTGCCTGCGAACTCCCGAACCACCAAGTAGGCCAGCGGCGAGAACGATCCGAGGGCCAGCGTTCCCAGCAGGAATGGCCACCACGGGAGGCCCCGCTCGCGGGCGTCCGGCACGAGCCAGCAGAGCACCAGGGTGAGCGACGTGACCAGGTCGACGAACACCTGGAGCGATGACGAGCTGGTGAGCGCGGACTCGAAGATGGCGATGAAGCCATGCTCCCACATCGCCATTCCGGTGACGAGGGTGAGCGGGAGCGCGAGGGCGGCGAGCGCGAGCAGTCGGCCGTTCATGGGGTCCTCCTGTGGACCCCCCCAATGTGGTCCGGTCGGGTCAGCGCGGCGATGACCTCACAGGTCATGGCCGGCTTCACCCGTTCGCGTGAGATGGCGTCTGGAGGTGCGGATGACGGTCGGTACCCTGCTGCGCCAGTGGCGTGTGCGGCGTCGGGTGAGCCAGTCGAGGCTCGCGCTGGATGCCGAGGTGAGCACCCGCCACATCTCGTGTCTCGAGAACGGAAAGGCGCGGCCGAGCCGGGAGATGGTGCTCGTGCTCACCAGCGCGCTGGAGGTGCCGCTGGGCGACCGCAACCTGCTGCTGGCGGCCGCTGGATTCGCTCCGGCGTATCGGGAGACGCCGCTGGACGACCCGTCCATGGCGCCGGTGAATCGCGTGGTGGACCTGCTGCTCCGCCAGGCTGAGCCGTTCGGCGCCGCGCTGCTCGACGGCGGGTGGGATGTGCTGCGGATGAACACCCCGATGCAGCGCATGCTGGCGGTGGCGTTCGCTCCGGAGCCGGTGCCGGCGAGCCTCAACGTGATCCGCATGGTGCTGGAGCCGGGCGGGATGCGGCCGTGGATCGTCAACTTCGAGGAGCTGGCCACCGAGCTCCTCCTCCGGTTGCGGCGGGAGGTGCTGCTCGAGGCGGATCCGGCGGTGGAGGAGCTGCTGGAGGAGATGTCGGCGCTGCCGGGGCTGCCCGATGGTTGGCGTCGCCCAGAGCCGGAGCGCTCGCCGTCGCTGTGGGTGCCGGTGCACCTGAAGAAGGGCCCCATCGAGGTGCGGTTCATCACCTCGCTCACCACCATCGGCACCCCGCAGGACGTGACCACGGCGGGGCTGCGGATCGAGCAGTACTGGCCGGCCGACGCTGCGACCGAGGCGTTCGCCCGAGCGCTGGCCGAGGGCTGAGTTCAGACCCAGACGTCGGACTCCGAGAGACCGAGCTGAGCGAGGTCGTCGGCGCGCAGGTGGGCCTCGCCAGCGCAGAAGAACTCGTCGAGCTGCGGGGGCGCGACCTGGGTGGTGGAGAGCAGCCCGTGGATCTGGCCGCGGTGGTGGATCTGGTGCTGGAACAGGTGCGACAGCATGCGCGGGGCGGCCTCGTGCACGACGCCGCGGGTCCGGGTGAGGGGGATCGACTCGGTGAGGCGGGCATCGGTCACGGCGCGGCACGCGGCGATCAGGCGCTGGTCCACCTCGCGCTGGGCGACGGCGAGCTCGGCACAGCGGGGGAACGGCAGCTCCGGGTCGAAGAAGGCGAGGCTGTCGGGGTTGACCGGGCGGTGGTGCGCCCAGCGGTCGATGGCGTCGACGTAGAACCAGTCCACGGTCAGCAGGTGGTTCGCGGTCGCGGCGATGGAGCCGAAGTAGCTCGGGCGGGGGGCGGCGAAGGCGTCGTCGGAGAGCTCGGCGCAGGCGGCGAGCAGCCGGAGGTTGGCGAAGGCATTGTTCGCGGCGAGGGTGAGGAAGTGGTGGGCCAGGGTCATCGGAGGGCTCGGCGGACGGGGTGCACGAAGGTGTAACACCTATCGTCCAGACCCCCGGTAGCAGACCGCCCGAGGGCGATGGCTGCTACGCTTCGGCGGCGCGCTTGAGGTCCTCGGCGTAGGTCTCGAAGGCGGGTCCGAAGTCGGGGAGGCTGCGGGCGATCATCGGGAGCATCAGGCCCGACATCACCTCGTTCATCTCGAACCGGACGCCGCCGTCCACCGGCACCAGGCGGAAGGTGCGCACGCCGCGGAACATCGGCGCGAAGCCGTCGGACCACACCATGCTGCGGTTTGGCACCACGTCGCTCACCTTGAGCGCGAACTCGCGGTCGGGTGCGACCTTCACGGTGAGGCGCACGGTGCTGCCATCGGCGATGTCGCCGTCGATGGACACCAGCGTGGAGTTCCACCGGGCCTGCTCCGCCGCGTCGGTGAGCAGCCCCCACACCCGCTCGGCGGGCGCGTCGATCACGATCTGCACCCCGACCTCCATCCGAAACGTGGACCGTGCCTTGGTTGCCTGTGCCATGGAAGCCTCCTGCTTAGGTGCCTCCCACCTATGATTGATGCTGTCAGGGGATAAGAGCGTACTGGGACTACACTCTGTTGCAGGATCAGCAAAGATGCCGGTGGACCTGAACGACCTGGCCGTGTTCGCCGCAGTGGTGCGGAACAAGGGCTTCACGCCGGCCGCGAAGGAGCTGGGCCTGCCGGTGTCGGGGGTGAGCCGACGCGTGGCCCGTCTCGAAGCAGGAGTCGGGTTCAAGCTTCTGAATCGCACCACGCGGTCGGTGGGTCTCACCGAGGCGGGCCGGCTGTTCCACACCCGCACCGCGTCGATCCCGCGCCAGGTGGACGAGGCGGTCACCGCCCTGCGGGCCACCCGCGACACCGCCTCGGGACGCCTCCGGGTGACAGCTCCCCCTGACGATGGGGGCGTGATCTGGCACCTGCTGTCCCGATTCCTCCGCGACCATCCCGACGTGGACCTGGAGCTGCGCCACACCCTCGAGCGGGTGGATCTGGTGAAGGAGGACATCGACGTGGCCTTGCGCGGCGGCGCGGCTCCGGACTCCACCACGTTCACGGCGCACAAGCTGTTCGATTCGCGGATCCTGCTCGCGGCGAGCCCGGAATACCTGGCCCGGTTCGGCACGCCCACCCGGGTGGAGGAGCTGGCCGAGCACCACGGCGTGTGCATGGACCCGTGGGCGCCGAACGCCATCCGTCGGCTGGATGGTGACCGGTCGCCCGTGCGGGTGCAGCTGCGGAATCGGCTCCGCGCGAACAGCCTGGCCACCGCGCAGAAGGCCGCCATCGACGGGTTCGGCATCGCGCCGTTGCTCGAGCTGACCTGCCGGGAGGCGCTGGAGCAGGGGGCGTTGGTGGAGGTGCTCCGGGGGTCGATGCCGGATTCTGCGCCGATGTGGGTGCTGTCGCCGATCGGGCGGGAGCGCTCGGTGGCGGCCACCGCGCTGGTGCGGTCGGTGTGTGCGACCGCGGCCGAGTGGGTGTGATTCAGGTGGACCCTCTGCGCGCCGGCAGGGGGTCCGCCGGATCAGCGGCAGGCGGGGTCGGCGTCGATGTCGGCGGGTGAGCGCTCGACGACCGGGCTCACCGTGGCGATGGCGGTCATCTCCCGGGCGTCGACGGCCAGGCAGTATGGGCCGCCGTCGGAGCACGGCACGCAGGAGACCCCGAACGCCCGCATCAGCACGCACACGGCGTCGTCGCCGCCAGCCGGGTCGACCAGGTCGACCAGGGGCCGCGTGTCGATGTCTCCGACCAGGCGTACGCCGTTCATGATCCCGCGGTCGACCGTCAGCGCGCCGCTGATGTGGGCGTCCTCGAATGCGAGTTCGAAGCCGTCGGCGCTGAAGTCGATGTGTCCGGGGCCCGCGTCGAACGCCGGATCCCGGAACGGTGCGGGAGCGAGGAGCGCGGTGGGCGTGCACAGATCCTGTTCGTCGCTGCCGTCCAGCGTCGACGCGACGATCAGGCCGAGGTCGGGCCCGTCGACCACCGGGGCGAGCAGCCAGTCCACGTCCAGGAGGGCGCCCACGAGGTCGCCGATGGCGGGGGGCTCGACCCAGGTCGCGCCGGACAGGTCGAGCACGTAGGCGGGCGCCAGCGCGTCACCGGTTCCGGTTCCGGTTCCGGTTCCGGTTCCGGTTCCGGTTCCAGTGCCGGTTCCGGTTCCGGTTCCGGTTCCAGTGCCGGTTCCGGTTCCGGTTCCGGTTCCAGTGCCGGTTCCGGTTCCGGTTCCAGTGCCGGTGCCCGTTCCGGTGCCCGTTCCGGTGCCGGTGCCGGTGGACGTTCCGCCGGTTGCCGTACCGGTTCCGGTCGGAGTGCCGGTGCCGGTGCCCGTGGATGTTCCGCCGGTTGCGGTACCGGTGCCGCTACCCGTTCCCGTTCCCGTGCCGGTCGCGCTGCCGGTACCTGTACCCGTTCCGCCGGTGGCCGTGCCCGTCGCTGTGCCTCCGGATGCGGTCCCTCCGGTCGCCGACCCTCCGGTCGCGGTCCCTCCGGTCGCGGTCCCTCCGGTCGCGGTTCCGCCCGTGGCCGTGCCGGTCGCGTCCGTCGTGCTCCCAGAGTCTTCGCCGTCTTTGTCCGAACCACAGGCCAGCAGGCCCAGCAGCACCATCCACCGCATCGCGTCCTCCATGTCGGGGCATGGTAGCGGACGGAGATGCGATCGGGGGCGGAACGGGCGATGGGCCGGTCCCTCAGTCCCCATCCTCCACCAACCACTCCCCGAACCGCTCCCCCAGCATCAACGTCGGCAGGTGCGTGTTGCTCGACGGCACCGTCGGGAACAGGCTCGCATCCGCCACCCGCAGCCCCTCCACCCCGTCGATCCGCCCCCGCGCGTCCGTCGCCTCACCCATCGGCACCGTGCCGCACGGGTGGTAGCCGCTGTCGCACGCGAATGGCACCCACTTGCGCAGCAGCCACTCCCGCCGGCCGACGAATCGCGTGGGGTAGATGCACCGGCCAAGGTCCCGCATCGCCGGCGTGTCGGTGAGCCGCTGGAGCAGCCTCAACCCCTGCACGGCGAGGTCCAGATCCTCGGGCTCGGAGAAGAACTGGCTGTCGATCACCGGTGCCGCATGCGGGTCGGCGCTCGGAAACCTCAGCCGCCCCACGCTCTTCGGCTTGGTGACCTGGAGCATCACCGACTGCAGCCGCGCCATCCCCCACTTCGTCGGCGAGTGCGACCCCGCCTGGAGCTGGAGCGGGTTGCGGTGCCGGCCCTCGCCCTCCACCAGGATCACCGTCTGGATCAGCGGTGCAGCGGCCGTCCACTCAGCACCCTTCCGCGGGAGGAAGAACAGCGCACACCCGGGGTGGTCGAGGAGCTGCGCCCCGACCGCGGGCACGTCGCGGACCAGGGGCACGCCGATGCGCTCCACCTCGGCGCGGGGCCCGATCCCCGACCGGAGCAGGATTCCCGGCGTGCCGATGGCGCCGGCGCACAACACCACCCGGTGACAGGGGATGCACCGCACCACGCCCTCCCGCTCTACCTCCACGCCCGTCACCCGCCCGCCGCTCACCACCACCCGGCGCACCGTGGTGTTGCCCTGGATGGTGAGGTGCTCACGGGCGCGAACGCTCGGTCCAAGCCAGGCTTCTGCCGCCGAGATCCGGCGTCCATCCAGCTTGTTCATCGCGTGGCAGCCCGCCCCGGTGGCGTCGGGCGCGTTGGTGTCGGGGCAGTCCGGGATGCCCAGGCTCGCGGCCGCGTCGAGGAAGGCCGCCTGCCACGGTCGCAGCTCCGACCGCGGGTGTCGGCGCACCGGCAGCGGCCCGTCGGAGCCGTGCCACGGGCTGTCCGGGAAGTCCAGGTCCCGCTCGAGCCGCTTGAACGCTGGCAGGCAGTGCTCCCAGCCCCACCCGTCCAGCCCGCGCTCCGCCCACTCGTCGTAGTCGGCGGGCTGCCCCCGCAGCGCGATGCACGTGTTCACCGCCGAGCTGCCCCCGACCACCCGCCCGCGGGGCAGCGGGATGCGCGGCATGCGGGAGGAGGGGCGGTGGGCGTAGCCCCAGTCGTGGTCCACCAGCGAGTTGCGGGTGCCGTCGGCCAGATCGTGCGGCAGATCCGCGCCGTGGTCGGGCCCGGCCTCGAGCAGGAGCACGCTGCGCTGGGTGTGTTCGGTGAGGCGCGAGGCGATGACCGCGCCGGCCGCGCCTGCGCCCACGATGACGGTGTGGATAGGCCCTCCGTGCTCTGCGAGGACGTATCGCGAGCCCCGTGTTCGGGCCGTCGGCCCCGCCAGCCCTTGGAGTGCGGTACGCTCGACTCCCTGGGAGTTCCCATGCTGCTGCTCGCCCTGCTCGCCCCGGCCTGGGCTGTGGACCTCGACGTGTCGGGCGCCTGTCCGGGCCCGATGGCGCTCACGTTCACCGACCTCACGCCAGGCGCCCGGTATGCGCTCCTCTCGGCCTCGGGCCCCGGTGTCGGCACGGCGGTCCCCGGCGGGCCGTGCCGCGGCAGCCCCCTCGGCCTCGCCGGCGGCGACCTGACCCTCCGGGTGAGCGGCGCCGACGACGGCGACGGCTTCGTGTTCCTCGAGCCCTCCCTCCCCCTCGAGGCCTGCGGGCTCTCGGTTCAAGCCATCGATCTGGTCACCTGCGAGACCAGCGAGGTGCGCCCGTTCGTGGGCGTGGGCGGCTCAGAGCTGTACATGGCGGCCAGCAGCGGCGGCGTGAGCGGCCTGTGGCGGCTGGACACCGAGACCGGGGAGACCGCCTTCGTGGGCGACCCCGGCGTGCCGCTCACCGGGCTCACCTTCGACGACGCCGGCGCGCTGTTCGGCGTAGAGGGCGGCCGCGGCTCCGGTGCCGTGCTCGAGCTCGACCCGGCCACCGGCGCCGTGCTCCGCACCGTGGCCGACCTCGGCCTGCGCGAGGCCGCCATCGGCTGGCGGGGTGGGCGGCTGTGGGTGGCCGACCAGTACACCGACCTCCGGTTCGTCGACCGTGACACGGGTGCAGTGGGCGGTCCTGGCTGGGGCACCAACGTCGGCATCACCCGCTGGGGCTACGCGCTCGCGGGCAGCGTGGCGAGCTTGGTGTACATCAACGATCGCACCGTGCACCAAGTGGATCCGGTGACCGGCGACCTGTCCCAGATGGTGACCGTGCGCGGCGTGGACGGCGACGGCGGCGGCGCCAGCTTCCACAACAACGAGCTGTGGTTCGCCACCGACGACGGCGCTGGCGGCACGGCGCTGTACATCGTGAGCCTGGTCAGCGGGGTCGCAGCACCCACCGGGTTCGGCCTCGACG
>JBLFXJ010000167.1:0-16679 GCA_047609825.1 Myxococcota bacterium
AGCAACAGCCGCATCGAGCCTCCACGGTACGGTCCCGAACGTAGTCGGCTGAACCGCGAGTCGCTTGTGGAAGGTTGGCACGCCGCTGGAGCGCCCCAGACGTCGCTGGCACACTCCTCGGCCCACTCAGCGGCGTCCGCCTGGGTGGCGGGCTCTCGCGAGAGGCCAGGGTTTCGTAGTCGCGGCGCGGGGCGAGCGGCCAGGCGTCGAGGGAGGTGCCAGCTACTGACGGCACGCCCTCGCGCCTGGCGCGGCTCAGCTCAGCTCAGCTCAGCTCGACCAGCAGTAGTTGGTCTCGGCGCACTCGAGGTCGCCGCCGTAGTCGTAGTACTCGCACCAGCCGTAGTAGGGGTCGTAGTAGGCGCACTCGCCCGGGCCGTAGGTCTCCTGCCCGCCCCAGGCCGTGACGCCACAGTCACCGGCGTAGGGGTCGATGAAGGAGCAGGGCGCCCCGTAAAAGTCCAGCGGAACGTCGTCGCTGGGGCGGAGTTCGCAGCTTCCACCGATGAAGTAGTCGCCAACCCGCGTGAACCACGCGTTGCCGTCGAGGCTGTCGGGGCTGGTGGAGCACTGGTAGTCTGCGCTGTCGCCGCCGAAGTTGAGCGCGCACGCCTCGGTGCAGTTCAACACCTCACCGTAGTACACGTCGACGGGCGGACCGTCGATGGGGGAGTAGGCGCCGACCAGCACGGGCCCGCCGCCGCCGCCGACGGTCTCCACCGAGGACAGGGTGCAGGAACCCGCGTCGAGCACCTGCATGTGCATGCCGCATGCGCTGGGCGGGACGGTGGGGCTGAAGCTCATCGCGCCGTCGCCGTCACCGTCGGGTGCGGTGAGGACCCACCGAACCGGGTCGAGACCGGTCTCGGCGCCGCGGCATGCGCCAGCCGGCACCAATCCGGCCCCTTCGCCGCTGGAGAACAGCAGCGTCATGTTGCCGCCCGGGGTGAGGCCCGAGACTGAGATGTCGAGCGGGCCGGGGCAGTCGCCCGAGACCGAAAGGGTAGGCATCGCCGTGGCAATCGCCGGTACGGCGAGGGCGAGGGCGAGGAGCAGCAAGGATCGCATGTTGGGGGTCCTCCGAGATCGCCGCTGGGTAACCCGGATCCGGTGGCCGGTGGCAGCTCGCCACGCGTCGGGCGACACCGGGGTGAAGCGGTGCCGACTGGAAGCGAGGGTGGCCGGCGATGGTCGGTCGGTCGGGCGCGCGGGTCGAGGGCCGGCGGAACGGTGGCGGCGCACGCCATCGTGGTCAAGCGCCGGACGGCCCGCGGGGCGCGACCCGTTCCGGGTGATCGGAACCCAGGGGCGTCCTGGGTCGCACCAGGCCGGTGGAGTTGCCCACTCCAGACGGCCTGGCCCTCGACAGCTACCTCGTGCTGCACCCGCGGCGGTGCGGTGGGTCCGGTGTCGCCGGATGCCTGGCCCGAGGGACTACGGATCACAGGTGTGCGAGCCTGGGAGTCTGCTCCGATCACGGAATAGTCCCACCTCGCTGTCATCTTTTGTCTCAGCGCACGATTCCGGAGAATGTCACTTCGCTTACCACGTCGGAGGGCGGCAACCCAAACAGGAGGTGCCGCTTGGTTTTGTTGGTATTGAGCGCATTGCTGACGGCCGAGGCCACCGAGATTGGAACCACCCGCAAGGTGGGCGCTGGCGTCGCGCTGGGCACGCCGACATCGGTCACGGGCAAGCTATTCCTCACGGAGGGGAGCGGGATCGTGGCGGCCGTGGACTATGAGCCCGTGTTTCGCACAGTGGGCGTTCGCGGCACCTATGAGGGCCGGCTGGCCCGGTTCGGTGAGTGGCAATGGGGCGCATTCGATCTGATGGGCAAGGGCTCGGCGGTGGTGCACACCGGCGGCGCCCACGTGGGCGGCGTCACCCGGCTGGGCGGCGGTGGCGGCCTCGGGCTGGCGGTGCTGCTCGCCGACACGCCGCTGGAGATCTACAATGAGCTGCAGGTGATGGTGTACCCGGTCTCGGTGGCCAGCGGTGCCTACTGGGCGCCCGGAATGGTCGGGGTGAACGGCAGCCTCGGCGTTCGATATTACTGGTAGACGCGGGACCGCTCACCCGCCGGTGGACGTGACCACGATGCTGTCCCGGCCCACCTCGGCACCGTGCAGGTCCGTCGCAATGAGGGTCACGTCGTTCCGCCCCTCGACGACAGGCACCGTCACCTGCCAGGTGCGTCCGTCGAGCCAGGTGAGGGCCAGCGGCGCGGCCTCGCCCTCCCGTGTGATCCCGCGCACATCCACCCACCCGTCGCCCGCGAGCACCACCTCCAGCGCGTCCACTTCCAGGTCGTCGCCGCCGCCGGTGGTGATGACGAATGGCACCTCCGGGTAGCGCACCAGCACTGCATCCGGGGCGGCGCGCAGCACCCAGTCCGCCCGGTCCTGCACGTATCGGCAGTGGCTGTCGAACGGCTGCCCGGGGAGCAGGGCACCGAGCTGGTCACACCACGGCTGCAGGTGCTCGACACTGTAGCTGCGGTCAGCGATGTCCTGTAGGTGGCCATAATAGGAGCGGTGGTGGACGGGGTCGGCGAGCAGGCGTGCGAGGTCGCCATTGCCCACCACAGGCATCGTCGAATAGCCGAAGAAGTCCAGGTCGTGGGGGAAATACAGCACGCGCTGGTCAGCGGGCCGCACATAGAATCGCGCGTTGTGCTGGGCGCCGTCCCCGCCGTATTGGTCCACCACGCCGGCCAGGGTCGCGAACGCGAACGCCCGCAGCCACTGCTCCACGTCGATCACCGCTTCGGCGTCCGTGAGGAAGTCCGGGCCCCCGAACGCCTGGCACAGGTCGATCACGCGGTCGTAGTCATCGGCCCGTCGCCCATTGCCGATGAGGAAGTTCCACCGATAGGCTTCCTTGTCGTCGCCGAGGTCGGTGAGCGGCGTGCCCACCACGCTGTCCGGCTGGGGCCGCTTCGCCCCCTGGGGCGTGCCGTCGTCGGTGGTCAGCGGGTAGTAGATCAGCTCGTATTCGAACACGCCGCCGTCATCGCCGTTGTCGAACTGGGCGGCGAGCAGCAGGTCGCTGGTGCGGTCGAGCTGGAGCTCCGCCGGCCCGGTGTGCTCGGGCAGCGGGGTCAGGGCATTCACCAGGTCGTTGTACTCGCCGGTGACCGAGCCCGCGTGGGTCTGCACCAGGTTCAGGAGCAGCTCCCGCTGGCCGAAGCCCACGCCTTGGGACCGGTCGATGAGCGCGCTGGTGTGGCTGCCCCGAAACGGCTGCGCCCGGTGGAACTGCACCCCGTAGCCGAGCCTCACCTCCTGCGGACGCCCCCGCTGGCTGCCCTTGGCCCGCACGCCCACGTCGTAGAACACCTCCGACTCGCCATACACGACCGTGGCCCCGACCCGGTCATTGCTCATCAGGTTGATCTCCTCGTGCAGCCAGTCCGAGGCCGACGGGGCCATCAGGATGCGGAGGTCGTGCAGTCCGGTGGCCGATGCGAGGCCGTCATCGAACCGGAGCAGCGCCGCGGAATCGGGTCCGGCGGGAGGGAACAGGGCGCTCTCCCCGAGCGCGTCTTCGGCCTCGACATAGAACTGGACCAACGCGGCCGCAGGCTGCCCTGCCAGCGGTACCTCCCACTCTCCGGGTGCGCGTTCGGCCATCGCCTGATCCTGCCACGGGCCCCCCTCTACCGACGACCACAGCGTCACCGCAGTCACCCCGTCCGGGTCGTGCGCGGTCACCCTGATCGACACCGGCTCCCCCGGTGCAGGCACCGCCACGTCCTGGTGCAGCCCGGCCAGGGTCGGGCCGAGGTTGGCGACGGCGGCGGAGTTTGGCGCTCCCGGCGTGCCGGACCGGTCTGAGGTCGCGATCAAGGTCGTGCGGGGCAGTCGGTTGAAGTACAGCCGGGAGTGCAGCTGGTTGCTGCCCGAGACCCACCGGGCGCGGTACCGGATCTCCGTGTCCCGGGCGGCGATGGGGGCGAGCAGGGTGGTCTCGGCGTGGTTGTGCATGTGTCCGGTCGCGCCGGTGGCGACCAGCCGGAGCACCGGATTCGCCAGGTCGTCTGGGTCGGGCACCACCTCGCTGTGCCGGTGGGTGCCGAGCAGCCGCCATGCCGCACCCCCGTCGTCGAACCGGCCATCCACCACCAGCTCGGTGGCCGCACCGTCCGGGTCCACCACCACGCTGAGGTCGTCGAGCAGCACCTCGCCGGGCCCGAGCAGCCCGAGCACCAGCTCCTCCCACACGCCATCGGGCCCCACAGCACTCGGCTCCGCGACGCCGCGGATGCGCACGTTCACCCAGGCAGAACCGCCGCTCTCGTCGCTCGCCGCCCACGCTCCGGGCATGGCATTGTCAGCCCATGGGTCGCGCAGCTCCAGGCTCGAGCCCCCTCCGTCGGCCGCCTCGGGCCAGTGCCCGCCGTCGAAGTAACGCACGACATCCGCCGGGTTTCCGCGAGCATCGCGGAGCAGGATCCGGTCGGTGCTGTTGTCCAGCCGGCCCGAGAAGTCCCCCAGCACCGTGATGTCCGGGTGCTCGGCTTGCACGGCAGCCGCATCCCCCGCCACCACCAGGAACGCCCCGGGCGCGAGCAGCGTGCCGTCCGGGAAGGTGTAGGCCACGGCGTCCGCCAGCTGCCAGCCGCCCAGGTCCACCTCCACCTCGCCCCGGTTGTGCAGCTCGATCCACTCCTCCGGCCGCGACGCGAACGGCTCGCCCTCCCGCGATAGCGGCGACCGGTGGTACTGGATCTCGTGGATCACCACGTCGGTGGTGAGCGGGATGTCGTTCGGTGTGCCCGGGGTCGCGCTCCGCGGGGCCTGCCACGGCCCGCCGTCGTCCGCGCGCCCCCGCAGCCCGGCCTGCACCCGCACGGCGTCGAGCAGTGCACCGCGGTCGGCGGTGTACAGGAACAGCACGTCGCCTGGCTCGACGCCCATGCCCACCGCGTCCACAGCCAGGAGATCACCCGGCGCGAGGCTGTCGGCCGGGAGCACCACCTCGTCGCCGGTGGACGCCGCGAGCACCAGGCCGTTCGTGTCCTGTACGCCAGGGCCCGCGCCGCGCAGCTCCACCCAGTACGGGGACTCGCCGGCGGCTGCGACCTCATTGAGTATGACCGGCGGACCCAGGGTCTCGCGTGCGACCTCGGCCGTGAGGGCGCACCCGAAGGTCAGGTCCAGGTCGCTAACCTCCGCCTGGTGCAGCTCCACCGCGAGCACACCATCGCCGCGCACCAACAGGTCTCCGGGCAGGTCCACCGCGAACTCCGACGCGTCGGCGACCGGGGCGAGTGCCAGGGTGTCGGCGTCGATCGGGCCGGCCGGCATGTTGTGGCGGTGCACCTCCACGCCGTCGATGAACACCACCACCCCGTCGTCCACGATGCACTCGAGGGTGAGCGTGGTGGAGGCTGGGTCGGCGTCGAACGCGAACGCGGTGCGGAAGGTGGCGGTGGTGGGGATGGCGGGCAGCTCGGTGGCGCCGCGTCGGGCGAGCAGGGGCTCGCGGCTCCGGAACAGGGCGTAGGTGTTCTCGGAGTTGGTCACGGACAAGCTGTCGAAGGTGTCGGCCCAGATGAACCGGGCGGCGTCGGTGAACTCGGCCCCCACGGTGGCCCCCCACGGGGCGGACAGTCGGGTGGCATCCACCGCCGGCAGCGCCCACGACCCCAGAGCGTTCGCGCTCTCCACGAGCCGCCGCACCGGGTCCAGCGCCGGGGGCAGGTCGGGGTGGGGCCCGGGGCTCTCGTCGGTGGGCCCGAGCACCCACTCGAAGGTCGACGCGTCGGTGCCCACCACGGCGTCCGGCAGCTCCACCTCGGCGATGGTCATCTGGGGGCCCTCGTCGCCGCCCGGCGCCTCCCACGCCGCCAGATACAGGTGGTCCCACGGGGTGATCTCGATGTCGAACACCTCGACCGTGGTCCAGTCGCCATCCGAATCCGGACCGACCTGACGCAGGTCCGTGCCGTCGGCCTGACCCAGGTACAACCCGAAGAAGTTGTCGGTCGTCACCCAGGCCGTGGCCAGGGCGTCGTCCACGGCGCCGCCGGCGAAGAACACCGCCTGGCCGCGCTCCCAGTCGCTGTCGTCGTACCCGGGCCAGGCCCAGTCGGGGGCGGGGTAGGCGCCGGAGAGGTCGTAGCTCCAGGTGGCGTCCATGGGCACGAGCGCGATGCGCACGGGAGGCTCGGAGGGGTCGAGGCGATTCGAACGCCCGGGCGTGCCGCCGAGCTCAGCGCTGCCCGCCCAGTTCTCGGCGTGGTCACTGGCGGCCTCGGGGTTCAGCTTGGCCAGGGAGAGTCCGGAGCCATCGGGGCTGACGGGCCACGGGTCGTCGTCTCCGTAGGCTGCGCTGTCGATCCGCCGCCCGGTGTTGTCGCGGAGCTCGATGCGCTCGCCGCCGTTCGCCAGGCGGCCGTCATACGGTCCCAGCGCGTCGCCGAAGCCGGTGCTGTCGGCGAGGAGTCCAGGATCGGCGGCCACCACCAGGTGCCCAGCGGGGGAGACCCGGGTGCCGTTGGGGAACGTATACGCCACCCCACCCGCGAGGGACCAGCCGGAGAGGTCCAGGTCATAGGTCATGGGGTTGTACAGCTCGAGCCACTCCAGGTCGCCATCGCCGGGCGGGTGGTAGTGCAGCTCGGAGAACGTCATCGAGCCGGGCGAGGCCACCTCCTGGCGCACCCACGGCTCGGTCGGTGAAGGTGGGGCGGTGGTGTCGGTGTCGGTGTCGGTGTCGGTGTCCGAGTCGGCATCGGCGTCGGCATCGGCGTCGGCATCGGCGTCGGCGTCGGTGTCGGTGTCAGCGTCGGTGTCCGCATCCCCGGTGGCGGCCGTATCGAGGTCCTCCCCGGGCGGACGCTTGCTGCTGTCTGCGCATCCGGCCAGGACCGCCGCTGCGAGGAGCGCCGAAAGCTGGCACCGGGTGAAGGCGCTTGCGAGGCGGGCGGGGAGGGCGGACACGGTGAGTACCTCGGGGAAGGCGGCCGGGAGACCGGGGCATCGGCGGCGGTCCGGCGCAGCGCAGGCCGTGTCGCGGAGGGGGAGCATACGCCACCGCGCGTCGGCCGGGGCAGCCGTGCTGCGTGGCCGCGGTGCCGAGACCTGCCGCAGAGTGCCGGCGTCGACGATGCGCACCGGCCCGCCCCGGTCCGCCCACCCGGGGTCAGGACGCCAGGTGTTACATCAACTACCCACGTTGAACCCGCGTCAACCGTGCGCGCATGGAACACCCGCCGGCACCCAGCCGTGTCCACCCGCGGTGCCCTCTACGCGGGCCGTCACCCCAGCGGGCGCTCCACCACCTGGGTGACCTCGATCCGCAGCTGTCCCGTGTTCGGCCGCCGCTGCACGATGTCTGCCGCATCCGCCATGCCCAACTCGGCGAACTCCCGGCGCAGCCGAAACACGTGCAGGTTCACGGTCTTCGGCGCAAACCCCAGCATCCGCGTGAGGTCCGGCCCATACACCCACCCGCGCTCGGCCGCGGCGGTGGCCGGGTCGTCGCGCCACAGGCGGGCGAGCAGCAGCAGCGTGTAGTGGGTGGCCCGAGGCCGGAGGGCGTGCGCGCCGCCGGGCCCCGTCACCGTGAGCTCTACATGCTCCTCATCGAGGCTGACGCGGAACTCCGGCCGGGCGTCGCCCAGCAACCACTCGGCCTCCACCCCCATCGTGGTCTGGATCGGGCCGGCCGGAGGCACCTGAACGCTCCACTGTCGACCGTTCACCTCTACGACCACCTCGGGAAGCTCGAGCTGCGCGGCGCCGTCCTCCGCCTCCACCATCCATCGCCCGCGGTTGTCCTCGAACGCGCACCACCGCGCCTCTACAACAGGGGTGTCGCCGGTGTCCGGCACACCAACCCCACCAGGAGAAACCCCAATGCGCACCTTGATCATGGCCGCCCCCCTCTCGCTCCTCACCCTGTCCACGGCCGGCTGCGGCGACGAGGGCGGCGGCGGCGGCAACGGCGGCGGCAACGGCTCCGCAACGAGCAGCACCACCGGCGGCGGGGGCGGCGGCACCGGTGGCGGTGGCACCGGTGGTGGCGGCGGCACGGGCGGCGGCGGCGGCACCGCGGCGATGTCCTGGGCTGGGAGCTGGGCCATCGAGATCGCCTACGACCTGGAGTGCGAGTCGTTCGGACAGGTGCGCGAGGGCTCGTTCCTCAAGACCTGGCCGCTGCCCATCGACGGGACCAACGACGCGCTGGAGGCCTCGCTGGAGTCGGGTTGGTTCGTGCTCGAGGGCACGGGCGACGCGGACGGGCTGCAGCTCGCGGGCTCGTTCCCGTTCGAACGCAGGGTGTTAGAATAAAGATCAGCCGCAAACCTTTGACGTCCACGACGGGCCTCCTCGGTAGTACCGCCCTTTGTGACGTCTCGGTCTGCCGCCACACCAAGGAGCACACCACGGCCCGGCACCCCATCGGGCCCACTCACCCAGGGACCACCTGATGACCGCACCCACTCGCCCAGCCTGGTCGCCCGCCCGCGCGCTGCGATTCCTCTGCACATTTGGAACGCTCGGTGCGCTGGTCGGATGCACCCAGAACCTCGAGCGCGGCTGGTCCGGCGAGCTGGACTGCGGCCCCGACACCGTGCCCATCGATGTGGACTTCGCCTTGTACAAGACCGCCGGCGACGAGTTCGAGGGAAGCGGCGAACTCAGCTGGTACAACGAGGGCTACAGCTTCCAGATCGACTTCGGCATCGGCATCAACCTGGAGGTGGAGCCGTTCGGCGGCGACACCCGCGAGGTGCTGATCGAGCTGTGGGACTGTGAGGACAGCTCCGGCGAAGAGCTGGACTGCAGCTACATCCGCGACGGGCTCTACCACACCGACGACGAGACCATCGAAGGCGAGCTCGTGAACTTCCTCGGCGAGTTCGACTGCGAGGTAGAGGTGAGGTGAGCCTGCGGTCCCCCATGCCGGGCCTCCAATGTGTCGAAGGAGCGGTTGTGGACGTTGGCTATGGAGAAGAGCCCGATGGGTTGCCGTGTGTGCGCCTCCAGCTCACCACGAATCCTGGCTTCGAGGACCTCGCCCTCGACGAGCTCCGGATTCGGGCCGAAGCCGCCGGACGGTCGGTTCTCTCCCACACGCTGCGGCCGTTCGGGTTGGCGGGGCACCTCTCCGTCTACCTCGCCGCCACGTGGGAGCCGCTCCGCCCGGTGCTGCTCGAGCTGCGGTCGGTGCACCGGGTGATCCGCGTGCTCGACCAGTTCCCCCTCCACCCCGACGACCCCCTCGGCGACATCCGACGGCGGGTGGCGGCCCACGCGAACACGATCCCAGAGCTGGCACCGGAGCACGTGAGCTTTCGCGTGACGAGCTCCCGCACCGGAACCCATGGATTCACCAGCGAGGAGGTGGCCAGGGACGCGGGCGCCGGCGTGCGGGACGTGCTGCCCCGGGCCGTCTCCCTGAAGGCCTTCGATGTAGAGATCCGGTGCGACGTGCGGGATCGCGTGGTTGTGCTCGGCGTGCAGCAGCGTCGGCTGGCCCACCGGAGCCACGGCCCATACAGCCAGCGCACGTCGCTCCGGGCGAATGTCGCGTGGTGCCTGCTCCAGCTGGCCCGGCCCGACGCTCCGCCCACCGTGCTCCTCGACCCCTGCTGCGGCGCGGGCACAATCCTGGTCGAGGCCGGCCGCCGCTGGCCCGAGGTCCAGCTCCGCGGTGGCGACCGACTCGAGCGCGCCACCGAGGGCACCGCCGGCAACCTCGCTGCGGCCGGTCTGCTCGACCGCGCCGTGCTCCACACCGCCGACGCCCGCACGCCGGGCGCCCATGGGCCGCCGGGCACCGTCGACACCGTGGTGGTCAATCCACCGTTCGGAAAGCGCCTCGGGCGCACCCTGAACCTCGAGGTGTTCTACCGGGCATTGCTGCTGGCGGCGTCCCAGGTGGCCACCGCCGACGCCCGCATGGTGGTGGTGGTGCAGCGGCGGGGGGCATTCAACCGCGCGCTGGGTGCCGACGTGGGCTGGCGGATCCACCATGTGCGGGTGGTGGAGCTCGGTGGGCTCTATGTGGGGGTGTTCGTGTTGGAGCGCGGGTGAGCGATGCGCTCCGGCTACCACGTCTTCGGCGACGATCCCGAGGACCTGTGGCCCGCCGCCTGCGCCTGGTGGCGAGAGCATGAGATGCCGATTCGGTTGCAGGCCTCCTACTCGATGGCTGCTGGAACGACCTGCTACGCCTCCGCCACATCCCCAATTGCCCCCACGATGCCCTCGAACCACATCTCCACCTCGCCCTCCGGCGGCACGCCGAGCCACCGGTGGTCCACGCCCTCCAGGCTGCGCCCGTAGATGCGCATCATCTCCCCGCCCAGCCCCTCGCCGCCCCACAGGGCGATGAGGCAGTCGAACTTGCCGCTCGGGGCCTCGACCGCCACGTTGTAGCCCCGCTCGCCTTCCACCTCGGGCGGGAGCGGCTGGGGGTGCACGAACGCGATCGCGTCCGGCGATTCGCGCTGGATGATGGCGCGCACCACGTCGTCGGCCATGGGCGGGTCGTGGAGCTGCCAGATGCGGCCCGTCGAACCATTGAACGTGAGCAGCACCAGGTAGCTGACGCGGCCGGCCACGATGTCCTTGATCACCACGTTCATGGCGATCTGTGCGATGGCCACCGCCTCGGCGGGCAGCGGGTCGGACAGGGTGAACTGGGCCATCTTCACATGGGGATCTGGCATCGCGACGATTCTCCGGACGGGTGAGGACCAGCGTACCGCATCTAGCCTAGCGGTACGCTTCAGGGTCTCTCGCCACTCAGCCGGGGAACAGCCACGACAGGGCTATCGATTCCCGACCGCAGCCGGCGCCGTCTCGAACTCGAACGGCTCGTCATCGATGGGGGCGTCGAAGTCGTCATACGCCACCGTGGTGTGGCGCATGTGCTGGGGCCGGAGCTGGTCGAGGCGCACGGAGGTGCGCTGTACCGCGCCCTCGTTGCCCGCCACGTCGACGGTCAGCCAGGCCTCGGAGAGCACCTTCAGGTCGAGCGCGGGCTCGCGGCCCTTCTTCGCAGTGACAGCGAGCGTGAGCACCACGCCGTCTGCGGCGGCCGTCCAGGTGCGCATCGCCCCGCGGTCTTCCACCCGCGACGTGGCGATCTGCAGATCCCGTCCATCGATCGTCACCTCGATCACGCCGTCGATGATCTTGCCGATCACAGCGACTTCGGCGCTGGGAGCGGCCGTCTTGCCGACGAACACGGCGTCCTGGGCCAAGGCGGTGGTGGGGAGGAGGGAGAGGAGGATGAAGCGCAGCATGAGAACCTCCAATGATGGTGTTCTGTCCAATACTCTCACATTTGCTTGACAGGGTCGTGCGGGTCGGCTTCACATTTGTCTGACAAGTGGGCCTGCACAGCGGATCCACGGGGATGATCCGAGGGTACCGGTTGGAGCCCGGTCAGCTCGGACTCGCGGGGCGCGGGCGCATTCCTAGGTCGCTGGGACCGGCCCGACCGTTGGACCGTCAGCTCTAGCACCCTGTGTCACACTCGAGCCGGAGGTCGGATGCGGACAGAGGGACTGGCCCAAAATAGGTTGTGCAGCACCACCACCCACGGCCGAGCCCGGCGGCGCTCCTCCGGGAGACCGCCGACTGGTGTGCAGCGAATGACATCGGCTGGGACAGCTACGGCAGCGGCGGGGGGTTGGCGGAGCTCGAGGCTGAGGTGGCGGGCCTCGTTGGGTTTCCGGCCGGGCGGTTCATGCCCAGTGGAACGCTCGCCCAGCCCCTCGCGCTGAGGATCTGGGCAGACCGCGCTGGCACCGACCACGTCGGCATGCACCCGACCGCCCACCTCGAGCACCACGAGCAGCGCGGCTACAGCCACTTGTGGGGCCTGCGCGCCACGCTGGTCGGCCCCGCGGCCCCCCCATGCGCGCTGCGGATCTGGACGCGGTGGCGGGCCGCCTCGCAGCCTTGCTCACCGAGCTGCCTCTGCGGGGCTCGACCGTCGACTCGCGGCGGTGCCCGACTTGTACGCCCGCGCGCTCGAGATCGCAGACGCGCTCCGACCGATCCCGGGCATCCGCCTGCTGCCCGACCCACCGCACACGCCGATGTTCCACCTGTTCCTGGAGCTCGACCCAGCGGCGGCCTTCGAGGCGCGAGACCGCGTCGCCCGGGAGCATGGCTTGTGGCTGTTCAGCCACGCCAGCGCCGGCGTGATGCCGGGCACCTGCGCATTCGAGTGGTACGTCGGCGAGGCTGCGATGGGCGTGCCCGTGGACGCCATCGAAGCTGCCTTCGTCGACCTGCTCTCGCGCTGACCGGCGCCCTACGACGTCGAAGGCCCGCCGCATAGAGCGGCGGGCCTCGCCGTCTCGTTCAGGGAAGGACCCGGTGGCTCCACCCTGAACGGGCCCTCAGTAGCAGCGGATGTCGGTGATGAACCAGGCCTCGCTGCCGGGGCCGGAGCAGCATGGCGAGATCACCGCGCCCGCCGGGTCGTAGCACCAGCAGGTCCACGGGGCGAGCGCGATGAACGCGGTGTCCCAGTCGGTGGCGCCGGAGAACCCTTCTTCGACGCAGGCGAACTCGGCAGATTCGGCCTCGCCGGCGATGCCGTAGTCGTACAGCAGCCAGCCCTCGCGGCCGTTCCACTCGAAGGTGTTGATGTCGCCCGGCACGCCCGATGCGGCCGTGTCGACGTTGGACAGGGTGCAGGTCGAAGTGTCGAGCACCTGCACGGGAGTGTCGCAGCGGGCGTCGCCCACGGACGGGGAGAAGCTGGCGTTGCCCGCACCATCGGCCTCGACGCGGGCGGCGAACCGCACGCCGGCCAGGCCGGTGACGGTTCCTGCACACGACCCGATGCCGATCACATCGGAGCCCTCGCCGGCCGCGCCGAACAGGAACACCGCGGTGCCACCGGGCGTGAACCCGCTGATGGAGATGTCGACCACGCCGGGGCACTCGCCGGACATGTCGAGGGTCTGGGCGCCGGCTGCACCGGCAGCGCTGACTGCGCACAGGACGAATAGCGAACGGATCATGGCTTGCTCTCTTGGTCTTGAGGAATGGGCGGGAGCGGGGGATGTGCCCGCTGACCTGGTGTTGCCGCTGGCAACGTGTGGTGCGGCGGCGGTGTTCGAGGGGGCGACGGCGGGGCCGTGTCGAGTTGGGGAGGGCCGGCCGGCCCGAGTGTGGACTCCACGTCGCACCTACGCAGTAGCACCCACTCACGGCACCAGCTGCGCCACGCCCATCCGCTCCGGGTCGGTGTGCGCGAAGGCCGGCGTCCACACGGCCTCGCCCTGGGTGCGCTCTTGTTTGCGCCGGATGTCCACGGCCAGGTCGGGCGGGGGGCCGTCGAGCCCGAGGTCCGCCCACTGGGGGGGCAGGCGCGATGCACACCTGGTCATCAGGCTCGCCAGAGGCCCGCATGGCGTTCGCCCACGCCCTCGGCCTTTCCATGCTCAACGAGGTGGCGGCTCGGATTCGCGGTTGACCCGCGTGCCTGGTCAGCCCCGAAGCAGCCCGAGCTGATCCAGGCACCGCGCCCGCACCGCCCCGCAGCGCTCCGGGTCGGCATGCAGCGGCCGCCTCCACGACGGGAACAGCGTGTGCAGGGCAGGGGCCCACTCGCCTTCCACCCGCTCGGGGAAGCACCGCTCGATCAGGTCGAGCATGATCGCGGCGGCGGTGGACGCACCGGGCGATGCGCCGAGCAGCGCCGCCATCGACCCGTCCGCGCTGGTCACGATCTCAGTGCCGAACTGCAGGTGCCCGCCGCCGGCCTGGTCCGCCTTGATGATCTGCACCCGCTGACCGGCCACCTCGAGCTCCCAGTCGGCGTCGTCGGCCGCTGGGAAGTAGGCGCGGAGCCTGGCCACCCGGTCCGCGGGCTCGAGCAGCACCTGTCCCACGAGGTACCGGGTGAGGGGGATGTTCGCGGCGCCAGCGACCGCCATCGGCACCAGGTTGTCGATGCCGATGGATCGGAACAGGTCGAGGTAGGACCCCTCCTTGAGGAACTTGGTGCTGAACCCCGCGTAGGGCCCGAACAGCAGGTTGCGGGTGCCGTCGATCCACCGGGTGTCGAGGTGCGGCACCGACATCGGCGGCGCGCCCAGGGCGGCCTTGCCGTACACCTTGGCCTGATGCTGGCGGATGATGGCGGGGTTGGTGCACCGCAGCCACTGCCCGCTCACCGGGAACCCGCCGAAGCCGTGCCCCTCGGGGATGCCGCTGGCCTCGAGCAGGGCGAGTGAGCCGCCGCCTGCGCCGATGAACACGAATCGGGAGCGCACGATGCGGTCCTCGCCGGTGTGCAGGTCGTGCACCTTCACCCGCCAGATGCCGTCGTCCTTGTGGCGGAAGTCGCGCACCTCCTGGCCGAAGTGGCACTGCACCCCTGGCTGCTGGCCGAGGCTGCGGAACATGGCCTCGGTCACGTTGCCGAAGTTCACGTCGTTGCCGATGGCCATCCGGGTAGCGGCCACCGGCATCGCCGGGTCGCGGCCGGCCATCACCAACGGTGCCCACTCGGCGATCTGGGCGGGATCGGTGGTGAGCTCCATGCCGGCGAACAGTGGTGAGCGCTGCAGTGCGGCGTACCGGGTGTGGAGGAACGCTGCGTTGTCGGCACCCCACACGAAGGCCACGTGGGGCACGGCGCGGATGAATCGGGACGGATCGGGCAGGTCGCCCGACGCCACCAGCGCCGCCCACAGCTGCTTGGACAGCTCGAACTGCTCGGCGATGCGGATGGCCTTCGACACGTCCACCGAGCCGTCGTCCGCCTCGGGCGTGTAGTTCAGCTCACAGAACGCCGAGTGGCCGGTGCCGGCGTTGTTCCAGGCATCGGATGCCTCGGCGGCAGCCTCGGGCAGGCGCTCGAACACCTGCACGGTGAGGGAGGGGTCGAGCCGTCGCAGCAGGGTGCCGAGTGTGGCGGACATGATGCCGGCCCCGATGAGCACCACGTCCGTGACCTGCATCTGCCCTCCCGTGGGTGACGACCGCGCGCCGCCCAGCTCCTCGTAGACGACCCCGGCGCGCCAGGCGACGAACGAAGGGTGGAGCGCAGTGGACCCGACGCGCCGAGGACGTGCCTCAGACACGCCTCGCGAGGCGAAATCCCAGGCTTCGGAGGCGGATTCCCGGCGCGAAGCGGTACCGGATGGCTGCCCGCGAGTAGCGCGCCTCGAGGCTCCAGACTCCGCCACGGTTCATCCGGTCCATGGCCGGGTCTGGCGACGCTGGGAGTGCTGCGGCCTGCGCGGCATGGCTCGGCGGCGGCGCCAGCGGTGCGTCGGAATCCATCGGGTCGTGGCACCAGTCCCGCACATTGCCCGCCATGCCCCGGACCCCGTACGGGCTCACGTCGATGGGGAAGCTGTCCACGGGACGCGGCAGCGGGCGACCCTCCAGGCTCCCGCGAGCGCTGCACCAGCTGGCGTCGACGCCATCGCCCCACGGGAAGAACCGGCCATCCACGCCTCTCGCGGCCTTCTCCCAGGCCCACTCCCCCGGTAGCCCCCACGCCAGCCCGTCGCGTTCGGACTGCCAGCGCGCGAAAGCCACCGCCCCCCACCAGTCCACCATCAACACCGGGCACTCCGGATGCCACACATCGCCCTCGGCGTCGGACTGCAGCACGAAGCCCCCCGACGGGTCGCGCCCGTACAGCAGCGCGCCCAGCTCGGTTGGCGAACCCGCGCGCTCCCGCGGCGCATGTCGCAGCGCCTCCTCCTCCCTCCCGGCCGCCACCAGCGCATCGAGGAAGCCGATGAACTGCCGGTTGGTGACCGGATGCTGCCGGATGACGACGTCGTCGACCCACACCCGGGCGCGCGGGGCGCTGTGGTGGGCTTGGTCATCTCCTCCGATCCAGGCCCACCCTGCCGGCACGTGGCAGTCGCCCGCTGCGAGCCGATCCGGTCGTGGCAGGCGCACGGGACGGGGCGCGTCGTCCCCCGGCGCGATGCCGTGCCAGTGCTCGCCGCGCCCGATGCGCACCGGGTATCGCGTCTCTGCCCGCCCCTCGGCGCGGAGCACACACAGGTAGCTGCCGCGGGCCAGCGGGAGCTCCCGCAGCGGCGTCTGACCGAGGCTGCGCAGGAACACGGGCACCAGCCGCCGGTCCTGAAGCTCGTACTTGTACAGAAGCACCTCGGCCCCGGGAGGGTCGGTCACCAGGCTCAGCGCGCCGGTGCCGCTCAGATAGGTCTCGCAGCGAACCCGTACTGGGTGTCCCACCGGCAGGGACGCGCTGTGCGCCTCGAGCAGGAGCGCGGACCGAGCCGTGGCGCCAGCGTCACGGATGGCCTCCGACGCCGCGTGCTCCGCGAGGTGCCCCTCAGCCAGCGCCGCGTGGGCCTCGGGCAGGCCCGCGGTGTGGGTGAGCGCGGCCCGGAGCAGCTGCTCTCGCTCCACGACACGTTGGTCTGCCTCCCGCTCGAGCTCCGCCGCCCGATCCTCCAGGCGCCAGCCCGCCACCTTGTCGGCCTCGGGCGCCCAGCTCGGCACGGCCTGGAGCAGGGTTCCGGCCTGCTCTCGCAGCACACGCGCCTCGTCCCGCAGGTGCGCGGCCGCAGGCACCATCGCCGCCGCCGTCGCCACGACCTCCAGCGCCTGGTCCCGCTTCTTCGCGCCCTCCAGCCACGAGATCACCTCGGCCGCCAGCTCTCCCGCCGATGCATGACGGGCAGCGGGATCCCGCGA
>JBLFXJ010000168.1:0-16664 GCA_047609825.1 Myxococcota bacterium
GCGAGTGGGAAGAACACCTCGCCGCGCACCGAGATGCGGCTGGGGAGGTCATGTCCGTGCAGCTCGCGCGGGACGGCCCGGATCGTGCGCACGTTGTGCAGGATGTCCTCGCCGACCGCGCCGTCGCCCCGCGTGCCCGCTCCGGTGAGGCGCCCGTGCTCGTACACCAGCTCCACCGCGGCTCCGTCGAGCTTGCCCTCGACGGTGTAGGTGATCACCTCGGGCGCGGTCTCGCCGAGGAATCGACGGCAGCGCGCGTCGAACTCCCGGAGCTCCTCTGCCGAGAATGCGTTGCCGAGCGACAGCATAGGCGTGCGGTGGGCGAATGGGGCCAGGTGCTCCACCGGGGCCCCGCCGACCTGCAGGGTGGGCGACGTGTCGAGGATCAGCTCCGGGAACCGCGCCTCGATCAGCTCGAGCTCCCTGTACAGCAGATCGTAGGTGCGATCGTCGATCTCCGGCGCCGAATCGCGGTGGTACAGCCGGTTGTGTCGGTTGAGCTCCGGCACGAGCCAGGCGAGGCGGTCGGCAGCGGCCGCCGACCCGAGTCCATCGACCCGCGCGCGGATCGCCACAGGGTCGCGTTCGAGCTGGTTGTCCATGGGGGACCTCGGGGACGGGGACGCTTGCACGGGGTAGGGTGACCTCCTCACGGAGGGACCCGATGGCCGACGTTCGCCAGATCTTCGACCGGATGCCGAACCACTACCGAACGGGCGTGCTCGCGGCTCCCCGCTCCTACTACTTCTCGGTCGGCGAACACAAGTACACGGTGAAGCTCACGCCCGACAGCTGCGCCGTCGAGCCGGGAAAAACGCTGGATCGCGCCGACGTGGTGCTGAAGACCACGCCGGATCTGTTCGCGAAGATGGTGCTTCACGGCAAGATGCCAGGCGCGTTCGACATCGCCCGCGGCAAGATCAAGACCAACGACCCCGCCGCGCTCGCCCAGCTGCGAGACCTGTTCACGCTGTGACGTGCTCGGCTTGCTGACCGCTGCCGCGCTGGCCGCCCCCGGCGGCGAGCTGGCGCTGGCGGATGCGATGTTGCGCCAGGGCAGGCCACGCCTCGCTCGGGAGCGGTATTCGGCCGTCCTCGCCGAGCATCCTGGCAATCCCAGGGCCCACACAGGGCTCGGGCGGTCCCTGGCGGCGAGCGGTCGCTGTGCGTCGGCTCTCGAGGCACTGGCGGTGGCGCGTGAGACGCGCGCCTGGTCGGCGGCTGCGGCATCGGCTGAGGCCAGGTGCCGGGAATCGCTTGCCGATCCGTGGGGTGCATTGGTCGCTTGGGAGGAGGCCGCCGCCCTCGGGGGGGAGGTGGCGCTCGAGCATGCGCTGGCGGCGGTGCGTGCAGGCGAGCCGGCGGTGGCGCCCGACCCGTCGCCGAACGATCCGGATCCGGCGTTGACCCTGGCCTTGTGGGACGCAGCCAGCGCGGTACGACGCGGCCTGGATGCCGACGCCGATCTGGCCGTGCTCGCACGCTCGACGGAGGGCCGCGCCACGGGCGTCGATGGCCTGCTCGACGGGATCCTGTGGCTGGAGCTGGACGATCCCGTGGCGGCAGTGCGGGCGCTGGAGGGGGCGACGCGCCGCTCTCCGGGCGACCGTCGGGTTGTGCTGTGGTACGCCGAGGCCCTGCGGAGGACAGGGCAGGCCACAGACGCCGCAGCGCAGCTCGATCGACCCACGGTGGCGCTGGCCGAGCCATCCGCCCTCCACGTCGCAGTCGCGGCCCGTGTGCAGCATGACCTCGGGCACGCCGTGGCTGCGCCTGCAGGCTGGGGCGATGACCCGCAGGTTGCGGCGACGCGGTGGTACCTGGAGCGCACAGCGGATCTGGCGGCCCAATGGGAATCCGTGAGCGGCGGATCAGCAGGCGATCTCTCGTTCCTCGTGCCCCTCCCGGCCCGATGAGCGCCGTTGTCCTCCTCCTGGCGTGCGCAGCGACGGAGCCCTCGCCCGTACCCGACGTCGTGTTGATCTCGCTCGACACCACCCGGGCCGATCGCATCGGCGCATACGGCTATTCCGGCGCTCACACGCCCACACTGGATGGTCTCGCAGCGGAGGGTCGCCGGTATTCCAGGGCGTATTCGCCGCTCCCGCTCACCATCCCGGCCCACGCCTCCCTGCACACGGGCGCCTCGCCCGAGCGCCTCGGCGTGCGAACAAACGGGGCGGGCCGGCTGGAGCCGTCGATGACCACGCTGGCTGAGCACCTGGCGCGGAGGGGGTGGACGACGGGTGCTGCGGTCGGCGCGTTCGTCACTTCCCGCACTTGGGGCTTCGATCAGGGGTTCGGCACCTTCCTCGACACGCTTCCCGCGAGTGATGACCCGTGGCATGTGGAGCGGCCTGCCGGGGAGGTGGTCGACGCCGCGCTCGGATGGTGGGAATCGGCCGACGGGCCCCGATTCCTGTGGGTCCATCTGTATGATCCCCACTTCCCCTACCGGCCAGCCGACCCGTCGGTGCTGAACTGGGTGGATGGGCGGCCGTATGATGGCGAGATCGCCTACGTGGACCGCGAGGTCGGGCGGCTGCTGAGCGGGCTCGGCGCGCGCCCACGGGTGGTGGTGGTCGTCGGCGACCACGGCGAGGGGCTCGCGGAGCACGCAGAGCTGACCCATGGGTTGTTCGTGTACGAGTCGACGCAGCGAGTGCCGTGGATCCTGGCGGGTCCGGGCGTCGCACCCGCGGTCGTCGACCAGCCGGTGTCGCTGCTGGACGTAGCCCCCACGCTCGTGGATCTGTTGGGCCTGCCGCCACTCCCAGACGCTGAAGGTCAGCCGGTGCCCTCGGCGGATCCGCGCCCCGTGCTGCTCGAGTCCTGGCAGCTCCCGTCGCGGTACGGGATCGCGCCGCACCTCGGAGTGGTGGACGGTCCGCTCAAGCTCATCGCGACCCCCCGACCCGAGCTGTACGATGTCGTCGTCGATCCGGGCGAGCAGGTGAACCTGGCAGCGAGCCGGCCCGCGGATGTTGCGCGTCTGCGACGGCAGCTCGAAGGCATCCGTCCGCCGGTCGTCGACGCCGCCCATCCGGTGGCTCCGGGAGATCGCGCGCAGCTGCTGGCGCTCGGGTATGTGGCGGGAAGCGTGGTTCCGGATCTGGAGAACCTGCCGGATCCAAAGGATCGTGGGGCTCTATTGGCGGGGGCGCAACGGGTCGAGCGCGCCATCCTGCTGCGGGACTGGGAGGTGGCGGACACCGAGCTGAGGGCGCTCCGAGCGACCGACCCCGCGGTGGTCGAGTTGGCGAGCTTGCACGCGACCGTGCTCGGTCGACTCGGACGGACGGCGGAGGCCGAGCCCGTGATCGCGGAGGCGCTCGCGCTCGACCCCGACAACGCGATGCTCCAGCTGGCGCACGGCAATGCGCTGATCCGGCACGGGGAGTTGGCCGAGGCGGTGCCGTTGATCACCGCGGCCGCAGAGGCGCTGCCGTTCGTGCCACGGCTGCGGGCACGTGCGCTCGCGGTGCTGGCGGAGGTGGGGCGAACATCGGACGCGGTGGACCTCGGGCAGACCTGGCACCGCGAAGGGCCTGCGGATCCTGCGTTGGCGGGCGTGCTCGGTGTTCAGCTCGTCAACCTTGGCCGTATTGCCGAGGCTCTGCCGCTGCTGGAGGAGGGCCTGGGCGCGGCGCCTCCTGCGCCCGATGTGGCCTACCACCTCGCCGCAGCGCGGCTCGGGGCCGGCGATCGCGCGGCCAGTCGAGCGCTCCTCGAGCGGGAGCTGGACGCCCACCCCGGGAATGTGCGGGCGCTGCTCGCCTGGGCGCGGCTGATCTCGGCGACAGCGGACTGGAATCCGCTGGCGAGCCGGGCCGAGCGCGCGCTGGCGGAGGCGGACAGCGCCGTCCTCCGCCACGTCGCCGGTCAGGCACTGTTCAATGCGGGCGAGGTGGAGCGGGCAGCAGCACATGTGCGGGCGGGCCTGGCCGTCGATCCAGGGGATCCCGACCTGCTCCTGCTCGACGCAAACCTTCTGCACGCCGCCGGAGACCAGGCAGCGGCCGAGCGGCGATTCGCCGAGGCCCAGGCGGCCCGGAGTGCGCGTCAATAGGGGAGCAGTCCCAGGTCGAAGGCGTACACGAACGTGGTGTCGTCGAACGTGGCCTGGCCTGGATACCCCGCCCAGTACGGTGACTCTGGCGGCTCGGCTTGGACGTGGAACATCAGCGCTGGCCCATAGCTCGGGCCTCCGGGGATCTCGGTGTACGCGTCCGTGTAGCCGTACCCGTACGGTCCGATTCTCGACAGCAGTGGAACGAACTCGCGAAACGCGGAGCATCGGTCGTCTTCCAGCTCGGTGTCGACCGCGCCGTCAGCGAGGGTCACGGTGAACGCGAACGCGCACGGAGCGCCCGAGGGGTCGGCGCAGGGCAGCGCGATGGGGTCCGGCTCGTCGGTGGTGGCGGCCCAGTCGCGTGTCTGCCACACCCACGCGCACAGGGAGACGCCGTCGCGGCGCCGCACCGCGGTGAACGTCTCGGTCCCGTCGAGACCCAGCTCATTCACGTCGGCGATCCCCGCGTAGCCAAGGCGGACCAAGCCGGTCTCGGCGGTGTCGGGAGGTGGAGGGCCCTCGGTGGTAGGCGGATCGGTGTCCTTGCCGTCGTCGGGTTGGATCAGGCCACAGTGGGTCGTCAGCAGCAGCAGTGCCACGCTCCGCCGATGTCTCATCGAGCCCCCCTCGGTGCCATAGCCGGTCTGCTCGCGGCCCGTTACGGCGCGGCTCTTCCCCGGTCGACATCGGAGCTACACGTGCACGCCTTCCTCTCCCGTCTTGGCATCGAAGCCGTGAATTCTGGCGCCTACTCCACCAGCGGCGCGCTCGAGACCAAGGGCCGCCTGCTCGAGGTTCGGAGCCCGCTCGACGGCAGCCCGATCGCGTCCGTCCGCTTGGCTACCCTCGACGAGTACGAGCACGTGGTCGGCGAGGCCCAGCGCGTGTTCGCCGAGTGGCGCAGCGTGCCCGCCCCCAAGCGCGGCGAGATCGTCCGCCAGCTCGGTGACGCCCTGCGCGAGCACAAGGAGGATCTCGGGCGCCTGATCGCGCTCGAGGTCGGCAAGGTGCCGTCCGAGGGCGAAGGGGAGGTTCAGGAATCGGTCGACATGGCCGACCTCGCGGTGGGCATGTCCCGGCAGCTGTTCGGCCTCACGATGCACTCTGAGCGGCCCGGGCACCGGATGTATGAGCAGTGGCACCCGCTCGGTGTCGTCGGGATCATCACGGCGTTCAACTTCCCGAACGCGGTGTGGGCGTGGAACGCCATGGTCGCTGCGATCGCTGGCGACACCATGATCTGGAAGCCGTCGCTCAAGGCACCACTCACGGCCATCGCCACCCACCGCATCTGTGATGCGGTGCTGCAGCGGCACGGCTGGGGTGGGGTGTTCGGGCTGGTGATCGGCGACGACGCCGATGTCGGCACGACCATGATCCACGACCGGCGCCTGCCGCTCATCTCCGCCACCGGCTCCACGCGCATGGGGCGCATCGTCGGCACGGCGGTCGCCCAGCGGCTCGGTCGCAGCCTGCTCGAGCTGGGCGGGAACAACGCGATCATCGTGCACCGCGACGCAGACCTGGAGCTGGCGGTTCGCGGCGTGGCATTCGGCGCCGTGGGCACGGCAGGTCAGCGCTGCACCAGCACCCGCCGGTTGTTCCTGCACTCCGATATCGCCGGGTCGTTCACCGAGCGGCTGGTGAAGGCCTACGGCTCCATCGGTGTGGGCAACCCGCTGGAGGACGAGGGCGTGCTCATGGGCCCGCTGATCGACGCAGACGCGGTGCGCATGTACAGCGAGGCCATCGTCGCGGCGAAGGCGCAGGGCGGTGAGGTGTTGTGTGGCGGCAACGTCTACGATCGCCCCGGCAACTACGTGGAGCCCACCATCATCCGCGCCACCCCCGAGATGCCGATCACGAAGGAGGAGACCTTCGCTCCGATCCTGTACGTGTTCACCTATGACGACGTGAACGATGCCATCACGGCCCAGAACGACGTGGACCAGGGGCTGTCCTCAGCCGTGTTCACCGACAGCTTCAGGGTCGCGGAGGGCTTTCTCGCTGCCGGCGGCTCGGACTGTGGGATCGCCAACGTGAACATCGGCACGAGCGGCGCAGAGATCGGCGGCGCGTTCGGCGGCGAGAAGGACACGGGCGGTGGTCGCGAGGCGGGGTCCGACTCGTGGAAGGCGTACATGCGCCGCCAGACCTGCACGATGAACTGGAGCGCCGAGCTCCCGCTCGCGCAAGGCGTCACCTTCGACCTGGACTAGCAAGGCCATCCCTCCAGCGGACCGCAGCTCGGCTGCGGTCCGGCAGGGTCGGTCCGGTGCGCGGGGGCGCGATGTCAGTCGGCGGCGGCGGCCAAGCGCGCTTCCAGCTCGGTGACGCCTTCGCTGGCAGTCTCGGCGGTCGCGGTGGCAGTCGTTGCCGCTTGTGCGGCCTGACGTGCGATCTTCGTCGCTTCCGCCACCTCCCGCCGCATGGACATCATCTGCGCCGTACCGGCCTGGATGGCGCCCATCGCCATGTCGAGCTTCTTCTTCAGCTTGGCGTTCTCCGCCTCGACAGCCACGAGTCGCTCGCCGGTGTCGTCCGCCGGGCGCTCGTCGAGCAGGCGCTGCACCATGCTGCGGATTGCCGGTTCCAATGCGAGGGCGTTGGCATCGGCGAACAGTGTCGCGAGGGTAGATCGGACGGCCATGGGGCCTCCACATTGATGGCGTTCAGCGAGGGCCGCAGACGGCGAGCACACCAGGGCCGACAGACTCGACCGGTCCGCCATCGAGCGGTACCCGCCACAGCGTCGAATCACCGGTGCGCTCGTCTTCGAAGCCGCCGAGGATCAGGTGCCTGCCGCCAGCATCGATGCACGGGTGAGACACGCAGTACTGCTCGAAGAATCGGAGCCAGAACGCCAGGTCTCGCGATGGGACGTGGCGGAACAATGGCAGCTTGCTGCCGTCGAGGCCGAGTCGATACCAGGTCACGTGCGGCTCATCCGGCTCCTGACGCGCGCCGATCACGGCGTCGCCTGCGGGCGACCAGAAGAATGCGAGCAGGGGGATGTCTGCCAAGGCGGACTGGGCGCCGGTGGCCGGATCGAGCACGGATAAGCGGCGATACGGCGCGCCGTCGCGCTCGGCGACCGCTTTGGCCACGCGAGCCCCGTCAGCGCTCGGAACCAGCGCCATCAGGCCGTCCACTTCCTCGATCACGCGGACCTCGCCGGTTGGACGCGCGGCGAGCAGCTCCACCTGCGCGCTGCGGTGCGCCACGTACAGCACCTCGCCGCCAGAGTGGACGGGCGTGCAGAAGTTGCCGGGCACTCCAGGGAGCGTGGTCTGCGAGCTGGGTCCGACCAGCCTGAGCTCCGAGCCCGAGTCCGGTCGCCCGATGAACACGGCCAGCTGTTGAGCATCCGCCCACGAGTAGAACAGCGGGCTGCCAGATGCCACGGGCACCCGACGGCCGGGGTTCGGCGCGTCGAGAAGCTCGAGCACCAACCGGTTGCTCTGCTGACACAGGACCGCGAGGGCCTCCCCGCCAGGCGACCACTCGAGGTGGATCGGCAGCTTGCGCTCGAGGTTCATCAGCTCGGCGGCGCGCGCGCCGCCCACATCCGTGACGTACACATGGGTTTCGCTGGTGCTCGCGTGCTGCCGGAACACGGCGATGCGCGTGCCATCGGGTGACCACGTGGGCCATGAGTGGGCCGTGCGTTCGGTGCGGGCGGCTGACCAGTCCGCCCACATCAACTCCGGCTGGCCCAGGCCAGGGAGAGGCCGACCGTTGGAATCGAGGAACTTGAGGTCGCGTCTGGGGTCGACGATGGCGACGGATGGGATCACGTCGTTGGCCCCAATGAGCGAAGCGCCTCCTCGTCCACCAGCAGGCCGCGGAGCAGGAGGTCGACCCCTCCGCCCAGCAGCATCTGCGGATCCGGCCGGATGCCGATGGCGGACTGACCCGCGAGCCCGTCGATCATCGCCTTGAGCATGATCGCGACGGCCTCCGGATCGGTCCGGCGGAACGAGCCTTCGACCATCCCCTGCGCCAGGATGCGGCTTGCCGCGTCGACGAAGCGCTGATGCACGGCCTGGCACTCCTCCCGCACCTCCTCGTCGCGGATGCCCTGCTCCGACATCATGAGGAAGAACCGAGGGGGTGACTTGAGTCCTGCGAAGTACTCCAGGTACTTCTGGCCCAGGTCCAGCAGCTTGACGATGGCCGGTCGGTCATCCTGCTCCGCCGATTCGAGGAAGGAGTAGGTGTTGTCGTGCTCGTCTTGGACCAAGGCGAGGAACAGCTGCCGCTTCGAGGAGAAGTAGAAGTAGACGGCGCCCTTGGACAGACCCGCGCGCTTCGCCACGTCTTCCACGCGGGCCGCGAGGTAGCCCTTGCGGATGAAGATTGCGCGGGCCGCACGGAGGATCTGGCTACGGCGCTCGGCTTCGGTCTGGTGCTTCGTCATCGTGACCCGACGTGGGCCCACCTCGTATCGCCCAGCACCGCCGGGTCAACCCGCATGGGGGTTCGCCGGCACGTGCGCGCCCGAGAGGGGCAGCACCAGTCCGGGGACGGCCCGCTCGAGGTGTGCGAGGAGCGCGGCCGCCTCTGGCAGCTGCACATGGAGGCGCTCAGCTGACCCGTCCACCGCAGGGGCGTCCACCCCGGCGGGGCAGGGCAGGGCCAGCTCGAGACCAGGCACGCCGACGATGAGCAGCGGCAGACGGCCCGCTTCTTCGTCGGGCCGATCACCGTCGAGTCGGAACAACACCGCATCGCGCGACGATGAACCGATGGCGACCGGCGAGAGCGCTCCACCCGGGCCCCCCGCTGTCGCCCACCCGGCGTCGTCCAGCACAACGAATCGGTCGGAATCGCCCTCGAGGAACCCGAACAGGTCCAGCGGCGGCGCCACGCCGGACCACGCGCGCGCGGCGGTGCGCCCCCACGCGGCGTCAGGCACGTTCGCCCGGATCCAGGCGAGAGCGATGGGATCGGTGAACCATTGGCGGCAGGCCCGCTGGGCTGGCGCCGCAGCGCGGACGATCGCAGCGAGTCCGCCGAGCGCCGTATCCCACCGGTCGCCGTCCACGTCGAGCGGGTGTGGTGCATATGCGGCGAGCCGGAAGGACAGCGCCAGCAAGGGGGAGGTGTCGCTGTACAGCGCGATCACCACCTCCCGCCCAGAGTCGCGGCCCCGGTGCCAGCAGGTGGCGCAGGTGACATCGGCCAGCGACACCCGCAGCGTCTGCCCGCCTCGGGCGTCCACCAGCCGTAGATCCGGGCCCAACTCGAGCACGATGGGGCGGTCTGACCGCTGCCAGCGCCACAGCTCGTACCCAAGGAGGGCGACGGCCAGCGGTACCGGACCCCACCACCACGAGCCGAAGGCGAACGCCGACACGGATCCGGTGCCACCGACAACCCACGCGATCAGGCGCAGCGTCGGCTGTAGATAGGCATCGAGCGCGCGGGGCTCGCCGAGTGCGGTGTGCTCAGCCATGGGTCTCGGCCAGACCTCGTGCAAGCACGGCGATGTCCTTGTACGACACGCCGCAGCACCCGCCGATCCAGTCGCAGTCGTCGGCGATGGAGAGCAGGGCGGCCCGGACGTTTCGCCCGCCGGCAGGCTTGGCCCACAGCGGCCCGACGCCGCGGCACGACCGGATGGCGCGGACGACGGCCTCCGGCGAGGTGCCGCAGTTGAACCCCATGATGTCGGCGCCGGCGAGTCGAAGGGTCTCAAGGGCGTGCCGAACGGGCTCACCGGAGTGCAGCCGGCCGTTCTCGGTCGGCACAAGGGAGGTTGCGACGGCCTGGTCCGGCCGTACCTCCTTCACGGCGCGCAGGGCGGCCAGGCACTCATCCGCATCCAAGAAGGTCTCGAGAACCAGCCCATGCACCGACGGACCGAGGCGAGCGGCACACTGCCGCCAGCTCGCTTCCCACTCTGCGCGGGTCGCCCGGCTGGCGTCGGCCCAGGACTCGCCGCGCCGGCCGCCAGGGCCGATGGATCCCCACATCCACGCACGCCCACGGGTGGCGCTGGTGGCGATCTCCACGGCGACAGCGACATGCCGATCCCACTGTGGGTCGAGATGGGGCAGGCACCGGAAGGTCGCGGTGAGCAGCCCGGTTGCGCCGGCATCTACGAATCCACGCTGGGCGGTCTCGATGGCCTCCGGTCGCTCGTCGAGCCACTCGGACACCGGCGTGTGTTGCGGCACCCCCCGCGCGCGCAGCGACGTGGCGAGTCCGCCATCCAGCACCTTGGGGCCGAGTGCCTTGTGGGTCGGGGCGTCAGGATCCCGCATGCTCGGCGGTCTGGACCGCTCGCTCGACTCCGGTACGGGCCAGTGACGCCTCAGTGGATCCACCCATCCCCGTCCTGGTCACCCTGCGGAGCCTCCGAGCGGCCTCCCTCGATCACTTGGAAGCTGCGAAGCTCTCGCTCGATCTTGTGCGCCTGGCGCTTGAGGTTGCGCCGGCGGGCTCCCGGACCCCGGTAGTTCCACCAGGCCCACGCGCCCAGCCAGACACCCATGGGCTCGAGGCTGGCCGTCACGGGCGCTGCGAGCAGCATTAGCACCAGCACTATCAGGGTTCCCCAGACGATCATCCTCCCGGACACCGGAAGCACGAAGTACAGCCGCACCTCAGCGTCGGGCTGCGCGAGGCCGAACAACACGAACAGGCCGATGACGAACGAGCCCCATCCGAGGATGAGGCTCGGCGCGAGCACGCCCGAGAGGTCGGCGACGAGGGGCAGAGCGGTGCCGACGAGCGCCATCGCGCCCACGGCCTCTGCCAGCTGGTCGCGCCGAAAGAGCTGTATCAGTGCGGGAAAGACGAACCATGCCACGACGAGCTCGATCAGGACCCCGATCACGCCGTTGCCTTGCACGGCGAACCGCGTGACCAGCTGCCAGGGCGCGAAACCTGCGCCACCGGGAGCCCAGGCCAGGGATCCGACGGACACCCCGAGCGCGGAGAGCACCAGTTCGACGACGTAGGCAGCGAACAGGCCGCCCAAGAGCTGTTTCACCCATAGTGGCGGTTCGGGAAACGTCGGTCCGGCAGGATGCGCGCGCATTGGTGACCTCGCGGTGGAGTATCCGAGCCCGTACGCGCGCTCAAGCGTCGAGCCGCCCTGGGTCACAGTCCGGAACGCAACTAGACGCCCCCTCGACCTGCCAGCTTGTAGTATGCACCCCGTCCACGGTAGGAAGCCCACCATGGCTGTCGCTCGCTCTGATCTCGACCTTATTGCGATCAGCGGGTCCATCGAGGGAGCGCGGGCCGCGCTCACCACCGATGCACCGCTCGTGATCGGTCGTACGAGCAGCGGTTTCCAGATTCCCGATCCGCTGGTCAGCATCTACCATGCCCAGATCGGGTGGGAGGACAACAGCTACTGGATCACGGATCTCGACTCAGCAACCGGCACATTCGTCGATGGCCACCAGCTGATGAACGAGACCGCCCAGCTCACTTCGGGCACCGTCATCCGGATTGGCGACACCGAGCTGGAAGTGATTCGCCGCCGCCGCTTCTCCGAGCTCGAGGTGGTCGCGATCCTCGCGCCGCTCGCGATCGCCGTGTTCGTGATCGCGGTCACCCTCACAGCTGCAGGCAACCGCGCTACCGGCCTCGCGCTCCAGTGGACCGAGCCCATCCATCGCGGCGCCGCCTTCGAGACCACATCCCAGCTCCACGTTCCCGACGTTTACCTGCGGCAGCACGGCATGAACATCCGTGATCTGCGGATCCGCCGGCTCACCGACTTCGATCTCAACGGCCGTGACGAGGTGTGGCTCCGACATTCTGAGCGCGACTTCATCGTCACGTTCGACGAGCAAGGGCGCTGGGTCGATCTCGGGGACGTGCCGAAGGGCTGTGTGGACCGTCCCCTCGATGGTCGCCGGTCCCTCCCAGCGTTGGACTGCGCAGACGTCACCTACGACCTCGCCAATGGTCGGTATCGGCCGGCGCAGCAGAAGGGGGTCGTGGTCTGGCTCCGCCCCCACTTCGAGGAGGAGGCGGCCCGACGGATCGCCGAGTTGCTCACAGCGCAGGGCGAGCCGGTTCCCGAGTCGCTCAAGGCGCGCCGCGCGATCCCCGAGCGGGTCGAGGCGCAGAAGGGGGGCAAGGCAGCCGGCTTCGTCGAGATCCGGGATCCGAAGGAAGAATCGACCCGCGCCCTGATGCAGTCGGCACTGGTCAGGCCGCACCGATTCGGTCTCCGGGGCTCCATGGAGCTCGCCGGGTTCTTGCGCGAGCGCGGCGTAGACGAGGCGATCCACTACCTGATTTGCGAGGATGCCTTGCCAGGGGTCGCCCCCCAGGTGCTCACGCAGTCAGGGACGTTGGTGCTGTTGGGCAAGCCGTGCATGGGTGACGTGTCCGTCACCTCACACCGGCTGGGGCGCCCGGCATTGGTGGCGTTCACGGCGGAAGGGCACCGCGCCCTGCTCGCCGATTCCCGCACCTTCTACGGCGGCAATCCCGCTGGCATCTACCTGGCCCCGTCCCATCGCACGCTGTTCGACTGGCTCGCAGGGGAGCCGGGCTACCTTGTCGAGGCCACCCAGCTGAAGTTCGAGGGGCCCGAGCGCGGCACCCAACCCGTCGCGGTGGAGAACCCCCTGTCGCTGGGTCGGCGGCTGCTGCCCACCGGCGAGGTCGAGCCTGCCCCACTCGCCGTCACGGCCACCCTGCTGTCCCGTGGGCGAGCGGTGCTCGATCCTCCTGGATGCACCATGCTGCAGATCGACGTGAACACGTGGAGCTGCGCTGTCAGCGAGGGGTGCTTCCCGAGCTCGACCTTCTTCGACGTGAAGGAGATTGGCTGCGAGGAGAAGGGCAACCTGATGACGGCCAGCTACCGCGAGGGCACGGCGACGATGTCGACGCATCGGTTGGACCTGCGGTCGGATCTCACGCTTCGACAGGACGGCGACCGCATCACCGTGCTGAAGGCAGAGCTCACCTACCGCTTGAAGGAAGCGGCGGAGGATCCGGGCAACGGGGGTTCGTGAGTCTGCTTGCGTGGCAGGGTCAGCGGGTGTACTGTGCAGGCGTTCACTGAACGTGCGAGCATGTCATGGAAGATCTGACCCGACGGCAGCGCGAGGTCCTCGACTTCGTCTCTGCCAGCTATGACCAGACCGGCGTGATCCCGTCCTACCGCGAGGTGGGACGAGCGCTTGGGATGAAGTCCACCAACCAGGTGAGTGATCACGTCAAGGCGCTGATCCGCAAGGGCTATCTGGAGCGCGTCGGGGGTGCTGGCCGGTCGCGAAGCCTGAAGCTCACACCGCTCGCCACCGGCACCCTGGGCGACGACTCTGTGGTCGGCGTGCCCATCCTTGGCAGGATTGCAGCCGGCACGCCGCTACTCGCTCAAGAGAACTACGAAGGCACGCTTCGGGTGGATGGATGCTTGCTCCCCAGCGGTGGCAGCGTCTTCGCGCTCGTGGTGCACGGCCAGTCGATGATCGAAGACGGCATCATGGATGGTGACTACCTGTTCGTCCGGCAGCAGTCCGAGGCTCGCGACGGCGACATCGCTGTTGTATTCGTCGACGAAGAAGCCACCGTGAAGCGCTTCTATCGGGAGGGCAGCCAGATCCGTCTGCAGCCTGCCAACGCAGCGATGGACGCCATCTACGTAGACGCCGCCTCGGGCGACGTGAGCGTGGTGGGCGTGGCCGTCGGCGTGTACCGCCACATCCACTGATCTGTAAACACAGGTCAGGAACGCTCGGATGTGGGGCGGTGTGCGAGCGCACATCGGATACCCACGGTTGATGGATGGCCCGTTCCGATGACCGAGGATCTCCAGCGCATCCGCCGGTACGTTGCGGGTCTGGCGCGGCGCGAGCGCCTGCTCCTCGGAGCACGGATCTGCGCAAATGCGTTGGGCCTCGGCGTCCTGGTGCTGATCGGACTCCAGTTCTCGGCTTGGTACCGGCTGGATCGGTCCTCGGCTGTCGCAGCGCTGATCGTGGTCGCAGGGGTCGGCGCGTGGTGGGTCGTTGCCTGGCCCCTGCTGCGGCTGTGGGTGCCGGCCGGGGATCGAGCGAGGCAGGCCAGAATCGTCGAGGGTCTCGAGCCCGACCTTCGGGGGCGCCTCCTCACGGCGGTCGACAGGGCCGGCCAGCCGATGGGCGCCGAGAGTCCAGCCTTGCTGGGGCTCGTCGCGCGGCGTGCAGCGGCGGTGATCGAGCGCATCCCGCCGGCCGCCGTGCACCCATCCAGGCAGGTGATCGCGCGGGCGGTGCTTGTGGCACTCGCCACACTGATCGCGCTGCCGGTCTCGCTCCTTGTCACCGGCGGCCCGGTCCAGTCGTGGCGCTGGTGGACCGGAGGAGCCGCCGCGAGAGCCGCCGTCGAGAGCCCGGTCGCCACTCTCCAGCAAGAGCACGCCCGTGTCGGCGACCTGCAGGTTCGCTACACCTACCCGCCCTACACCGGCCTCGAGGTGAAGCAGGTTCCGAACAGCACAGGCGACGTCACCGGTCCGCCAGGCACCATCGTGCAGGTGACCGCTCGCACGGCCGAGCCCGTGGAGGCGGCCGGGCTCGTCGCCTATGGCCAACGACTCGACAGTGTCGTCGATGACTCGGGTCGGCAGGTCGACGCTCGGTTCACCATCCAAAACGAAGCGGGCACCTACCACTTGGAGCTGTTCCGAGGCGGTGAGTCGGAGTCGTCGAGAGAGTTCGAGATCGCGCCGCAACAGGATCTCGCTCCTGACGTGACCGTGGATGCCGGTGCCGAGCGCATCGAGTTGCCGGTCGATGGCGATCTTCGTCTGCTGTGGGTCGCTCGGGACGACTACGGAGTGGCCAGCGCTCAGCTGCTGGTGGACGGCCGGGTCGCCAAACGGCTGGGTGTGCCGGAGGGCCGGCGTGCGGAGGTCCAAGGCCTCGAGCTCACCTCTCCCGTCGCGTTGGGGCTGCACGCGGGCGACACCGTGGAGCTGGTCGTCGAGGCGTGGGACAACGACACCTGGTCTGGGAGCAAGGCTGGACGCTCTCGGGCTGTCGAGCTGGTCGTGTTGGGGGCGGGGGGCCTGGAGCGTCGCTCCGCCGCGCGGCAGAAGGAGCTCGTGCGGGCGCTCGTCCCGGTGCTGGCGCCGATGTTGACCGACCCATGGCCCCCCGGCGACAGTGGCCGAGCGCTGGCGACCTGGGGCGAGGAGGTGGGCCGACGGTACGAGCCCCTGCTCGCCCTGCTCGGTGTGTTTCTCGCCGATGGTGGCCAAACGACGACCGAGGCCCGACTCCTCCGGCACGTTGTCGATGCTGGACAGGGGCTCATCCGGTACACGCAGGTCGCGTTCGAGCCAGACTCCGTCGCCGTGCCATCTCCGGAATCGCTCCAGACCGTCAGCGAGCTCCGGGAGGACGCGGTGGTCGAGCTGGAGTCGGCGTTGGTCACTCTGGTGCGCATGGAGCGCAATCGTGCGCTGAGCGATCTGGTCGAGCGAACTGAGAGCGCGGGGTCCATCGCCGAGGAACTCGAATCGATGCTCGCGCGCGACGACGCCGACGCCCAGGCTCTGCTCTCGCGGCTGGAGCAGCTGGAGCAGCTGGTGATGGAGCTCGCACAGATCGCGTCACAGCTGCAGCAAGGCGGTCTGCAGGAGTTCGTGAACAGCCGCACCACCGAGATCGGCAGCCTCGTCGAGGAGATTCGGAAGGCCATCGCTGAAGGTGATCTTGAGGAGGCGGCGGAGCTGATGAGTCGCATGGCGCGTCAGCTCGAGGAGCTGGAGCGCGGCGTGAAGGAGAACCTGGCCCAGCAGAGCAGCGAGGCGGATGAGTCCATGGCGGCCGCGAACGAGCTCATCGAGGAGCTTGAGGCGCTCGAGGAGGAACAACGCGCACTCCAGGAACAGGTGCAACAGCTGCGCGAGCAGCAGGACGAGGCGTTCCGCGACGAGGCGGCCGACCTGTGGAAGCAGGTGGACGCGGAGGCCGAGCAGGTCGTCGCCCGCGGGCGTGATTGGCGGGATGGGGTGACCGAAGCCGAGCGGGCGTTTCACGAGGTCCAGCGGGCCGAGTCCGCGGTCGAAGACAGTGAGCGACTGCTCGAATCGGTCACCGCCCGCGACCTTCGTGGCAGCTGGAACTCGCTGCGCACCTTGGAGTTCAGCTGGGACCTGGTCTATCGGAGCGCTCAGTCCGCCGAGCTGATGGGCCGTGCGCCCGGTCCCGTGTCCACGCGCGTCTCGCGCATCCGGGGTCACCTAGAGCGGATCGCCGAGCTGCTCGAGGAGCTGGAGGAGGTGTCCGAGCGCACTGATCCGGCCACCCGCAAGCGGGCGCAGGAGCTGGAGTCGAGGCAGCGCGAGCTCGACAACAAGCTCCGCCAGGCGCAGGGGCAGGCCGAGGAGGTCGCCCGCGAGTTCCCGGTCGAGCCGCGCGGGCTGGAGGAGTCGCTGGATGACGCCCAGGGGCGGATGCAGCAAGCAGGCGACGATCTGGGTCGCGGTCGCCCGATGGAAGCGGAGGGATCACAGGGGGTTGCGGCCGAGCGCGTGCGGGAGGCCCGTGAATCGCTGGAGCAGGCGCGAGACCAGGCGGCCCAGGAGGCGAGCCAGCTCGGTCAGTCGGGTCAGCGGGAGCCG
>JBLFXJ010000169.1:0-16656 GCA_047609825.1 Myxococcota bacterium
CGCGGGTACGGCAGAGCTTACCCGCAGAGGCCTGGAAGCGCTGGGGGACCTGTGGGACGGGACTGACACCGCCGAAGTAGTCGAGGCTCCGCCAACAGATGTCATCGCGGACGTGCCGCCCGATACCAAGAGCGACCCAACAGAGGGCGCCCGACAAGACTTCCAGGAGAAGAAGCCCGGACGCTTGAAGCAGGGTAGAGAAAACGATGAGAAGAAGAGGCGGGACTCGAAAAAATGGAAGCGCAACAACCCCCCACGGGAACCGCCGAAACACACCCCAGGCCGGGACCATCGCAAGAAGAGCAGGAAGTGTTCGTCACACCTCTCAACGCTCGGCGAGGTCTGCGAATCGTGGGGCGAAGGGGACATCCCGAAGTGCGAGAGGCCTACATCCGATTCGCTATATGGCTGCGGGAAAACTACGCATTCCCCATGCGCCTTCCGGTCTACCTCGGTCCCCGACGACACCACCGACTCGTAACCACGGGAACGCTCTCACACGCCTCATTCTTCGCCCCCTGGGACCCTGCCGTGGAGCCGTACATCCGCATCGCGACCGGCGACTACCCGGATGAGGAGGAGCGGGTCGGTCGTGATAACGCACTGGCCGGCTTCCTGTGTTCGCTCGCACACGAGGTGGTCCACTACCAACAGTGGATTCGAGGCCAGGAGCTCACCGAGGAGGGGGTGGATGAGGAGGCCGAGACGATGGTCGACCGCTATGCCTTGACGGTGGATCACCCCTAGCACCCGGGAGAAACAGGACCACTCCCAAACGGCCGGCAGCGCGACTAAGGGTGGAATTCCGGGAGCGAGGCGCCGGCTTCGTCCAGCATGGTCTGGGCCCATGAGATCTACGAGCAGACCGTTCTCCGGACTCCGAACCAGACGATTGGCCTCCCGTGGGCGCACGACCACGCTTCCGCGTACATCACCAACAAGACGGGCTGGCAGCAGGGTGGGACCGAGCGGACTCCCGGGAGCGGACCCGGTGGCACGCCGAGTAGTCACCATATCAAATGGGAGTCCGAGTTTGAAGGACCGAACGGTGTGATTGTTGGTATGGTGATGTACACATCCCATCGGTTCGGCTCAACTGTGGAGAAGCACAACTCCCAAGGCGGAACCAAGTGAAACCCATCGGTTACGCCATGTGCATGGCCGGTTCGCTCTGGCGCCCGGCTGCCTGCCACGCTGCTCGCCGCCGGAGGCCCGTCCCGCGTGCGACGCACCCGAACTCGCCGCCTATGTGCAGGGCCTGAACGAGGGACTGCAGGTCGGGGGCTCCCCTCGACCCGCCCATCCGACCCGCTCGGTGAGGACCATGGGCCGGGTCGGATCTTCTCTGCGAGGATGGAGGACTCGTGATCGACGCTGTTCGCCGTCATGGGGTGTACCCACTGTGCAGGACGCTCCGCCGGGCCGTGCGAGCGCATCGACGCGGGACCCATCATCGAGGAAGTATGGCTGGCTCGGCGGCTCTGGCCCGATAGACTGTCGGTATGAGCCAAACCGCCCGAGACCTCGCCGCCCGTGCCCTCAATCTCCCCGAGGAGGAGCGGCTCGCCCTCGCCACCGCGTTGATCGACAGCGTGGAAGGCCCCGCCGATCCCGAGTGGGAGCGGGCGTGGCTCGACGAGCTTGCCCGTCGCCGTGCCGCCGGGGCCGAGAACGCGAAGCCGTGGAGCGAGGTGCGCGCTCGCATCTTGCGGAAGTTGAGCGGGTCGTGAGCCTCCCCGTCGTCTTCCAGGACGACACGGACATCGAGGTCGAGGAAGCGGCTCTCTGGTACGAGGAGCAACGTCCCGGCCTTGGGCTGGAGTACATCGCCGCCGTCAGCCACGCCATCCTCGACATCGGCGAGAACCCCGAGCGGTTCCCGGTGTGGAGGTTGCCCTGGAGGCGGGCTCTCCTCCGCCGGTTCCCGTATGTAGTGTTCTTCGAGATCGAGGCGGACAGGGTGGTCGTGTGGGCCATCGCCCACACCAAGCGGCGTCCCGGCTACTGGGTGGCCCGCAGACCACCTCCTCGCACGCCGTAGCGGCCCTGGAGACCGAGGAGCGAGACCACCAGGAGGAGTCGTTCTCGTCGGTGCTGACACGGGTCTCCGCGACAACCACACTGGCCCCGTCGCCTTTCGGAATCCTGGCCTGGCGACGGCTCGGGGTCGCCGTGTGTCGATGACCGCGGCGGCTCACACCAGCAGCGTCAGCATGGCCAGCGACGCGAACACGGTCGCCGCCGCCGCGAAGCCTCCCACCGCCGCCACCGGCAGCAGCCACACCGACACGCGCAGCGCTGGACGGGGCGGCCGAGCCACAGGCGGGGGCGCGGGCTCCAGGGTGGGCGGCTCGGAGCGGGCCGGCGAGTCCTCCCACAGCTCGATCCCGGTCCGGAGCGGGACGAAGCCATGTTGCACCACGGTCGGCCGGTCGTCCCAGGCCTCTGGCGGAGCCACCTGAAGCTCTCGACGCACGAACAGTCCAGGCACGACCTCGAGCACCTCGGAGTGGGCCAGCAGCGTCTCGAGGACCTGCGCCGCGGTCGCCTCGGGCAGGTCGAGCGTGTCTGCGAGTGACGCTGCGGTGTGGCTGCCGGAGTGGAAGGCCTCCAGCGTCGATCCCATCAGGTCCGGACTCTCCAGCATGGCCACCTCCACCGAGACCCTCCAGAGGTACATCCGATCCATGTCAGGGGTCTGTCGAGACACGACGACCTCGGCGAGAGCACACCACGCCCATGCGCGCGTGGGCCAGCGGTCGGCACGCCAGGCTGTGGGGTGGGCTACCGCGTCTCGTGCTGCCAGAGGCGTCCACCCGAGCCCGCGAACCCTGCCGAGTTGGCAGGGTTGCCGTTGCTGTTGGGACCTGGGTTCCCATCGTCCGTGCTACCGAAAGCGCCTGGGTGCAGAGCGGAGCCCCCGGCCAGCTACGGATGACCCGGTTGGAGCAACCTCACCCGTCGCACACCGCCACCTGGTCGTACGTCACCTCGACCCGGTCGCCCTCGGCCAGCTCGGCGTCCAGCGCGCTCACCGTCACGGTGCGTGCCGCGATGTCCCACTCCCACGCGTCGGTGGGCGTCCCATCCACCGTCACCGCGATGGTGTCGGGGTCGGCGTGGTTGTCGAGCAGGAAGTGGGCGTCGGGCGCTGAGTGCGCGGCCAGGCTGGGCATGAACGGGGCCCACGAGGCGGCGGTGATCGGGGCTTGTACGCCGGCAGTGGCCGCGATGGCCTGGCGATAGCCCTCGTCGTTGTCCCAGCCGCTGTCCACGAAGCCGCTGATGGTGACCAGCGAGGCGTCGCCCCCCTTCGCGGTGATGATGCGGTCCACATAGGTCGACCAGGCGAAGTCGCCGTGGTCCCGCTCGTCCGACACCACGATGACGTGCAGCTGCGCGCCCGGCCGGAGCAGGCCCTCATTGCACCGGCCCGGGGCGGCCTGGTCGGCGGCGTTGGCGGCGATGGTGAGCATCGCCTCGCGGTCGAGGCGGGTGGGGTGGTCTCCGATCCACAAGCCCGCGCCCTGCTGCACCCGGGCCTCGAAGATGTCCTGGTAGCTCGGGGTGTCTGCCGTGAGGATACCCGAGGTGTTGCACCCGTCGTCGGCGTTCGCCACCACGAGCTGCCAGTCGCCGGTGACCGTCTCGAGGTCGTCGATGAAGGTGGAGAAGTTGCGGTTCAGCTCGCGCTGGAACGGGTCCATCGACGAGGACTGGTCCACGATGAAGATGAGGTCGACCATGCCGGCCGGCACGTCGAAGCCCTGGGTCACGCGGCCGGTGCGGGCGCCGTTGCCCTCGGCGATGGCCTCGGTGAGGCCCAGGTCGGAGGTGACCGCCAGGGTGGCCGCCTCGGGCCCGTCGGCCTCGGGGGTGAACGCCACGTCCACGCTGAAGGTCGCGTCGGGCTCGAGGGTGAGGGGCAGCGCGGGGCCGCCGAACGCGAACACGGCGCCGTCCAGGGACAGCTCGGTGATGGTCGTGGGCGCATCGCCGGTGTTGGTCACCGTGTACCGGTCCATGGCCTCGCAGCCGACCCACACGTCGCCGAACGACATCGGGTCGGGGTTGATGCGCAGGCCGGCCACACCCACGGGCTCCGTGTCGTCCGTCTCGGCCGGCGTGCCGGGGTCGGCGACGGGCGGTGCCGTGGTGCTTGTCGCGGGCTCGGCGTCGGTGGTGGACGAGAAGCCGGTCTCGGCGGAGCAGGCGGCGAGCAGGAGAGGGAGCAGGACGACGCGCATGGTGACTCCGGGGAACACCCTCCCCATGAGCAGGGATCGATCCACCCCGGCGCAGGGCATTGTCGGCGTTTCTCTGTCTTGCGGCCGCCGAACGGTGTCCCACCTGTCCCACCCGGTGTCTCAGTCCTGGCCACGGCTCACTGCGCCCGGCCAAACGCGAGCCTCGACCTCGGATCGGTGGTCTTGAGAATCGTCGTCCAAGGCGATGTCTGGAGCCCTTGTCTGCTCAATGCAGGGGTTGTGACCGAACTGCTTGGCGCGCGCTGGAACCGGTGTATATCTGGTGCTGTCGCGCACACCGCGCAGTCGGGCACCAGTCCGAAACTGGAGTTTCTTCGATGCTTCATCCCTTTACTCGTCTCACGTGGGTCAACGACGCCGTGGGGTACGGGGTCGTCGCCACTCGCGACATCCCAAAGGGCACGATCCTGTGGGCGCTCGATTCTCTCGATCAGGTGTTCACGGCCCACGAGGTGAGGAAGCTCGGCGCATCCCTGCTGCCGGTGCTCGAGACCTACTCCTACGTGAACGGGAACGGAAAGCGCATCCTGTGCTGGGACCACGGCCGCTACATGAACCACAGCTGCGACCCGGTGAGCCTGAGCCCTGGGGTGGACTTCGAGTTGGCCGTGCGGGACATCGCCGCGGGAGAGGAGGTCACCTGTGACTACGCGTCGCTGAACCTCGAGCAGGACCTCGAGTGCCTCTGCGGCGCGCCGGGCTGTCGCAAGCGCATCACCAGCGAGGCGTTCGCCGAGCTCGCGCCCAGCTGGGATGCGAGGCTCAGGGCCGCGGTACGGTTCGCCGACACCGTCGAGCAGCCGCTCCTGCATTGGCTGAAACGCCCCGAGATGGTCGCGAAGTGGGCGAACGACCCCGAATCTCTGCCCACGGCCAAGCTCCATCAGTATCCGCGACGTCCACACCCGGTCACGGTCCGAGCCCACCGATGACCAAACCCTCCACGCCCAAGCCCGCAGCGAGCGCCAAGCCGCGCAAGGGTACTGTGGCGAGTGCCTACCGGCGTCGGCGGGCCCGTCTGTCGGATGTCGCCGGAATCTGGGCCTGTCAGCGCGCGGCCTATCCCACCCTCCCCGATTCAGCGCTGTGCGACGAGCGGCTGCTCGAGATGGAGCTCCGGGCCTTTCCGGAGGGGCAGCTGGTCGTCACCTTCGACGGCGTCATTGTCGGCTACGCGATGAGCCTGGTGGTGAATCTGGATGAGAGCTCCCCGTGGCATTCGTACAACGAGATCACCGGCGTAGGCACGTTCAGCACCCACTCGCCCGGCGCCGACACCCTGTACGGGGCCGACATCGCCACCCATCCGGAGCACCGGGGCAAGGGCGTGGCGAAGCTCCTGTACACGGGGCGGATCAACCTGATGACGCGCCTCAACCTCCGGCGGATGATCGCGGGCGGGCGCATCCCGGGTTTTCACGCCTTCGCAGGCCGGCTCACCGCGGAGGACTACGTGAAGGAGGTGGAGGCCGGTCGACTGTTCGACCCCGCCCTCACGCTGCATCTGAAGGTCGGCTACTCGGTGCGAGCGGTGCACCACGGCTACCTGCGGGACGAGCAGAGCCTCGACTACGCGACCTTCCTTGAGATGCTGAACCCGAAGTTCCACCCGGAGCGGAGCCGGATCGCTGGCGCCGCCGTGAAGTCGGCCGTGCGCCGGGTGCGTGTCTGTGCCGCTCAATACGAGATGCGACCCATCTCCAGCTGGGAAGAGCTGGAGAAGCAGGTGGCCTTCTTCGTGCACACCGCCCAGTCCTACCACTGCCACTTCCTGGTGCTGCCAGAGCTGTTCACCGCCCAGATGTTCTGCACCTTCCCCGAGGGGGAGGCCGAGCTCGAGGGCATTGGCCGCCTGGCCGACCTGGGCGACCGCTACCGCGAGATGTTCAAGCGATTCGCTGTCGAGACAGGCCTGTTCATCGTCGGCGGGAGTCACCCGGTGCGCGTGGGTGACGGGATCCAGAACATGGCCCACCTGTTCACCCCCGGTGGGCAGGTGCACACCCAGCCCAAGCTGCACGTCACGCCCAACGAGCGGTCGGAGTACGGGATCGTGCCGGGAGACAAGCTCGCCGTGTTCGACACCGGCCTGGCCCGGGTGGCGATGCTGGTCTGCTACGATATCGAGTTCCCTGAGCTCTCGCGGCTGCTCACCCTCGCTGGCGCCGAGATCCTGCTCGTGCCGTTCAGCACCGACGAGCGAAAGGCCTACCTGCGGGTGCGTTACAGCGCGCATGCGCGGGCGGTCGAGAACATTGTCTACGTGGCACTGAGTGGCAACGTCGGCAACCTGCCCCAGGTCACCAACTTCCTGATCAACTACGGCCACGCCGCGATCTGCACGCCGTGCGACTTCGCCTTTCCCATCGATGGGCTGGCGGCCGTCGCCGACACTGGATCGGAGACCGTGGTGATCGCCGATCTCGACCTCGACGCGCTCCACCAGTCCCGCGAGATCGGGAGCGTGCGGCCCCTGCGGGATCGGCGCGCCGATCTGTTCGAGCTGGTGTCGAAGATCGACGTGAAGATGGTGCGCACTCAGTAGCGTGCGCATGCTGGCCCGCTTCAGCGATCGGCGGCCAAAGCCACCCCGGTCGAGTGGATCGGGGTGGCGGCCTGCGCCCGGTCCCTGACGCTACTCTGGCGGCAGGAAGGTGGCGCTGGGCCCGAGCGGACCGAGGAGCAGCCAGGCCTCCTCCGCGAACACCACCACCAGGTCGACCAGGTTGTCGCCGTTGACGTCGGCGAGCACCGTATGGTCGGGCAGGGTGGTGCTGTCCAGCACCCGGGCCTTCACGCCCATCCCGTCGTAGTATTCAGTGTCGTCGTCGTCGAGCCTCCCGTTGACGATGATCTCTGGAGGTGCGGGGCTCTGGATGTTCCCGTCGCACTGCGCACCCATCAAGCCGGTGTTCAACTTACGAATGAGCGAGTTGGTCGTCTGCCCGGGCTCCAGCGGCACCGGTGAGGTCGCCCGGTTGTACCCCATCGCGTGGAGCGTATCGTAGACGTCCTGCGCGTTTGGGTTCGGCGCTAATGGGCGGGTGGTCGAGCGGGTCAGGCCCAGCGTGCCGTACCAGTCGAAGCAGGTGTTCTCGTCCACGAGGGCGCTCGTGCAGGCGTCCGGGAACGTGCCGCTGTTCATGTCCGCCTTCTGCGTAACACTGAACGGGGCGTACCACGCGGCCTTGTTCGACGTGATGCAGTCGCAGGCGTCGCTGAGGCTGGAGGGGGGGTGGTGTTGTCGCATAGCCAGATGGCGTTCTGGGTGGCCGACGCGTCGAAGGCGAACAGCAAGGGGATCAGGATCATCGAGTCCTCCATCGTAGTTGTTCCTGAGAGACGGCACGCAGGCGCATCTGCCTCACGAGGGGCTCAACTTTTCGGAAATCCAGCCGGCAGGCGCAGGGGGGTGCTCGGCGGTGCAGCCCGGCCATCCTGCCCTCTGGTCGAACCATCCGCAAGGGCCAACGGTCAGTCTCGAACGCCGAGCGCCACGTCGCAGCATTGTCGTCGCCCCAGGTGGTACAACCACCTCCCACCAGGGAGCTCCCATGCGTGCCTCATGCTGGCTGGCCGTGCTCGCGCTGGCCGCCTGTTCCGCCGACACCGGGTCCGACAAGGCGGCCGATTCGGGCGCGAGCGCCGCCTGCGCCGTGCGGGCCGTGGTCACCGACATCGACGAGACGCTTACCACCACCGACGGCGAGTGGTGGCTGCAGCTCGACGACCCCGCCTACGACCCCGCGATGCGCCCCGAGGCCGACGCGCTGCTGCAGGACTACGCGGGCCTGGGCTACTCGGTCGCCTACGTCACCGCGCGGGGTGAGGACATGGCGCTGTCGGACGGCACCACCGCCCGCGAGGCCACCCAGGCATGGCTCGACGCCCACGGCTTCCCCGCGGGTGAGCTGCGGCTCGCGTCGGGCATCGGCGCGCTCGGGTCAGCGGCGGTGGAGTACAAGGCGGCCGCCTTGGCCGAGCTCCAGGACGAGGGGTGGACCTTCGACTACGGCTACGGCAACGCGGAGAGCGATATCGAGGCGTTCCAGCTCGCTGGCGTGGGGGAGGTGTTCCTCGTGGGGCGGCTCGTGGGCACGATGGACGGGGTGAGCGAGGTGCCGGACGACGCCGCCTACGCCGCCCATCGCGCGGCCCACCTCGGTGCCGTGCCCGACGCGACCTGCGACTGACCGGTGGCGGTTTGGGCCTCGCCGCGGCGTCGGTGTGGAGGCTGAGGAGGACGTCCGCGGCCCACCGCTCCGCCCGCGCTGCCCAGGTGGGGGTGGTCAACGGAAGGCTGGCCAGGGGGCTGGCACGCCGGACGCGAACGCCCCGGCGAACACGGTCGTCAGCGTGCCGTAGTACAGCTCCAACGTGCGATGGGGTCCGAACGCGGGCACCTTTCCGCGAAACAGCAGCATGGGCAGCATCACGCGTTGCTGCTGCGCGATCGCCGGGTCCACCGCGCCGCCGAGCACGATCTTCTTCCCGGTGGCGAGCAGGTCGGTCAGGAGCTGTGCATAGGTCGAGCGGCGCGTGGTACGGCCCGCCTCCTGCGCCATCCACAGGAAGCTCACCTCGGCCGCCTCGTCGAGCGCGAACGGCCACTCCGGCACGTGGTCGAGCAATGCCGGGTACCGCTCCGCGACGGGGGACAGCCGGTGCCTGCGATCATGCGGCCGTCCTCGAAGAACGCCCGCAAGGTGCCGTCCGCCATGCCGCCATCGGGGGACGACAGTCCGGAGACGCTCCGGTAGCTCTCGAAGAACCTGGACTGCTCATCCTTCCGGAGCCAGCGGCTCTGGAGGGGCACGCGGAGCGTGATGCGGGCGGGACGGTGGAGCATGGCTTGCCTCTCGGGGGGGATGGCGGCAGGTCCATCCAAGCCCTTCGAGGTGGCAAACTCCACTTAGTTTTCAAACGTAAGCGACGGGCCCGAACACGCTACGCCGCGCGGAGAGCAGTTCTGGGGAGGTCTATCAGTCGGCACCACGTGCAGCGTCCGCCGCGACAGCACGATGGCGTCGTCGGCCACCAGCTCGGCCGTCACCTCGACCGACCCCGACCCCGTCCCGGGCGCCGGCACGACCGCTCCCGCGATCTCGAGCGTGAACGGCAGCGGACTGCCCGCCGTGACCGGCCCGTAGTACTCGGGTGCAACCAACACGATCACGCCTTCCGGGTCTTCGAGATGCAGCCGGACCACGTCGAACGTCGCGTTGCCGACCAACAAGACGATGCCGTCGATGAACGCCTTGTCGAAGGCCTCTTCCGAGCCGTCCCAGGTGACGACCGCCGGCTCGCGGACGCCGTCGCCGTCGAGGTCGAAGTACGAGTCCGTCAAGATGGCGAAGTCGCGCAGCTGGGCCTCGGTCTCCCGGTGGCCGAGCCACACGTCACCCGCGATGCCGACGACCTTGGCGCCGATCTCGGCCATCGCCACGGCCGCATCGGTGTTCGAGGCCTTGTTGGCGCACCCCCCATGCGGGCGCTCCAGCAACTCCCGGTGGCTGACGATCACGAGGAGCGGGAACGCGCCCTCGCGGAACCCCATGCCGCCGCGGTCCCCAGTTCCGGGGGTCGAGGGGTCGTTCTTGCCGGGCGTAATGCCGCCGAACGCGTCGGACGGTGTGGCCCGAAACGGAAGCACGTCCTGGAGCACTTCGAAGGCGTCATCGCAGTTGTCGTCGAAGCCGACACCCGACGCCGCCTGGAACACGGCCTCAAACGCCGTCGACGCATCGTCTGCCGCGTAGGGGTAGCGCAGCCCCTCCAGCGCCCGGGCGACGCGATCGAGGGAGGTCGTCTGCTGTTGTTCCAGGCGGAAGGGGTAGGTGACGTCGTTGTGGTGGACAGTCCCTATGCAGGCCAGTCCTTGGGCCGGTCTCTCAGGGGCAGGCCAACGGTCGCACGGCCAGGCCCCGGTGTGTGCACCATCGTCGGGAACGCCGCGGGCTATTGATCGCAGCGAGGGGGTGTGTGCTGTCGAAGCGCGGCTGCGGCGGATCGAGGGGCAGTCCCTCAGCATCCCTCGAGGTCGTAGGTCCGGGTGAAGCTCAGGTCCTTCTCGGGCGGGCTGCACACCTGGCCATGGGTCGACGCGAGGCGGTCACCCTCGTTGCTGTACACGATCTCGGTGGGAGGCCCGCCGAGGTCACACCGCTCCGTGATGTCGCGGACGTAGCGCGACGCCGCCTGGGGTTGTGGCCCCGCGGCCGTCCGTGACCGCCGCCGAGAGCGCGAACCGCACCTGGTGCAGCAGTTGGACCCCATCGGTCAGCCCTCCGGGAACACCACATCCTTGCCGAACCAGACGTATATTGCGCCCGCGTCGTCGTCTGCGGACCGACGCCCGAAGGCGAAGTCGCCCAGCCCGTCGCCGTCGAAGTCCCCGGTGGCGTACGGGCCGATCCAGGGAGTCATCCCGTCCGGAGAGTCCAACCGTGTGCCCACCGTGGGAACGTGCACCACCGCGTCCGCCGGAATCAAGCTGGGCACGAGGTAGGGCCGGTCGTCGTCCAGCGAGGTGGTGACCAGGAGCTCCGGCTTGCCGTCGCCCGTGAGGTCCTGCACCAACCGGACCATCTTCATCTGGATGTAGGGCATGTGGTCGACGTAGAAGGGGTGATTCAGGACGATGCTTCCGTCGAAGGGCCCTGCACGAAGCGACGCGTGCGACACGTGGAGGTCGGCATGGCCGTCGTCATTCCAGTCGCCGAGCGGCACCAGGTATTCGGCCCCGTCGCCCCACGCGAGCCGGTCGTCCGGCGTCAGCGAGCGGCCTCGCGGGCCCGCCATGTCCACGACCTGGATCTGCTCGCGGCAGGAATACGACCGGTCCTCCCCGACGGCGAGCACCGCTGAGCCCGGCCCGGCGAGCGCCCCGAGGTTCCAGGTCTGCATGAAGCCCTCGAGGCAGCCCAGCGTCCTGAAGCTCGTCACCTGGGTGGCATCGAAGTCCGGGCTACCCGTGCCCGGGCGCACGCCCTCGAACGGGCCGTAGTGCACCACGAGCTGCTGGTAGTACCCCCCGAAGGCCACGTCGGTCCGGCCGTCCCCGTCCGCGTCGAAGTCGCCGACCACCGCGGGCGTGATCGGGCGGTCGATAGAGGCGTCGGCCTCGTGGCACCGGTTGATGCCCTCGATCGGGCCGTGGAAGAGGTAGCACCCCTTCCACAGATCGTCCCCGAATTGCAGCTGAACATCACCCGTGCCCGAGCTCCACCACCACCAGCGACCATGTCCTCCGTGAACGCCACGACCTGTAGCGGGCCGTCCGACATCACCTCGGCGTGCTGCACCGCTGTCACTCCTAACGGCCCGTGGATCGTCGTCAGGGTCCAGTCGGCGGGGTCTTCGCAGCTCGACGTGGTGAGGTTGCAGCTCGAGTGGGTCAGCTCCGTACTGCCCAGTCCCGAGTCGGGCCCATGAGGAGCCGCCGCGCGACCGCGATGTAGGCAACGTTGGATGCCTTGCCCCGTTCGACCAGAGCGTCGCGGTAGGCCTTGACGTTGGGAGAGTAATTCGAGGCATTCCAGGCCGCGATGTACAGCGTGGTGCGAAGGCGCTCGTTGCCCTTTCGCGAGATCCGGCGTTGGGCGTCCATGGTACCGGACTGATGGGGTTGCGGATCGAGCCCTGCCATGGCGGTGAGCTGCTTGGGCCCGAGATCGTCCGGCATGCAGGCGAGCTCGGCGATGAGGGCGAGGGTCGTGACGTCGCCGATGCCTGGCACAGTGCAGAGCTGGGTGAACCATTCGGCCAGCTCAGCGTTGGCGTTGATGATCTCGAGAGCGCACTTCTCAAGGGCCTTGATTCGCGCCTTGAAGAACGCGAGGCTCGCCTCGAGATCCTACCGGATGGCGGGGTCTCCGCCTGTGGCGTCGAGCTCCTTCAGCCGGTTCTTCTCGGCGGTCTGGTGGTTGACCCGCTGCAGTCGCCTCCGCATGACGTCTCGGAGGCGCAGCGCGGCTTCGGTCGGAGGACTCCAGGTGTTGAATTCAATGGTCTGGGAGAAGATGGCGAGCATGGTAGCGTCGGCGTTGTCGGTCTTTCCTCGCTGGTTGATGACCTTGGCGAAAGCCGCGGTCTGTCGGGGGTTGGCGACCATGACCTGGAGGCCGTCGGTCTGCGCGATGAGGTTCATGATGGCCATGTGGTAGGTGGCGGTGGGCTCCACGACAACCTGGGCGTCCGCACATCGGTTGAGAAGGGCGCGGACCAGCTTCTCGTGGCCCTGCTGCGAGTTGGCGAACTGGCCCACCCATGGGTTGCCTGGGATGGCGACCACGAGTGTGTCCTTGCTGACATCGATGCCTACGCCCGTCATGGCGTCCTGCGTTCGTTAAGAAGCGGGCGTCCCCGACCCTGCACCCACGTCGACCGGCCTTGCGAATACGTGCTCTGTGGCACCAGATGCTCTCCGGAATTGACGCGAGGGCGGGGACAACTCCCAAGCTGACCCTGAGGCTCGACGGCCTCTTTCAGCGACGGGAGTCCCAGGCACCCCGTAGCGTCTGAGGGGGGCGGGCGGCAGACCCATGTCCTCTGCACCAAGGCAGGTGGAGCTACAAACTCCCCGGAACTGACCCTCAGGCTTAGGGTCTGCCGCCCGCCCTGTTCATACAAGGCACCGCGGCGGACCCGGGTCAGGGGTGTCGCTCGCCTGCTCGTCGCGAGCGGCCGCGCTGGCCCAGCCCCAGGACGCGGGCTGGACCTTCGACGACGGCTCCGGCAACGCGGAGAGCGATATCGACGCGTCCCGGCTCGCTGGCGTTGGCGACGTGTTCCTCGCGCGTCGGCTCGTGGGCACGATGGACCGCGTGAGCGAGGTGCCGGACGCTGCCGCCCACACCGCCCATCGCGCGGCCCACCTCGGTGCCGTGCCCGACGCGTCCTGCGACTGACCGGCAGCGGTTTGATACGCTCTGGGCATGGACGAGACGCGCACCGAGGCCGTGCCCACGCGAGCCGTGATCGCCGCTGACCCGGTGGCGGTGACGGTGCTGCACAGCCCGGACGGCGACGTGGTGGGGCGCACCGTGACCGTCGGCCGCCGGTTGGTGATCGGGCGGGAGCCGCAAGGCGCGCACGTGCTCGGGCTGCGCGACCCCGGGCTCTCCCGCACCCACCTCCAGCTCGAGCGGAGGCGCGGATCGGAGCGGTTCGGGGTGGTGGACCTCGAGAGCAAGAACGGCACCTTCGTCGACGGCGCCGCGGTCACGCGCTGCGGTGCCTCCCCCGGAACGGTGGTTCGGGCGGGCGGCACCGTGCTCTGGGTGGGGGCTCCTCCGGTGGAGGTCGCGGACCGGGGGGGCCTCGGCCGCGCCCCGGCGTGGGCCGACGCCGTGCGGGTGGTGGACCGGGTGGCCGAGTCCGACCTCGGGGTGCTGCTGGTGGGGGAGACCGGCACCGGCAAGGAGGTGGCGGCGGCGCGGCTGCACGCGGGGAGCCGACGGCGCGGCCCGCTGGAGGCCGTGAACTGCGCGGCCATCCCCCCCGACCTCGCCGAGTCGCTCCTGTTCGGGCACGTGGCGGGCGCGTTCACGGGCGCAGTGGCCGCCCGCGACGGCCACTTCGTGCTCGCCGACCGCGGCACACTGTTCCTCGACGAGCTCGGCGAGCTGCCACTGCCGGTGCAGGCCAAGCTGCTCCGGGTGTTGGAGACGGGGCGCATCCGTCCGGTGGGCGGCGGGCGGGAGCGGCGGGTGGATGTGCGGCTGGTGGCCGCCACCTGCGTCGATCTCGACGCGGCGGTGGGGGAGGGGGAGTTCCGCCAGGACCTGTTCGCCCGGCTCGCCGGCGTGGTGGTGCGCATGCCGCCGCTGCGCGAGCGCCGCCTCGACATCCTCGACCTGGCCCGTCACTTCCTGGCCGAGGCGGGCTGCGGGCTGCCGCTGGATGCGGTGTTCGCCGAGGGCCTGGTCCGACACGACTGGCCGCACAACGTGCGGGGCCTGCGCACCGCCATGCGCCGGGTGGCGCTGCTCGCCGATGGGGACGTGCTGGATGCGGCCGCGCTGGCTGTGGCGCTGCCCGAGGCCCGCGTCGACGACACGCCGGAGGTGGTCGTCCTGCTGCGCGAGCACCGGGGGAATGTGGCGGCCATCGCGGCCGCCGTGGGCAAGGACCGGAAGCAGGTGTACCGGTGGCTGCAGCGGGAGGGGCTCGACCCGGCGGACTACCGATGACCTACGTTGGACCGTATCTATTGGGTGACGTGCTCGGCCGTGGTGGCATGGCCGAGGTGCGGGCGGTGGAGCGGGACGGGGAGGCGCTGGCGCTGAAGTGGGTCGACCCGTCGGTGGGTGGGCGCGCGGTGGCGGCGTTCGCGGCCGAGGCCGGGGTGATGGAGGGGTTCGACCATCCTGGGGTGCTGCCGGTGCTCGACCGCGGGGTGGCGGTGCTCGGCGACGCGCTCCCAGTGGGCGCCCCGTGGCTGGTGATGCCGCGCGCCGTGGGCTCGCTCAAGGGGTGGCGCGGTCCGCAGGAAGAGCTGCGGGGGTGGCTCGTGCAGCTGCTCCGGGCGCTGGCCTGGGCCCACGCCCGCGGGGTGGTGCACCGGGACGTGAAGCCGTCGAACCTGCTCATCGCCCCCGACGGGCACCTGTGGCTGGCCGACTTCGGGGTGGCGGATGCGCTCGACCGGCGCACCGACGGCTCTCCGGGTGGCACGCCCGCGTACATGGCCCCGGAGCGGCTCGAGGGGGAGCGCGGGGGCCCGGTGAGCGACCTGTACGCCGTGGGGTGCACGGCTCATGCGCTGTGGACCGGCCGGCCGCCGTTCGGGCACGGCGAGGCGTCCATCGACGGCCACTACTACGACGCACCGCCCACCCTCGACCTGCCATTCGCCGCCTGGGTGGACCGTCTGCTGGAGAAGGAGCCGCGGGACCGGTTCCCTACCGCCGCCCACGCCCTCGCCGCCCTCGAGGGGCGCCCGCTGGTGCTCGGGGAGTGGACGGGCGCGCCCGGGGCGGGGGCCGAGCTGTGGGCGCACCTCCGCCGGGCCGTGGATGCGGGGCCGGTGGCGGTGCGGGCCACGGGGGATGCGGTGGTGCGGGAGATGGCCCGTCGGGCCGAGGCCGAGGGCGGCGTGCGGGTGCTGCACGCGGTGTGGGCTGACCCGCCTGCGGCCGGCGATGGCCTGGAGGGGCTGCTCCGGCGGATGGGGGTGTCGGGGCGGAGCGTGGGGGATGCCCGGGCGGCGCTGGCGGCGGTGCACGGCCCGGTGGTGCTCTGGCTGCGGGGTGCGGCGAACGAGGCCCAGGCGCTGGTGGCCCGGCTGCTGGAGGACGGTCCGCTGCCGGTGTTGGTGCTCACCGAGCACGGCGACGGTCTGCCGGAGGTGGTCTGCCCGCCCGAGCCCGGCCCGGACCACGTGGTGTGGCGCGACCCCCACCTGGCGTTCGTTGCGGCGGCGGCGCTCGGCCAGCGGGTCGACCCCGGTGAGTGGGCGTCGGTGTGCGAGCGTCTCGGGATCGAGGTGCCGTGGGAGCTGTGGGAGCGGCACCGGGCCCGCGGGCGGATCCGGCTCACGGCGGGCGACCCGCACGGGGGGTGGGCCTTCGTGGGTTTGCCGTCGGAGAGGGTGTCGGTCGAGGTCCACCGCGCCTGTGCAGGAGAGCTGGAGGAGCGCGGCGCCTTCGCCCGGGCGGCGCGGCATCGCTCGGCGCTCGGCGAGACCGCGCTGGCCCGATCGCTCGCGGTTCGGGCGGTTCGGGCGGCCATCGACGGTGGGGCCCCGGACCTGGCCCAGCGTGCGCTGGCCTTGGCGCTGTCGCTGGAGGACGGCACCGATCTGGATCTACTCGCCGCCGAGGTGGCGCTCGAGCGCCGGCGGCCGGGCGAGGCGGCTCCATTCCTCGAGCGTGCGCTCACGGCGGGCGGAGCGGCCCGCGCCCAGGCGGAGCGCGACCTGGGGCGGGTGGCGTGGGCGGCCCGGGCGGACGTGCACACCGCCATCGCCCACCTGCACACGGCGCTGGCGCTGGCCATCCCGAGCCAGCGGTGCGGCATCGAGCGCCACCTGGGGTGGATGTACCTCCGGGCGGGTGACCTGGACGCGGCGGTGGTGCACCTGGAGGCGGCGCGGCAGGGGCGCCCGCGGGATGTGGCGGCGGCGACTTGGGGGCTGGGGGATGTGGCGCGTCGCCGGGGCGACCCACAGGCGGCGTCGCTGCTGGTCGCGGCGATTCAGCAGTACCGAGGCCTGAACGCGCGGGCCGCGGTCGCCACACTGACCAACACCCTCGGCGAGGTGCACCGGGTGGCCGGCAATCGGGAGGGCGCGCGGGAGGCGTACCGGCTGGCGCTGGACGAGGGGCGCGCGGTGGGCGGGGCCACGTGGTTCTTCCCGGCGTACAACCTGGCGGTTCTCGACCTG
>JBLFXJ010000170.1:0-16557 GCA_047609825.1 Myxococcota bacterium
GCCCGGGAGCACCACAAGCAGTGGCACTACCTCAACGCGGATCCGGGGCAGTCGCTGGTAGACGCCCAGGCCGCCCAGCCCGAGAACCTGGTGGTCGGCCTCGAGCGGTTCGTGGCACTCGCGGCAGACACTACGGCCGACCCCGAGGCGCGGCGGATCGCGATCCGGTGGATCGTGCACCTGGTGGGGGATGCCCACCAGCCCTTCCATGCGGGGTCGGCGGCGGACTGGGGGGGCAACAAGATCGCGGTGACCTGGTTCGATCGACCGTCGAACCTGCACCGGGTGTGGGACGAGGACCTGATCGCGCACACCGAGCTGTCGTTCACGGAGCTGGCCGCGTTCGTGGATCACGCGTCGGCGGAAGACATCGCGACCTGGACGTCAGCGGCGCCTGTGGACTGGCTCGCGGAGTCCCAGGCGCTCGTGCCAGGTGCCGTGCCGACCGATCCGGCGCTGTCGTGGGCGTATGCCTACACCCACACCGGCACGGTCGAGCGACGGCTGGTGCAGGCCGGCGTGCGGCTCGCGGGCGTGCTGGACAGGGTGTTCGGCCGGTGACTGGCGAGGTGCCGCGAAGCTGTTAAGCGCGCCAGGTTTCCCGGTGTTCCGACACCGGCTGCCAGGTTTCAGGAGATCCCATGCACATCGGCCGGCGCAACAAGACCGCCCGCTACGGCGCGAAGCTCAAAGCGAAGAAGAAGAAGGAGCGCGCGCGCAAGCACGGGCTGCTCACCAAGCGCAAGGCCGGTGGCCGGCTGCGCAAGCGTGTGAAGCGCGAGCCGCACGCCTGGTAGCTCCGGGTTGGCAGCGGGCTACGCTGCCTTCATGATCCCGCTCCTGCTGATTGCCGCCGCCTGCATGGCCGCTCCCACCACGGGAGTGACTGTGCTCGCTGGCGGTACAGTTGTTGGTAGAGGTCCGGCCGACGAGTGGGTCGAGGGCGGCGCCCTCTGAGGGGTGGATCGCATCGAGGTGCGGCTTGCGGCGCTGGCGAACTCCCCCGGCGGTCGGCAGCGCGCCGTGCCATGGTGTGCCGGAGGAGGGAACATGCGGTTCGGAGTCTTGCTGGTCCTGTTGCTGGCCTGTGGCGACAAGGGCGGTGACAGCGGTGATTCCGCGACGTCTGTGACGACGCCTACCGGCGGCGATGCGGATGCAGATTCCGACGCGGATTCCGACGCGGATGCGGACACCGACACCGACGCGGACACCGACGCGGATACCGATACCGACACGTCGGGTTCGGGCACTGGATCGGGCACTGGGACAGGTTCGGGCACCGGCACGGGCGGCACCAGCACAGGCTCAGCGACAGGCGGGACCGGTGGCACCGGCACCGGCACCGGCACCGGGACGGGAACAGGCACGGGCACGGGCACCGGAGGAGACGCGGACACGGACGCCGACGCGGACTCGGACGCCGACACCGACGCCGACGCCGACTCGGACGCCGACTCGGATGCTGACGCCGACACCGACACGGACGTGGAGCCGGCCTGTGGCCTGGGCGACGTGGACTGGGTGCTCGAGTTCCGGGACGCGACGGGGGTCTGCGACCCGTGCACCGGCTCCGTCGACATGGCGCTGGTGGTGATCAACCGGTGCGACGACGTGGTGGAGGTGCCCCTCGAGCGCGGCTGCATGGTCGACAGCTACTCGATCTCAGGACCGATGAGCGGCGGCGGTGGCGGCGGCTTCTGCTCGCCGGGCAGGTTCCTCCTCGCGCCGGGCGCGCGCAACGAGGACGTCGTCGGCCTCGGACGGCTGGGCCTGGGGCGGTGGGCGGCGACCGCCACCACGACGGCGCCTCTCCGGCTGAGCTTCGACGGCGTGTTCTTGGTCGAGTGAGGTCAGCCGGTGGCGACCGCGCCTCCGGTGCGAGACCACAGACTCCACGACCCGACGAACAGCTCCGGCGACGGCAGGCCTGCGACCGCCATCGCGAGCGCGTCGTGGCACGCCGTGATGCCAGAGCCGCAGCTGACGATGGGCGGTCCCGCGGCGACCAGCGGGGCGTAGTGGGCTCGGAGTTCGGCCGGCGAGCGGAAGGTGTTGTCGGCCGAGAGGTTGGCCGCGCATGGCGCGCTGGTCGCGCCCGGCATGTGGCCTGCGACCGGGTCGTAGTGCTCTTCCTCGCCCCGGAACCGCGCGCCCGGACGCGCATCGAGGACGGGCCTGCCCGCCGCGAGCGCCTGCCGCACGCCGGCGATGTCGACCACTCCAGGCCATGACGCCGCGGGCCAAGGGGTCGCCGGTTGCCGCGACCCCGACGTGGACCCCGCCTCGGTCAGCCCCAGCGCGGCCGCCGCCTGGAGTCCGCCATCGAGCACCCGGACCGACCGCACGCCGACCGCCCGGAGCATCCACCACGCCCGTGCCGCCGCGAGGCGTCCTCCCTGGTCGTCGTACACCACCACGGGGGTGTCGCGATCGATGCCCCAGCCGACGATGCGCGCGATGAACGCCTCTGGCGGTGGGAATGGGTGGCGCCCCCCGACCTCGGGCAGCACTGTGGGGTCCGACAGCTCGCGGCCCCCGTCGACGAACCGCGCACCCCGCACGTGCTCGGCCGCGAACGCCTTCGCCGCATCGGGCGTCAGCCGCGCGTCGAGCACACACACGTTGTCCAACTCGGCGGCGAGGGCTGCGGCGGAGATCAGCGGAGTGGTCATGGGACATCCGAGGGCATGCCGGCAGACTACCGTCACGTGCGGCCGGCAGACTGTGGTTAGCTCGGGCTCAGTGGAGGGCACATGAGGCTGCTGGTGTGGGCCGCGTTGGGGGTGGTGCTCGTGCCGGTCGCACACGCCAAGAGCACGAAGGAAGAGCGGGAGGCCTATCCCAAGCGCAAGGTACTTCCTGCCATGATCGCCTACATCCCCAACCGGGTTCTCGACCTGCTCGACGTGGTGCGGGTGCGGGCACGGGTCGGGCCCGGCATCGGGGTCGGGGTGCGCGCCACCGAGTGGGCAGACGCCTTCGCCGGAGTGTATGCCGCCGGCTACGCCGGACTTCCCGGGCCCCGCAACCGGGCGCTGCCCAAGCTCCCGCTCGGCATCGAGCTGCAGGCCGGTGTCGAGGTGAGCAAGGCCGACCTCGCCACGGGCCTGTTCCTGTTCGACCCCGACTACGGCGAGACCGAGTTCGGGGTCGACCTCCACGTGCTGCTTGTCGGGGCTGCTGTGGGCTTCGACCCCGGGGAGTTGGCCGACTTTTTCGTCGGGTTCGGGATGAAGGACATCAAGGACGACGACCTGCGGCGGAGAAAGCCCAGAGCCGGCAAGCGGCGCTCGATGCGGGAGTGATAGGATAGGGACATGCGGTTGTTCCTCTGTCTCGCCTTGGCGTGTGCACCGTCTGAGTCAGGCCCGCGAGATGCCGGCGGATCCTCGGGGTCGACGGTGGTCACGGGTACCGGGTCCACGGGCCACCCCTCGACTCCCGGCACCACGCCGGCGGGCACGCCGAGCACCCCTGGCACCACGCCGACCGGCACCACCGACACCACCGACACCGACACCGTGCCAGGCGACACCGCAGCGCCTCCGGACGACGGCTGTGGCGTGCCGCGCATCCGGATCAACGAGGTGAGCCCGTCCAATGGCGGCGCCGTCGTGGACGCCGATGGCGACACCTCGGACTGGATCGAGATCTACAACGGCACCTTCGACGGGGTCGATCTGACGGGCTGGCACCTGTCGGATGACGACGCCTGGCCCGACCGGTGGCCGTTCCCCCCGATGGTCATCGGCCCTGGGGAGACCCTGCTCGTGTTCGCCTCAGGCAAGGACGCCGGCGAGCCGGTAGCGTCGTGGCGCACGGTCGTGGACCACGGCCACCTGTGGTCCTACCTGCCCGTCGTGGAGCCGCCGCCGGCCGACTGGGCAGCCGCAGACTTCGACGACTCGGCGTGGGGGGTCGGGCCCAGCGGGTTCGGCCGCGGCGACGGAGACGACGCCACCGAGGTGGACGCCCACACCATCTATGTGCGCACCGACGTGGTGGTCGACGCCGACGACCTGGCCGAGCTCACCACACTGTGGCTGCATGTCGACCACGACGACGGCTTCGTGGCGTGGCTCAACGGCGAGGAGCTGGTGCGCGACGGCGTGTCCGGGGCCGATCCCGCGTGGGATGCGTGGGTGAGCGACGGCGGGCAGGAGGCGCAGCTATACCAGGGCCGGTCCGCGCCCGGCTACGACGTGTCGTTCGCCATCGACCGGCTGCGCGTCGGGCGCAACGTGCTCGCCATCGAGGTGCACGACGCCAGCGCGGAGTCCTCCGACCTCTCCCTCATCCCGTTTCTCACCTTCGGCTTCGCGTCCGTGCGCGGAGGGGCACCGTCCCCCGAGCTCGACCTCGGCCGGCGGGAAGACGCCCCGCACACCAATTTCTCGCTCTCCCTGTCCGGCGAGCCCGTGGTGCTCACCGCACCGGATGGGTGCGTGGTGGACCGGGTGCAGGCGGGCGGACTGCGCCAGGACGAGTCGTGGGGCCGCATGCCGGACGGCGGCGACCTCGGCGTGTTCCTCGAGCCCACGCCCGGCGAGCGAAACACCACCGAGTGGCGTCCCGGGTTCGCCCGAACTCCGGATCTCTGGCCAGAGCCCGGGTTCTACCCCAATGGCACCGCGATCAGCGCCACGGCTTGGGATGCGCAGACCACGGTGCGGATCGAGCTCGGGGGCGCCGTGCCCACCGAGGATTCACCCGTATTCATGCCGGGCGTGGGCACGTCCGGCGAGGCCACCGTCGTGCGGGCGCGCGGGTTCGCCGAGGGACTGTGGCCGAGCCGGGTGGCGACGGGCACCTACCTGGTGCGCGAGCCGCCGGAGGTCGCGGTGGTCAGCCTCGTCCTCGAGCCGGACGACTTCCTCGGCGTAGAAGACGGCATGTATCTGCACTACTGGGACGATTGGGAGAAGGAGGCGCACGTCTCCATGTTCGACCCCGGGGGCGATGGCTTCGCGCTCGACGCCGGCCTCAAGGTGCACGGGGCGGCATCGCGGGAGTTCGGCCAGAAGAGCCTGCGGCTGGTGATGCGCAGCGATTATGGCACCGCCGCCGTGGAATACCCGGTGTTCGCCGAGACCGACAGGGAGCGCCACGACCGCCTCATCCTCCGCAATGCCGGCCACGACACGCTCGGCTGCTCGCCCACTGGGTGCATGGACGGCGCCCACATGCGCGACGCGGTGGCCCACCGTCTGGTGGCCGACATCGACGTGGACAGCATGGCCTCCCGGCCGGTGCTCACCTACATCAACGGCGAGCCCTGGGGCCTGTACAACCTGCGCGAGCGCCTCGACAGTGCATGGATCGCCAACAACCACGGCGTCGACGACGTGGACATCCTCGAGTGGGAGTACTCGGTCGTGGAGGGCGACAACGACCACTGGATCGGGTTCATGGCCACCCTGCGCACGCTCGACCCGCTGTCGCCAGAGGCGTGGGAGCATGTGCAGGCGCACCTCGACGTGGCCGAAGTCGCCAACTACCACGCCACCCAGATCTTCATCGCGAACATCGACTGGCCGGGAAACAACCGCAAGTGGTGGCGGCCTCGCACGCCCGAGGGTCGGTACCGGTTCCTGCTCTACGACACCGACTTCGGCCTCGGAAGAGGGGGCCTGGCGGTGTCCCACGACACCCTCGCGTTCGCGCTCGAGACGGACGGCGGGGGCTGGGCCAACGCCCCATGGGCCACCGAGCTGCTCCGGTTGCTGGTCGAGGTTCCCGAGTTCCGGCAGGAGTTCGTCAACCGGTACGCCGATCTGCTCAACACGGTGTTCTCCGCCGAGTCCACCGCGGCCACCCTGGACGGCTTCATCGCCGAGCGACAAGCCGCGATCCCGGTGCACCTCGAGCGGTGGGGGCATGATGACGCCCTCGGGCCGTTCGTGCTCCAGGTGTCGGCGTGGGAGTACGCGGTGGGCGGGCTGTCGGACTGGCTCCGCGACCGGCCGTTCTACGCGCGCCTCCACCTCGAGGACAACCTCGAGCTCGACGGCACCTTCGCGCTGAGCCTCGCCGTGTCGCCCCCGGGCTCGGGCAGCTTCCGACTGTCCGCGGTCGACGTGGAAGGGGGCTTCGAGGGCACGTATTTCCTGGGCAATCCGGTGCGGGTCGAGGCCTCGCCCGCCGATGGTTTCGTGTTCGTAGGCTGGGATGATCCCCGCCTGCCGCCGGATCCGGTGGTGTGGGTTCCCGGCGAAGAGGGCGGAACCGTGCTGACTGCGAGGTTCGAGTGATGGTGTGGACGCTGTTGCTGCTGGGGTGTGCATCGACGCCGTCCGGGTCCGGCGGGGCGGGCGCAGCCACTGATCCGACCGTTCCCACGCCCCCGGTAGGGGTGGAGGACTGCGCCGACGGCGTAGACAATGACGGGGATCAGCACGTGGACTGCGTCGACCCCGACTGCGCCGGTCAATGCATCGAGCTGTGCGGCGACGGCGCCGACAATGACGGCGACGGTCTGACGGACTGTGCGGACGCCGACTGTGCGGCCCCGACCTGCGCTGAGGACTGCGCGGATGGGGTGGACAACGACGCCGACGGCCTCACCGACTGCGCCGACCCCGCCTGCGATGTGGCGGCCTGCCCTGAGGTGTGCGGCGACGGACGCGACAACGACGCCGACGGTGCGGCCGACTGCGCCGACCCGGACTGCCCCACCTGCACCGAGCTGTGCGACGACGGCGTAGACGGCGATGCCGACGGGCTCGTGGACTGCGCCGACCCGGACTGCGCCGCTATATGTGATGCCGACGGAGATGGCTTCGTGGCCCAGGCGCTGGGCGGCGATGACTGCGACGACCGCCGGTCCGATGTGCATCCAGCGAGGCGGGAGATCTGCAACCTGGGCGAGGAGCTGGACGACGACTGCGACGGGCTGGTCGACCTGGCCGACCCGGATCTCGACGTGTCCACCCTGCGCGGGTTCTCGGTCGACGGCGACGGCGACGGGTTCGGCGGCGACGGTGATGTGGTGTGGTCCTGTGTCGGCGAGCCCGGCTGGGGCCGGGCGAACACCGACTGCGACGACGCCGATCCGGTGCGGTATGTCGGCGCCCTCGAGGTGTGTGACGGGGTCGACAACGACTGCGACGACCTGGTGGACGATGACGACCCCGGCGTGGACAGCGTGAGCGCGCCGGAGTGGTTCCCGGATGTGGACGGCGACGGCTACGGCTGGCCGGTCGACGGCATCGTGTCGTGTCCGGCGGTGCCTGGCCGGGTGGCGAACGGCGATGACTGCGATGACACCGACCCGCGCATCGGCCCACCCACCCGGTGGCTGCCCGACGGCGACGGCGACGGATTCGGCGCGGGCGACCCCGTGCCCGGCGCCCCGTCCTGTGACGCGCCGGAGCCTGGCCTCGGGCCGGCCTGGGCTGGCGAGGACTGCGACGATGGCGATCCGCGGGTGAACCCTGGTGCGATCGACGTGTGCGAGGACGGGTACGATCAGGACTGCGACGGCGAGGATGCCGAGTGCATCGCGCCGAACCCCGAGTGTGTGGACCACGTGGTGCTCGACGAGGCCCACCGGAACGTGGACTACGGCTACGACTTCGCCCGGTGCGATGACTTCCTGCCAGAAGGCTGGTACCGCTTCGACGGCGCCGCCGGCAGCGCCATGCCGGAGTGGGGGCCACCCACCTACTCGTGCGGCACCCACGCCCCAGGCTGGGTGGACGGCGTGGCACCCGCCGACGTCGGCGACACCGTCGACGTGGACGTGTGCTTCCACTGGGACGGGGGCGTGTGCAACTGGACCCGCTCGATCCAGATCACGAACTGCGGCGACTTCCTGGTGTACGAGCTCGGTCCGCCGCCGGTGTGCAGCCTGGCCTACTGCGCCGAGTGAGGCCCACCGGCCGCCTCCCGTCGGTCGAATCAGCCGGGGTCGGGCAGGCTGCGGTAGTCGTAGCAGCCCATGTCGGTGGTGGACAGCCGACGGATGATGTCCATGCCGGGAGGGGCCGTGGAGTGGCCGCCGCAGCCGAAGGCGCCGCCGTCTTCCAGCACGATGTGCGCATAGTTCTCGTCGCAGGTGAGCATCGGCCAGGTGTCCACAGACACGTAGCCCTCGCCGGTCATCGAGCAGGTGCCGTCGATGTCGCCCACCGCGCCGGAGTGGCCGCAGCCCGTGAACAGGGCGCGTGCCGCCTCGGCGGGACCGCGGCTCACGATGCTCCGGTCGTTCGTCCATTCCCAAGGATTGACGCAGGTGACCGGGGTCCATAGCGGGTTTGCGGCGCAGTCGGGGTCGGCCTCGGCGTCGCCCGCGTCGAAGCGCGCGGGAGGGGAATCGGCGCAGGCCGACAGGTCCAGCGCGACCAGCACCTTGTCGCACACGCCCATGGGCACGGTGGGGGAGAGCCGCACGGTACCGTCGCGGTCGGCGTCGCGGAACGGGCCGAACACCGACAGCGGGCCCGCGCTCTCGATGCCGATCTCGGTGCCCGCACAGCGGCCGGAGGGCACCGTGGTGCTCCCTTCACGGTCGCCGGCCACCAGCATGAAGCTGGTGCCGGGCACGCCGGTCATGGTGAAGTCCACCGGGCCCGGGCAGCTGCCGGAGATCGCGAGATCTACGGGCGTGCCCGCGAGAGCGGGAGTCGAGAGCAGGGCGAGGACGGCGAGGACGGTGCGCATGGAGCCTCCATGCCACAGGATACCCGCTGCGCTCACTCGACATACCCGAGCAGGCGCAGACCCTCGAGCTGCTCATCGGTCAGCACGGGCTCACCGGCCGCTGCGAACTGGTCTGCGAGCAGGCGGTGGGCCTGCCACTGCTGCTCGAGGCGCTCGGTGAATTCGGCTACCAGCTCCGGGTGTGCGGCGTTCACGTTGGTCGTGCACAGCGGGTCGGCGTCGTAGTCGTACAGGAGCAAGCTGGGCGTGCTCGGCCGGTGCGGGCGGGCGGCGCGCCAGCCGCCAGCGGTGCGCAGGCTCTCACCAGCAGCGCGGTAGTCCGATTCCAGCGACGCCGGCATCACCTCGAGAGAGGCCGCCCACCGACCGTCGATCATCTCCAGGTGCCCCACGAGCTCTCCCGATGCCGTGTGTCCCTGGAACTGGTCGAGCACGATGGGGCGGTCCTCCCACTCGCCCTCGCCGGTGAGCAGCGGCCGCCACGACTGGCCTTGGCGGAGGGTCGCGGGGGGCAGCCCGGCGAAGTCGACCAGGGTCGGGGCCAGATCGATCAGCGAGACCCGCTCCGAGACGCGCTCGCCGGCGCGCACGTGCCCGGGCCAGACCACGAGCAGCGGAACGTGGCTGCGGTAGCTGTCTGCGATGGCACCCTCCCAGTCGGCGGGCTGCGGCACCAGCAGCCCGCGCCCGAACCGGGAGAAGCTGCCCGCCGGATGCCCGTGGTCGGCGGTGACCACCAGCACGGTGCGCTCCCACTCACCGCGGGCCTTCAGCTCCGCCACCAGCTCCCCGATCTGATGGTCCGCGTGGAGCATCGTCTCGTCGTACAGGTCGCGCTGGGTCTCGAAGAAGGTGCGCGGATCGACGCCCATGCGCTCCAGCCGGTCCAGGTACCGGCCGAGCACCGTGTCTTTGTCCGGCCCGTCCACCGTGTGCACAGTCGCCCACCACCGATCGAACTCCGCCCGCCGCTCGGGCGAGGCGAACGTGCCGGCGAATGGGGGGACCGGCGCGTGGGGCTCGTGCACATCGGTGGGCTGGATGTGGGCCCAGTAGGGCTCGGCGGGCCAGTCGTCGCGCCAGGCGAGGAACGCCTCGTGCAGCGACACCGACGAGGCGGAGTTGTGGGCCACGTGGGCGTCGCGGAACAGGTCCACGCCGGCCTCGAGCCCCGACAGGCTGCCGGCGAACGGATTCGACGTGAACACGCCCGTCTGGTAGCCAGCAGCACGGAATCGCTCTGCCAGGGTGTCCACGGTGTCGGGGATGCGGTCGGAGTCGGAGCGGTACCCGCCGAGCACGCTGTGGTGCAGGGAGGTCATGAACGACGCGGTGGACGACTTGGTCCACCCCGACGTGGTGTGGGCCCGCTCGAACACCGTGCCCTCGGCGGCCAACGCCGCCAGGACCGGCGTCGTAGGCCGGTCGTAGTCGTACAGGCTCATGTAGTCGGCGCCGGCGCCGTCGATGGCGTAGACGATGACGTTCGGCTGCGGCGAGGTCGCGCGAGAGGAGACCACCGGCGAGCCCCACAGGGCCACCGCCCCGGGCACCGCAGAGCTGGCCTGCAGTCGGAGGGTGACCGTCTGCCCGGCCCAGGCGGACAGGTCCACGTGCTGCTGTGACCACGCGTTCGCGTCGGCCCAGGCCTGCTCCAGGAGGGTGTGCGTCCGACCCTCGGGATCCACCAGCGTGATGCCGAAGGTGACCGGGTCGGGATCTTCCGCGAGCCCCAGCGCCAGATCCAGGCGGGCATCGGCCGGCACCCGGAGATCGATGGCCACGGTCCCGGGGGTGTGCAGGTGGATGGCCTGGAGTCGCGCCTTGCCGCGCCGCGCGGTGACCACACCCGCAGGGGCGTCGGCGTAGGCCCGGCCGCGCGGGAGCAGCGTGACGGACCGCACGAGCGCGGTGCCGGGGCCTGCGCCGGACAGGCTGAGGCCGAGCTGGGTCCACGGCGCGGAATCGACGCCGTCGAGGTGCAGGCGCACGCGGTGAGTGCGCCCGTCCGCGACCACCACAGCCGTGGCCGGTGTCGCGCCCAGGGAGACCTCCAGGTCGCGGAGCCCGCCGGTGGCGTCGAGCTCCACCTCCACCGCGCCCCAGTCGGAGGGCGCCAGGTTCGGCAGAGACCGGGTGATGCTGGCCGCGGTGAGGACCTCGAGGGAGACCCCGTCCGCGGTGTGCGCGCTGTCGCCCGCACCCTGCACCGTCCAGCCGTCGCTCGTCGCCAGCGACCACACCTGCGGGCGCAGCGGCGGGCCGAGAGGGGCCACGTCCACCCGGGCGCCTCCGACCCTGTCGGCCAGGTGCACCGGGGCCGTCGCCGCTGGCTGGGGCGGAGCCGTCGGCTCGGTCTGACATGCGGAGAGGAGAGACAGGAGTATGACGGCGAGTGTGTGCATGATGGCTCCCTCGGCCACGCAGCCCGCAGTCTACCGAACACCTCCGGAGCCGCGCGGGTCGGTGGGCCGTCAGGTGCGTGGGTGGCAGCCCCCGAGCTCGTCCACCAGACGCCCCAGCTGGTCGCGGGTAAGCGCGAACTCCGCTGCGTGACGTGATCCGTCTTCGTCCACCCGGTGCCGTCGGATCGTGGTGGTGTTCGGGCGAACCTCCACTTCGAAGAACTCCCGATCCCGCATCTGCTCCGGGCGGGTGCGCAGCACGGCCCCGCCCAGGCCACGGTCGACCTCGACGGGCACCACCCGCTCTGGGAGCGCGCGCAGCCGCTCGGGGAGCGCCTCGGCCTCATCGCCCACGTCCACGCCCACGGCGCGCGTCACCTCCACAGCGCGCACCCGCACTCCGATCGGTCCGACGGCCACCAGGTCGATGGCCGCCGAGCCGTGCTCTCCGTCTGCTGTGATCCGTCCCGAGCCCGCGCTGCTCTCGAGGGCCGCGTCCAGCGCTGCGGACGCCTTCATGAGGCCTCCTTCAGCGGGCTGCGGCTGGCAGTTGCGCCGTCGTGCGACAGGCGCACGGGCTTGCCATCGACCTGGGTGTCGAGGTGCACCGGTCGGCCCCACAGCGCCGCGAGGTTCTCCAGCGTGACCGTGGCCCAGTCGAGCTGGATGTCGAGCCCCTCGTGCTCATGCCACAGGCGCAGCTCGCTGCGGTTGGCGTGGTTGCCGTCCACCACGTACACCCGCGGCGTGCCCCGGCTCGCGAGCATCTGCAGCAGCTGCTGCTTCACGTCGGCGAACTCGCGACTGTCCAGCACCCACTCGCCTGAGCGCTTGTCGAACTTCGTGGTGAAGAAGCCCATCGCACGGCAGAAGTCCGCCGTGAGGAAGGTCTCGAGGAAGGTGATGTCGTTGTGGGTCTGGCGCACCTGGAAGATCTTGTCGCGCCCCTTCATCGCTTCGGTGTCCCACGCCGCCCGCTTCCGCGGGTCGTCGCAGTCGAGCCAGGCCTTGCCGAACCGGCCCTTGTCCCAGCGCATCTCGATGTGCCGCCACAGCTCGAGCCCGAGCTTGTACGGGTTGAGCTGCCCAGGGCGCATGGCGAGGGTGCCGGAGTTGGCGTCGGCGTAGTCGATCACCTCGGCGTCGGTGAGGATGTGCTGGGTCATCAGCTTGGTGTGCCAGTACGTGGCCCACCCCTCGTTCATGATCTTGGTCTGCCCCTGCGGCGCGAAGTACATCGCCTCGTCGCGGATGATGTCCATCACCTCGTGCTTCCACCGCGGCAGGCGCGCGTGGTCGAGCATGAAGCCCAGCACGTCGCGCACCGGCGACTCGGGGAACGCCCGCATGCGGTCCAGCACCTCTTGCCGTTTCTCGGCCTGTGAGGCCAGGAACTCCGGTGGGTTGATGTAGGGGTCCATGTAGTCTTTCGCCGGGAGCCGGGCGATGGATCCGTCCGCCTCGGCCGTCTCGATCTCCGCCTCGCTGGAGCTGCGCGTTCGCTTGATGTGCAGCGCATACGGGTCCACCAGGTTGTCGATCGACAGGCACTGGTCGATGAACGCCTCCACCTCGGCGGTGCCGTGCCGGTCCATCAGGTCGCGGATGCGGGTGGCGTGGTTCGCCATCTGGTCGAGCATCCGCCGGTTCGTGCCCTTGAACCAGAGGTTGTTCTTGAAGAAGTCCACGTGGCCGAACACGTGCGCCATCACCAGCTTCTGATCCACCACCAGGTTGCAGTCCATCAGGTAGGCATACGACGGGTCGGTGTTGATCACCATCTCGTAGATCTTCGACAGCCCATACTCGTAGGACTTCTGCATCTGCACGTACTCCATCCCGAACCGCCAGTGCGGATACCGGGTGGGGAAACCCCCATACGAGGCGACCATGTTGATCTCCTCGTAGGTGCACATCTCGAAGATGGTGTCGAAGAAGTCCAGGCCATAGCTGCGGGCGAGGGCCTCGATCTCGACCCGTGCAGTCTCGAGCTCGGGCGGGAGCGCGCGCCCCTCGCGGAGGAACCGGGCGGTGGTGCGTGCCATCTCAGTTCCCCTTTGCGAGCAGCTCGCGGATGGAGTCCATGATGCCGTCCCGGTCGGCGATCCTGGACAGCACCACGCGCTCCTCGCCCGCGAAGTGTTGGTTAAGATCCTTGATGAACTGCCCAGACCCGTACTGGCTGTCCACCTGCGCATAGCTGAACTGGTTGCTCATCGGCACGAGCCGGTCCTTGAGCAGGCTCATGCAGGTGCCGGTGTCGGACGTGGACCAGTTGTCGCCATCGCTGAAGTGGAACGGGTAGATATTCCAGTCAGACGCGGAATAGTCGGCTTCGAGGATCTCGAGCGCGAGCTTGTACGCGCTGCTGATCAGGGTGCCGCCGGACTCCCGGGTGCGGAAGAAGGTGTCGCGGTCCACCTCGCGCGCGGCCGCGTCGTGGATGATGAACCGGGTGTCGATTTCGTCATAGTTGTGCTTGAGCCAGGCATCGATCCAGAACGCCTCCGAGCGCACGATCTCCTTCTGCTCCTTGCCCATGGATCCGGATACGTCCATCATGTACACGATGACCGCGGCGGACCGGGGCTCGGTCTCCACGTTGTAGGCGCGGTAGCGCTTGTCGTCCTTTCGCGGCACGACCATCGGCTTCCGGGGGTCGAACGTGCCTCCGGCGATGCTGCGCTTGAGCGCCTGTTTGTAGGTGCGCTTCATGTGGCGCAGCGATTCGGGCCCCACGCGGCGGATGCCCGTGTATTTGTGCCGCTTGGTGGAGGTGGACGCCGCGCCCTTTGGCTCGATGCGCGGCAGCTCGAGCTCCTCCCCGAGGATCTCGGCGAGCTCCTGGACGGAGATCTCGACTTCCAGGGCGTGCTCTCCGGCGGCGTCGCCCGCCTGCTGGCCCTGGCCGGGCCCTTCGCCCTGCCCATCTCCCTGGCCCACGCCGCCGTCGTTCTTCCCGTAGCGGAGCCGCGGGATGCCGATCTGATGCAGCGGAATGGACACGGCCTTGTTGCCCTGCTTTCCTACGAGCTCGCCCGACGACATGTACTTGCGCAGGTCCTTGCGTACCCTGCCTCGTACGATGTCGCGGAAGCGCCCGAGGTCGCGATCGATGTTCAGCATCGCGGCCTCCTAGCTTGACTTCGAGGCGTCACCCCGAGCGAAGATGCTGGCCACATACTGCAGCACGTCGTTCGCGGAGATCTCGTCGTAGCCGTAGTGGTCGATGAGGCGTTGCTTCACCACGTCGATCTTGGCCTGGGTGTCGGGGTCGGTGTTCTGACTGACCAGCGACGACAGCTTGATGCTGTCCTTGCTGTCCTCGAACAGCTTGAGCTCCAGGGCCCGGTGCAGGCGCTCGTTCATGGTGAAGTCGAAGGTCTTTCCGTCGAGTGCCAGGGCGGCGATGTAGTTCATCAGCTCGCGTCGGAAGTCGTCCTTCCGGCTGTCGGCGATGTCGATCTTCTCTTCGATCGACCGCATCATGCGCTCGTTGGGCTCTTCGTAGGCGCCGGTGAAGCTGTTCTTCACCTTCTCGCGCAGCACGTAGGCCCGCAGGTTGTCGATGTAGTTGCCGCACATCCGCGCCATGGCTCCCTCATCGGCGGCGATGGCCTTCTGCACCTCGTTCTTCACGATGTCGGTGTACTCCTGCTTCACCACGTTCAGCAGCTCGCGGAATCGGTCGCGGTCGTCCTCGTTGGTGAGCAGCGAGTGGTGGTCGAGGCCCGACTCCAGCTCGTTGAGCACCATGAACGGGTTCAGGCACACGAGATCGGGGTCGCGCACCAGCGCGTTGCTGATCTTGTCTTGCACATAGCGGGGGCTGATCCCCTGCAGACCCTCGCGGACGGCGGACTTGCGCAGCTCCTTCACGTGATCTTCGGTGAAGCCCCGGACCGAGCGACCGTCGTAGAGTCGCGCCTTCTGCAGCAGGGTGAGCTTGTGGTTCTTCGGCTCCTCGAGGCGGGTGAGCACGGCCCACAGCGCCGCCATCTCGAGGGTGTGCGGCGCGATGTGAGCGCTCACCCGCTCGCGGTTGAAGTCCTTCTTGTAGATCCGTGCTTCCTGGCTCGCCTTCGTGATGTAGGGCACGTCGATCTTGATGGTGCGGTCGCGCAGCGCTTCCATGTATTCGTTGTTCTGCAGGCGACGGTACTCGGGCTCGTTGGTGTGGCCGAGGATCACCTCGTCGATGGCCGTCTGGGCAAACTTCTTTGGCTTGATCCGATGCTCCTGGCTTGCGCCCAGCAGGTCGTACAGGAACGCCACGTCGAGCTTGAGCATCTCGACGAACTCGATCAGGCCACGGTTGGCGACGCAGAACTCGCCGTCGAAGTTGAACGCGCGGGGGTCGCTGTCGGAGCCGAACTCGGCGATGAGGCGGTAGTTGATGTCGCCGGTGAGCTCGGTGCTGTCCTGGTTCTTCTCGTCCTTCGGCTGGAAGGTGCCGATGCCCAGGCGGTCCTTCTCGGAGAGCACCAGGCGGCGCACCCGGATGTGCTGCTGCACCTGGATGAAGTCGCCGTCGTATCGCTTGAGCAGCATCCGGTAGTAGAAGCGGCACACCGGGTTGAGCTCGCCCTTGATCCGCACCGGGTACTTGGCGTTGGCGTTCAGCCGGGCGAGCACCGAAGTCTGCACGGCGTCGGGCAGCAGCTTGAGCGGGTCTTCGTTCATGGGGGACGGGATCTCCTCGCCGTCGATGACCCACGAGTAGGTGTACATCCGACCCGCGTCGGTGCGGCTGTAGTGCTCGAGGCCCTTCTTGAGCAGGCGGGCGATGGTGGACTTCGCAGAGCCCACGGGGCCGTGCAGCAGGAGCACCCGCTTCTCGGGGCCGTAGCTGAGGGCGGCTGCCCGGAGCACACGCACCAGCTTCATCAGCTGGATGTCGATCCCGAACACGGCGTCAGCCCCGCCGCCGAACGGGTCGTCAAAGAACTGGTAGCGCCGGATGGTCTTCTTGTACTCGGTGATGTCCTCGAAACCGTAGGACTCAACGAGGTCGTACAGGCGCTGGTAGGCGTTGCGGGCAATGCTCGGGGTGCCGAGCACCATGTCCAGGTAGTCGGCGAATGAGCCCTCCCACAGCAGGTCCCGGTAGCGCTGAACGTCCTGGCGTTCGGCGATCAGTGCGAGCAGGTCGTTGGTTGCGGTCATGGTCGTACCTCCGGTGAGTGGTCCGCACACGAACCTCACAGCGTCGGGCCGGAGGGATGATGCGGTGGTGCACAGAGCGGAGGGGGGAGGTGGTCGCGAAGCGGTGTCTGTGATCGAGTGTAGGTGCTGTTCAGGCGATGCGCTGGCTGGGCCTGTCCCTTCCCGTCACGGTGGGTTGACAGCGGCGGCAAACCCCTCGCCTGTTTTTTTGTTCCTTGCACGTCGCAGATGTGTAGACCCACGTGGCATCGCGATTTCCGCGCGGTTCGGTATTGCGGCCGTGAACGCAGCGGATGCCGAGCACAGGCGGCCGCGATAGTCG